>CAZVOI010001232.1:0-6378 GCA_964628275.1 uncultured Acidobacteriota bacterium | reverse complement strand
AGCGTGCGAACTGGCTCCGGGAACGGCTCCGTGGCTCGAGCGAGGACGTTCGGCAGCAGCTCCAGGAGCGCAAGCCGCTCCAGCAGGCGATGGGCCGACTCGCCGTGGGAGGCTCCGAGGCCACGGGCATTGAGGCGGGTCCACAACTCGTACTCCAGGAGCCGACTCGAGACGAGCGACTGCTTCCAGAGCGCTTCGGGTGGCCGGCGATCCTCGGCGAGCAGATGCGCGAGCGCGACCGACGTATCGAGGTAGATCACCGCTCTTCGCGATCGGCATCCAGCTCGCGCGCCAGCTCGTCCCAGTTCGCGACCGGCTGCCGAGGAGGCGGTCCCTCAGAGACCACGAGCGGCGCGTGGATCCAGCCCTCGCGCACGGCCTCGGCGAGCAAGGCGTCCGAGAGCACAGACGCCCTGCCGGCGCTCGGCGGGCCCAGCTCCGCCACGACCCGGTCGCGGTCCGTCACCAGCACCGTCTCGCCGCTCGCCGCCAGGCGCAGGTACTCGCTCAGCTTGTTCTTCAGCACCTTCACGCCGACCGCTCGCACCTCGTCAAAGTAGCTACGCGTAGCTACTTTGTCAAGGGGTGCCTACCGGACGGCCGTTCGGCCGTGGCCCGACCGTGACCAGCGCGCCCGCCACAGGCTTGAGGTCCCGCCAGCCGTTCACGGCGTCCCACGCCCGAACGGGCGGCGGAACGCGAAACATCGGGCAACTCGCGACGGAGTGATCGAGCTTGCCGACCCGTTCGAGCTGCTCGTGCGCCGGCCAGCTGCCGTCGTCCGGATGGGCGCGCAGCAGGTCGAACTCGTGCGAGAAGGTGAACCGGAGTTGCGCCTGCGAGGAGTCGTCGTCAAGCTCGATCGTCGCGACCTCGAAGCTCTCGCGCGCTCCAGAGATGCCGAGGGGCGTGTTGTAGGGCCGGCCCCGCGCAACAGTGATCTCCGAGGGTGGGAACAGGAAGTAACGAAGGGGCTGGCCAGGAGGGCAGCCCAAGCACTCGTAGGCCGATCCCGCGGGCTCGCTCGAGTGTCCCGTGGCCGCCCGCCCGTCCAGCACGAAGAGCCCAGCCGCGCGATTCGAGTTGGAGACGACGCCCCCGAGTATCAGGGGCCCCTCCGATCCCTCGAATGCCGCGAGCGCGTAGATCGAGCCCGAGTGTACGAACTTCGAGAGGCGGCGACCGTCGGCGTCAAGGACGGTCAATACGCTCGGCCAGAATGGCGCCGAGTTCTGCGACCAGGCGATCCGGGTTTCCCCGTCCACGTGGTAGGCGACGACATGTCCTTCCGCCCAGGGTGGTCCGAAGGTCCCGCCGCGAAAAGATATGACGTCGTCGAGCTGGAGCCTCCAGAGAACTCGACCCTCCCGCGAGAAGCAGAGCAGTTCATCCTGCTTGGCGCCGGGCGTGACCCAGCGAACGATACTGGCCACGATCTCCGATGTGCCGTCTCCATCGAGGTCGGTAATCGCGTATCGAGGGGACGGCCGCATCGCCATCCCCTTCTCGTCGATCTGAGCGTCGGATGAATGCCGCCAGAGCTCGCGCCCCTCCGCGTCCAGTGCCGCGATCTCAGATCGCCTGAACTCGACACTGGCGACCAAGCCGCGCGCGGGTGTCACACCACTCTTCGCAGCGCGCGGCCGGAGAGCGTCGCTGCCCCTCTGCATGGCCTCCACGACCAGAACGACAACGATGACCGCAGCGATTACAGCCGCCCAGATGACAGCACGTCTGCGGCTCGGCGTGGCCCGACTTTCCTGTGCGAGCGGAGACGCAGTGGCGGCGAGGCCCCCTGCTGCAGCACCCACCTTGTCGCCGGTGGCTCGAAGACGATCAGGGTCCGGCTCGCTCCCGCCGTTCAGCCACTCGTCGATCTCGTGCGGGTAGGCATAGACGGCGCTCCGCTTCCCGCCCGGAACCCGGTGAACGGGAAGCCGGCGTTCACCTTCCCAGCGGATAGCCGTAGTCACGTCGCGGCCTAGATAAGCGGCGATCTCTTTCCATCCGTCGAGCTTGGGGAGCTGGGTCGCAGGCATGGCGAAGCGCAGTTTCCATGCAAACGCTGTCTTTTGCCACTTCGCGCCGCTTCTTGCCTATTGCCACGGCTGCACGGTCTGCCGCACCTTCATTCACAAGTCGGCTCGTGCTCCGCTCGCACGGGCGCCGACGAGACGACAGTTTCCGCGATTAACGCCGGACGCCATCGACTGACAAGGAGATCACACTCATGAAGCGCTTCCTGCTCTCTATGCTGATCCTGAGCGCCCCGGCGGACGTGGCTCAGGCCCAGGACAACTCGATCGGCATCGGCGTCGGGTTCGTCGATCCCGAAGTCGTCGATGGGACACTCTGGTTCACGGCCAATGCTCAGATCAAGGTGGCGCACCGGCTCGTGATCGAGCCGGAAGTCGGCTACTGGTCCAAGTCCGAGAAGATCCCCGGTCTCGTGGAGGCCTCCATCAAGGACCTCAACGCAGGCGTCAACGTACTTTACGTGCCGACCACGACAGGATCGCTGCTGTTCGGTATCGGGGCGGGCCTGGGTGCGCACTTCCTCAAGGGCGAGGTCGGCGTCCTCGACGTGTTCAGCGAGTCGGAGACCGAGACCAAGTTCGGCGTGCACCTGCTCGGAAGTCTCGGGTACAAGGTGACCGAGGGCTTTAGTGTTTTCGGCAACGTCCGCTACGACCTGGTGAGCGACATCAACCAGCTTAAGCTGTACGCCGGCGTCCGATTCAAGATCTGATGCGGTCCGGAGCGACAGTAGCGAACGCCATGACGCGGCCACAGTCGTTTTCCCGGCATTGGGTTCTGCCTCTGGTGGCGGTTTTCGGCCTCTCCGGTTGCAGCGACAACTCACCCACCGGATCGAGCGGGGGCGTACCGATCCTGCTGCTCCTCTCGGCGGACGGTCCCTTTTCTGTCAGCTTCCAGGGGCAGACGATCACCGCCCAAGGTCCCTACAATTTCACGCTCAACCCAGGCAGCTACGAGCTGGCGGGCACGATGCGGACCTCGGTACTGAGTGTGGACTTCTCCAGGGTCACGGGCACAGGCGGTGTGCAAGCCGGATCCGTGCGCAGTCTGGCGGGACCGGCGCCGAACGTGTCCCAATGCGGCGTCTTGTACCTGACATTCTCACCACCCTCGAGCGTTCGAGTGCAGTTCACAGTGACAGACTCCAACTCCGCTGCCTGCAAGACGTGAGAAGCGAGCGATTCAGCTCGACTGGCAGCGGGCGTTGTAAGTGCAAGGAGGCACGCGTCATGCTCAGGCAGCCGGGCACCCACGCAGATCCCTGGAGGTCCATGGTCTCTCCCATCGGGTGGACGATCGCATGGCTGGTCGCGAGCTCCTCTGGCTTTGCGCTCGCTGGCGACCCCTGGAAAGACACCCTCAAGGACGGTCTTCAATCGACTTACACGATCAGCAAGAGAGCGACTCTGTCACCAGACCGGATCACCAAACAGGGGACGGTGATGGTCGTCCAAAAAGACGGGGTCACGGCCGATCTTTCTTCGGATCTCCGTTACTCCGTCACCAAGGTGACCGACGGAGCGATTGGCGAGGAAGGCGGCGCGGTCTCGGCCATCTTCACGAAGGAACGAAGCCGCGTCTTCAAGGCCGGGGAGCGCCTCTTCGTCACGGACATCGACGTCTACGATGACGGGGTCATGCTCAAGGTGATGACCTGCGAGAGCTTCGATATCAACGAGAAGGGCACCACCAAGCAGCTTCGCTACAAGGCCGCCGTCAAATTCATGTACCCGAAGGGCTCCGGCCCCAACAAGCAAGTGGCGGACATCAAGGCAGCTATCGACCCGGTCATGGTCCCGGAGTCCGAAGCAACGGCAGTCAACACGAAGACGATCGGGTTGGGGCAGGCCCGAGCCGAGGTCGAGGCAATTCTGGGCAAGCCCGAGCGGATTGTGGATCTCGGTGCCAAGGTGACCTACGTCTACAAGGACATGAAAGTGATCTTCGTCGACGGCAAGGTCGCCGACGTTCAGTAGGCGGAAAATGAATGGCAGGCATCTGACCCCAACGAGGCCGCGTCTACTGCTCAACTTCGGCTAGACTGGCCGCATGGGTGAGCCGGCGCGGCGCTTGGCCACTTGGGCGGATCTGCTCGAGACGCCCGATGACGGGCGCGTGTGGGAAGTGCTGGGCGGGAGTCTCGAGGCGCAGCCGCGGCCACGGCCGGCGCACTCACGCGCACAGGCGCGGGTCGCCGGCGAGCTGTCGGGGCCGTTCGACCAGGGACGTGGCGGCCCGGGAGGCTGGTGGCTCCTGATCGAGCCCGACGTCGAGTTCGAGGTCCACGACATCGCGGTGCCCGATGTCGCCGGCTGGCGCCGAGAGCGGATGCCCGTGCTGCCGGCGGAACGACCCATCCGCACGCGGCCGGATTGGACCTGCGAAGTCCTGTCACCCAGCAATCGTCGCCGGGACCGCGGTTGGAAGGCCGACCTCTATCTCCGCGCCGGGGTACCGCACTACTGGATCGTCGATCCCGACGAGCGGACGCTCGAAGCCTTCCAGGCGAAAGCTGGGGCGTGGGTTCGCCTGGGTGCCTGGAGCGACGGCGACACGCTCCGGATCCCGCCGTTCGAGGCGATCGAGCTCGACGTGGGCGGGCTCTTCACACCCCTACCCTGATCGCTGGCAGGCCCCCTCGACGGGTGCGGTCAACCTACTTCTGCTTCAGCATGTCCAGGAAGCCCTGGAGGGTCGTGAGCTTTCGGGCCGAGGCCGAGTAGAGCTTGGCGGAGAAGACGGCCGTGGCGGCGTGGCCGGCGAGCAGCGTGAACAGCTCGTAGTCCATCGTCGTGAACGACGTCTTCTGGACCAGCAGCTTGTTGATCGAGATGACGCCGATCGTCGAGTCCTTGATCTTCAGCGGGATCACGGCGATGGGCTCCTCGAAAGGCGAGGGGTCCTTGCGCGCCACCGACTCGGCGAAGAAATTCTCGCCGCTCTCGGCGGCCTTGCCGATCAGGCCGTCGCCCACGGGGATCGTGGTGCGCCCCGGCGTCTGGCCCTCGGAGGCCTCGACCTCGAGCAGGCCGGTCTTCTCGCTCAGCATCAGCACGTGGAAGACTTCGGCGCCGATCAGGTTGATCACGATCTCCTGGACGATGCGGACGACCTCCTTGAAGTCGAGCGTCGAGTGGAGCTGGTACGAGGCCACGTAGAGGTTGGCGAGGTTGTTGTTCTGCTCCTCGATCTCGATGTAGCGGTCGGCGAACTCCTTGTTCTCCTCCTCGACCTTGCGGTAGCGCGCCTCGACCTGGGCGAGCTTGTCCTCGAGCTCGTGCACGCGCCGGTCGAGGGACTTGACCTTGTCATCGGTCGGCTGCCCGCCGCCCGAGGCCTCGAGCGCGGCGATCTTGAAGCGCAGCCGCTCGTTCTCCTTGAGCAGCTCCTCGGTGAACTCCTTGGCCTTGCTGACGATCTGGAGGATGTCCTGGCCCTTGCGGGCGAGGTCGTCTGTCGACATCGTTCTTCTAACCCCGGACGGGATTCTACCGCAGGGAAGCCTTGTCTTTGTCTTCGGCGGCCTGCAGCTTCTTCTGCAGGAACACGTTCTCGAGCGCGATGCCGGCCTGCTGCACGAACACCTCCAGCGGCTCGAGGCTGCCTGGCTCGCGGCCCGTCTCGGGATTGTCCCCGAACACCATCGCGATCGTCTCGCGGTGGGCCACGAGCGGCAGGATCGCGATGCCCCGCGACTGGAAGCGCCCGATCCGGCCCAGCATGTGGCCGAGCCAGCGGTCGCTCGGCGGGGGCCCACTGAAGGCACGCCGCTCCCGCGCCACGTCGCGGAACAGCGACGCCTCGGCGAGCGGGATCGTGATCTGGCGCGCCAGCAGGTTGAGCGTCTCGTCGCGGGGGGCGAGACCGAAGCCGCCGAGGCCGCGCGCCTCGTCGTTTTTGACCACGAACAGCAGCGCGCGCTCGAAGAACTCGCGCGCCACCTTCATCACCAGCATGGCGATCTCATTCGAGTCGCCGCCCTGGCGCAGCTCCACCAGCCGGCGCTTCAGGAACTCGAACGGCCGCAACGCGCTCTCGGTGGGCGCGCCGCCTTCCCCCCCCACCTCGGCCGGAGCCGCGGCCTTGCGGGCCGGCGGGGGCTTCGGCCGGAGCACGGCCACTTCGGCGAGGTGCGGCAGCACGTCCTTCACGAGCTTTGAGGCGAAAGCGGAGAGGTCGGCTTCGAACTGCTCCGCGTTGAGCTTGCTGAGCGTGGGCTTGAAGACGAAGGACTGGACGCCCATCTGCCGCGCGCGCAGGCGCAGCCCCTGGCTCAGGCTCTCCGTCATCATCAGCACCGGCGGGCGCAGGTTCATCTTCCACAGGCGCTTGATCACC
>CAZVOI010001231.1:0-5105 GCA_964628275.1 uncultured Acidobacteriota bacterium | reverse complement strand
CGAGCGGATCGACTTCGGCAAGGGGTCCAATTCGCTCGTTTTTGGCGATGTCGAGCCCGGGGGCAACGGCGCCGTCTTCACCAAACGGCCCCTGCCCACGAATTTCGGGGAGTTGAGCGCCTTCTACAACAACGACGGCGCCCACCGCGCCAGGTTCGATGTCAACCGGAAGATCCGCGAGGGACTCAACCTGCGCCTCAACGCCATCAGCCGTGAAGAGAAGACTTTCCAGGACGCCTCCGGCTACAAGTTCTCCGGCGGGACCATGGCCGCGGTCTGGCAGCCCGACAAGAAGACGTCGATCCGGCTGGAGGGCGAGCTCGGGGACTATTCCTCCGCACGGGGCTTTGCCGGGACCTACGTGCGCGAACAGTCCGCCCGCGGCCTTGGCTTCGGCACCGCCGGGACGTATTACACGTCGGACGGAGCCTGGATCGTTCAGGCCGGCCTGCCTTCCATCGACCGGGTGTCCACCAACGGACCCGCGGGTGGATCGCCTTCGCTGGTCGAGGGCAGCGCATTCGACGTGCAGCTGCGAAACGCCGCAGGCGCCATCATCGGCACGAAGCGCATCAACGGATTTCCAAAGAGCTACAACATCCGCGGGTCATTCGACAATCATTCGCGGCCCTTCCAGGCGATCACGGCCACCGTGGACCGGCTCCTGGGGCCGGTCAGTCTGGAACTCGCCTACAGCTATCAGCACCAGCAGGAGCAGCGGAACGACAACAGTTTCGATCAGACGATCAGTACGGACGTCAATGGGCGTCCCTTTATCGACAGTTCAATGGACCGGAAGGAGTTCGCCAACCGCGTGAACGCGTTCCGGGCCTCGGCCACCTACAAGCTGGACAAGCTGAGCTGGATGCAGCAGACCTTCGTGGCCACCGGGGAGTATCGCGTGGACGAAGCCCAGAACATTCGCCTGCAGTATTTCAATATCGAGCCCCTGGTCAGCGGAAGGGCGACCGCCATCAACACCACGGCGGACCGGGGCCGGCTCCGGATCTACCTCGACGACCCTGGCTTCTATTCGCGGGCGCTGTTCGACCGCGTCTCCACCACGGGCCTCCCGGTCACGAGCGTGGTGAATATGGTGCCCTTGAAGTACTTCGCCTCGGGCACCTCGGCAGCGGATGGCACGGAGTGGCGCCAGAACTATGCCGGGTCGCTGCTGTCGAGCGGCCGCTACTTCGACGGCCGATTGATGTCGCTGATTGGCGTCCGCACCGACGTGGGCCGTACGGACGAGTACCAGGCGCTCAGAAAGGAGGGCCGGTTCAACGAAGACATCGACCCGCCCAGAAAGAAAGACGCCCTCCCCGGGGAGTACACCGAGGTTGAGGCTCTGTCCCTGTCGCATACATCGTTCACCGGTGGCCTGACCTTCGCGCTCACCAAAAACGTGAACCTCTACAGTGTCTATTCCGAGTCGTTCCGTTTCCAGGCCAACAACACGTTCGACCGGGTGCGGATCGGCCCCATTTCCGGAGTCACCAAGGAGGTCGGGCTCAAGGGCAACCTGTTCAAGAATCGCGGCTCGGTCACTCTGGGCATCTTCCAGATCGATCGTCAGAATGTCGTCTTGTCCTGGAACAACATCGTGAGTTTCAACGACACGTCGACCGAGGACCTGATGAACCCGAACAATGTCCTCCCTGGCGACCCCGGCTACCGATACCGCGAACCCGGCACGGCCAGCGCTTCGCGTAACTACACGGCCACCGAAGTGTCGAAGGGCTTCGACGCCACGGTGATGTTCCGAGCGGCCAAGGGCCTCCAGTTACGGTTCGCCGTGGGCCGGGCCGACGTAAACAGCGATCCAGATCTGAAGTCCTTCCGGGGTTACTACGAAGAGGCGCTCAAGCGGCCCGACGAGAGCCCGGCCTTGCTCACCGATGCGAAGCTGCTCCTCGATACCTTGGACGTCCGGTCCAGGGCGGTCGGCGCCCGCGGGGCCGTGTGGTCGGCAAGCTGGGTGGTCGACTACGGTTTCTCCCGCAGCGCAGCGAGTCTGTTGCGCGGCGTGCGCATGGGCGCCAACGGATCGTGGCGCGACAACTACCTCTTCGGCACCCCACTCGGTGTGAGTCTGACCGGAGGCTCCACTCACCTTGTCAATGCTTACGTCATGCGGGACCAGAAGATCGGGGGACAGCAGCTGCGAGTCCGCGCCGGGGTCAAGAACCTGACCGACTTCGCGAACGGAGACATCCGGAAGACCAGTTTCACCACGCTGGCGAGCGGCGCCAATGTGTTCCGCTACTCCTACGTCCCTCCCCCGCAGTTCGAATTGGAAGTCACGGTCAAGTTCTAGCCCTCGAGGCCATTCATGAATCCATCTCCCGTCCTCCTGCTTGGCGCCCTGCTCGCGGTCACGCCGAACACCCAGGCCGCCGCGGCCGCACCCCAAAAACCCAACATCATCTTCATCCTCGCCGATGACTACGGCGTGGGCGAGGTCAGCGCCTACGGCGCCGACAACTACAAGACGCCCAACATCGACCAACTCGCGCGTGGCGGCATCCGCTACACCCACGCCTACACAGCGGCGCTGTGCGGGCCGTCGCGGGCACTCATCATGACCGGGCGATATGCCTTCCGCACCGGCGCCACCAATCAGGACGCCACCGGTCTCATGACCCCCGTGAAGGAGACCATGATGCCCAAGGTTCTCAAAGCCGCGGGCTATGTCACCTCGGC
Organism: uncultured Acidobacteriota bacterium; assembly: GCA_964628275.1. Classification (GTDB taxonomy): domain Bacteria; phylum Acidobacteriota; class Vicinamibacteria; order Fen-336; family Fen-336; genus CAZVOI01. The sequence continues at coordinate 2,402 of CAZVOI010001231.1, read as the reverse complement.
CGTCGGAAAGTGGGGCCAGCTCCCGCTCGGGCCGGCCGAGTTCGGTTTCGACGACTACTTGAAGTTCACCGGCAGCGGGATCTACTGGAACACCCAGGACAAAGGCAAGACCTACGTGGTGAACGGCGAGACCAGGAAGCTGCGCGACAAGGAATACATGCCGGACGTGATGCACCAGCACGTCACCGACTTCATCACCAGGCACCGCGACGAGCCGTTCTACCTCTACTACTCGCTGTCGCACGTGCATGCGGAAATCCTGCCCACGCCCGACAGCGCGCCGGACAGCAAGAACGTCTATTCCGACAACGTGGCCTACATGGACAAGCTCGTCGGCAAGCTGATGGCCGAGCTCGATCGCCTGAAGCTACGTGAGAAGACGCTGGTCGTCTTCCTCGGGGACAACGGCACGGCGAACCTGATGGCTGACCGCGCCAGCATCGGCGGGCGGCGCCTCGCCGGCGCCAAGGGCTCGATGCTCGAAGGCGGCGGCCTGGTGCCGATGATCGCCAACTGGCCCGGGGTCACGCCCGCGGGCCAGGTCTCGGCAGAGATGGTCGATGCCAGTGACTTCTTCCCGACCTTTGCCGAGTTGGCCGGGGCGACACTGCCCGCGAAAGCCCAGATCGACGGACACAGCTTGGTCGCCCAGTTGCGTGGCGAAAAGGGCCAGCCCCGCGCATGGGCCTTCAATCAACTCGCCCGCATGTGGTATGTCCGGGAGACCGGCTGGAAGCTGAATCAGTCGGGGGAACTCTTCGACATGAGCGACGCTCCCTTCACCGAGAAGCTCGTGGCCGCCGACACCAAAAACCCCGCGGCGACCGCTGCGCGAAAGCGCCTGCAAACGGCCCTCGATCAGCTGAATCCCGGAGGCGGCATCCTGGATAGCGGAGACGGCACCGGCCGGCACGCCGGCCGGCAGGAAAGGCGGCCACGACCGAAAGAGTGACTGACCGCTTCCCGGGGTGAGCCACCGATTCGGGGCTCAATGATTCGCGCTCGAAGGTCCGAGCGAGAGCCCTCGAGCACCTTGCCGACATTTCTCCTCAAACGACGAGGACAGCCACGGCAAGCCGCTTCCCCAGGATCTCGAAGTCGCCGCGGTTGGCGGTCACCACCGTCGCCCCGTGCCTTCTTGCGGTCAGGGCTATCAGGGCGTCGTTCTGGAAGTCCCGACGCTTGCTGCGATCCCAATCATGGGCGTCGCCCACGGTACGGATGATCTGGCCGGCCTCCCACCAGTCGCTGGTCGTGGGCTCCCAGACACTTCGTGCCAAATCATGCAGCCGGTTGACGGTCCGCTCTGCCTGACGCGTTCGCGCTCCTCGCCTGAGCTCGGAGAGCACGATGGCCGAGTGCCGGATCACGAAGGCTCTTCGGACCTGCGCCAGTTCGTCCTCGTAGAGCCCGAGCTCCCAGTGGCCAATGTAGACGTTGGTGTCGATGACGGCCCACACCTCAGGGCGCCTCGATGCTCCCGGGCTTGAGGCTTCCGCGGGCACCCGCCATGAAGCGCCAGAACTTCTCCATATCGACCACGCGCTCCACGGCCAGACGGACTGTCTCGGCGTCCGTGACGGCGCCGAGCACCTTGCGCGCTCGGTCGATGGCCTGCGCGTCGACGAAGAAGGACTTGCGCGTGTACCGCACGGGTCTCGGGGAGGTCTTCCTCATAGGCATATGATGCGCCCAATACAGGCATACCGGACGACCGGGAGGGCGATCTCTACCGCGCGAAGGACACGCGGCTCGACCGCACCGTCGCCCTCAAGGTCCTTCCCCAGCATCTCAGGAAAGCGGCCCGGCTCCCGTCACCATCGTCCTGAACTGGGCCGCCGAGCACCAGAAGCAGCCCTGAGCGACGGCCGGAGCGACAGCCCAGACGGGACGACGCTGAGCCGGGGCACACGCGTCGGCCCAAGCTTTCAAGCTATCGCAGCCGGGAGACGACCTCCTCGCGCAGGCGCGCTTGATTGTGCCGCGAGGCGCCATCTGGAGGCAGGAGGCGCCGGTAGGAGATGCCGGTTTCGACCGCGAGCCGGTCGAGCCGCTCACGGTCCAGGATGCTCCACTCCATCTCCTCGAGACGAGGGTCCAGCCCCTGCTCCTCGGCGAGCCAGCACCAGTCGAGCAGCGCCTTCTCCGGCGTCGCCACCGGGATGTTTTCCCCCTCGAAAGACTCAACCCGGAACCCGAACCACAGGTCCCGGGGAAGGAGGTGGTGCTCGACGGGGGTCGCCGACACATCGCCCGGTCCGGCGCGGTCGAGGCTTGCCACCTGGACCGAGGTCAGCCCCTCCACGATCACGCCATGATGAACGAGCGCCGTGAGGAACGAGACGTATCCGACGGGCTGGCCGCGGTTCCACAGCTCGTCGGAAAGGCGTCTCATCGCGACA
>CAZVOI010001230.1:0-3010 GCA_964628275.1 uncultured Acidobacteriota bacterium | reverse complement strand
CCGCCGGCGATCGCGACGCGGCCCGAAAACACTACCGCCAGCTCCTCTCCAACTGGCGCCACGCGGACGCCGGCGTGAATGGCCTCGACGAGGCAAGGCGCGCCGTAGCCGGCGCGAAGTGACCTACGCCCGTCGCGAGCGAAACCCGGCCGGGGACTTCTTCAGGAATTCCTCGCGATCGCGCTGGATGCGCTCGCCGATCCGATCGTCTTCAGCGAGGGCCGCCTCGATCTCAGGTAGGTTCTCGTAGGCGTAGCTGAGCGCGGCGTAGACCTGGGCCAGCGAGAGCGGGCACTCCTCGAGCATCTGCTCGGCACTGAGGCCGCGCTGCTTGAGGCTCCAGATGTCGAGGACGCGGATGCGCGTCCCGTCGATCGTGGCGCGCCCACCACAGACTTCGGCATCCTTGGTGATGTGCGAGTAAACCAGCTTCGCCGCGGTCGCCATGTCGAGGCCAATTGTAGCCGCTACCCCCCCCCTCGAGCTGTGCCGCCCACGTAGAACTGCGACGGCCGGCGCTACTGGCCGATACGGCGCTCGAGCAGGTCGGCTTCCCTCTTTTCGCCTTCGGCGGAGAGGCGGGCGTCGGCGGCGAAGTCGGCGTCGACCTCGTCCTTGTGGTCGTAGTAGTACGCGAGCGCCGAGTGGATCTCTGCGGGGGTCAGAGGACGCGAGTTGAAGTAACCCTCCAGCTCGGCCAAGCTGTGCCCCTCCCGGTACGCAGAGACGACGTCCATGACCCGGATGCGCGTCCCCGCGATGCGGGGGCGGCCACTGCACACCCGTGAATCGATGCTGATGTGCGGATGCGTCGCCACCGGCGCAGTCGCCATGGCCTATTCTAGGGCCGCTGCACGCCGTGCGATGGCCTGCTTCAGCTCGATGCTCGGGTGGGATAATCCACCATGATCGTCACCCTCGACGCGAAACGACGCTTGACCGTGCCGGTCGCGCTCGCGCCCGCGGCGCCCGGTGACGCTTTCGACGCGCGCTTCGACGAGGCCGAAGACGCCATCGTCTTCCGCCGCATCAAGCGCGGGAAGAGCTGGCTCGCGGTGCTGAAGGCCTGCCCGGTCCCGATGGACGACCTTCCGCCCCGCAGCCGGGAGTACCGCAAGAAACTTGGGCTCTGAGCTGGTGCTCGACGCCGACGTGCTGAGCCAGCCGGCGAAGCGGCCCAAAAGACCACAATGTGTGTCCAGCAGGATCATCGGAGTCCTCGACCACGGCGCTTCGGGCGCGGCAGCGGCTCTTTCATCCACCGGTTCCACTGGGCGTCCCGCTCCCGCTCGATCGCCTTCCACTCCGCGTCCGAGAGCGGCGACGCAACGACATCGCCGGCGCTCGTGAATTTCCCCGCCAGCGCCCCCAGCACGAACTTCCTGGGGGGGTCGGCGGGCACCAGCTTCGCCACTGGCACCCCTCGCTTGGTGATGACCACCTCCCGGCGCGTGCAGCGCACGTTCTCCATGACTTGCAGGCAGTGGGCTTTGAAATCGGCCGCTCCCATCTCGCTCACTGCGTGATGCCGGGCTCGCTTCACTGGCGTGTGCCTCCCGCGCGCACGTCGGCCGATTCGCGATACGGCTGTTTGTTTCGATACAGCGCCAGCCGCTGGCCGATCTCGTCCGTCACGTTCTTGGGCCGGCCGGCCGACAGCGCGACGGCCGCGGCGGCCGTGGTCGTCGCGCGCTCCCAGTCGCCGGCGGCGGCATAGGCCGCGGCCAACGTATCGAGAACGATCGGGTCGCGACGTCCTGTCAGCTCCGCCGCCCGCTCCGCCAGGCGGACGGCCTGGGCCGGGTCGCGGAGCTTCGCGTCTGGATGAGTGGCAAGCGTCCACGCGATCTCGCTCATCGGCGCGGGCCAGTCGGCCCTGCTCTTGAGCGCGGCCCTGAAATGCGCGAGCGCTTCGTCGCTCTTCCCCAGCAGGCGCAGCGCTAGGCCGAGGTTGTTGTGAGCCTCGGCGTTGTCCGGCTCCGCGCTCAGCGCCTCGCGAAAGTGCCGGACCGCCTCGCTCACTTGGCCCTGGGTCCCGAGGACGCTGCCCAGACTGTTGTGCGCCGCGGCCAGGCGTGGGTTGATGGCGAGGGCAAGGCGATACTGGCGCACGGCTTCGTCGAGCTTCCCTTGCTGCTTCTCGGCCCGCCCCAGGTTGAAGTGGGCGATGGCGAGCCCGGGATCGAGCCTGACCGCCTCGCGGAAGTGGCCGAGGGCCTCTTCCGGCCGTCCCTTCTCCCGCAGGGCCACCCCGAGCCAGTCGTGGAGCTCCGCGTTCTCCGGCCGGGCCTTGAGCGCCTGCTCGAAATGCTCGACGGCTTCGTCCCACTGAGCCTGTGAGGCCAGCGCCGAGCCCAGATAGGCGTGCGCCTCGGCCGAGCTGGGGTCGAGAGCCAGGGCGCGACGGTAGCTCTCCGCGGCCTCCCTCAGCTTGCCTTGCTTTGCCAGCACGAAGCCGAGCTCGGTGGCCGCCGTGGCACTCTCCGGCTGCGCGCTGGCGACGTTGTGCAGCAGGCTCGCCGCCTCGTCCAGCCGCCCCTTTTCCGCGAGAGCCCGGCCCAGCGACGTCCGGGCGTCGGGCGCGTCCGGTTGGATCTCCAGGGCCTGACGATAGTGACCGATGGCCCCGTCGAAGTCGCCCCGCCCTTTCAATAGGTTGGCTAGATGAAGATGCGCTCTCTCGTTCTTCGGACCGACGGCGACCGCCTTCCGGGCCGCCGTCAGGGCCGCTTCGACTTGTCCGTCCGCAAGGGCGATCTTGGACATCTGCAGATGGCAGTCGGCGAACCCCGGCCTTTGTCGAAGCATCTCTTCGCAGAGGGCCCGCGCCTCGGAATATTTCTTGTCGTCCACCAGCTTCGACAGCCTCTGGTCGGTGCGAAAGAAACCGATCAGGTCCTTGGGATCTTCCTTGCTGCGATCGAAGCTCACCTCCGAGCCACCCGCGCCCCGGTTCAAGTATCCAAGCGCCGCCAGGCGCTGCCGGGCGTCCTCGTCCAGGGTGGCGGCT
>CAZVOI010001229.1:0-5919 GCA_964628275.1 uncultured Acidobacteriota bacterium | reverse complement strand
TCATGTGCTGCTCGACCAGCGCCTCGGGCACCTCGATCGAGCTCTTGGCCACCAGCGCGTCGACCAGGGCCTGCTTCAGCTCCCGGTCGATCTTGCGCTCCTGAACCGCCTGGAGCTTCTTGCGGATGGCGTCGCGCAGAGCGGCCAGGTTCTCGAAATCGCCCAGGTCCTTGGCGAAGTCGTCGTCCGCGGCCGGCACCACCTTCTTCTTGAGCTCCTTGACCGTGATCGTGTAGTCGATCTCTTCGGGCTTGCCGCTCTCGGGCCCCGCCTGCGGTTCGTACAGGATGCGGATCTGTTTCGTCTCTCCGGGGTTCATCCCCACGAGGCCGGCGTTCAGGTCCTTGTGGGTCTCGGCCGCTCCGACCTCGATCATCGAGTTCTCGTTGCGGCGACTCTTGCCGCCTGCCGCGGGCTTCCAGGAGATGTCGGCCATCACGTGGTCGCCGTTCTCGACCGGTCGCGCCTCCACCGGCTCGTACTGGGCGGCGTTCTCGCGCAGGCCGTCGATCTCCTTGTCGACATCCTGCTCGCCGACTTCGACCTTCTTGAGCGTCGCACGCAGGCCGCGCCATTCCGGGAGATCCACGATCGGCAGCGTCTCGAACACCGCGCGGAAGGTGAGCGGCTGGTTTTCGTCGATCTTCAGGTCGACGACCTTGGGGTTGGCGATCGGTTTCAGGCCACGGCCGTTGATCTCCTCGAACACCACCTTGTTGACCAGCTTCTCGGCGACGTCTTCGAGCACCTGGGCCTTGAAACGGCGCTTGATCACGTCGGCCGGGATCTTGCCAGCGCGGAAGCCGGGCAGCTTGACCTTGCGCGCGTAGTCCTTGGCCAGTTCCTGGATCTCGCTGTCCACGACCGAGGCCTCGATCTCGAAAGACAGCGATTTTCGGACCGTGGTTTCCTCGTTGTATTCGACTTTCAAGGGATTACCTCAAGACGCGCGCAGAACCGGCGCGAGGATTCCAATTCTACGGCAACACGCGCCGCCGGCTACTTCTTCGGCTCGCAGGCGACGCTCTTCCAGCCGCCCCGGACCTGTGTGTTGCTGCAGTAGCCCTTGCCCTGCGACGTCGGGTTGTTCAGGTAGTCGAGAATCTGCCCACAGCTCTCGTCCTTCGCCGGCTCCACCTCGCAGGTGCCCGCGTAGCCGGCGTTCGTAAAGCAGCACTTCGGCGGCGGTGGATCCTGCGAAGTTGCGAGCCGCGCGGAGGCAGTGAGATCGGGCGGCGCGGAAGCGGCGAGAAGAAGAAGGACGGCGAACGCCCCGGTCACACAGCGGATCACGCAACGCATCGGTTCCCTCCAGTCGTCACGAGTGTCTCTTGTGAGCGCCGAGAACCCGCGCGCTGGGCCCGGCGCAGAACTCGTCCAGGATGCGGGCGAACCGCGGCGCGAGCACGAGACCCCACACGTCTTCCTTGCCGGGGAACAGCTCGAGCGCGCGCTTTCTCGTGAGGGCGACCACGCTCTCCGCTTCCTCGCGCGTGAAACGCGCCTGCCTCAACAGGGCGCTCGCCACGTCGACGGTGCGCCGCAGCGCGTCGGCGCGTCTTGTTTCGGCGGCAACCGCCTCCGGATCGACCACGTCGGTCATTATCTCGCATCACCCGACTGAGGCGGCGTATGTGAGGCAACTGGTGCGGGCGGTGGGACTTGAACCCACACGGGTGTTTAGCCCACCAGATCCTAAGTCTGGCGCCTATGCCAATTCGGCTACGCCCGCCTGCGGGAATTGTACGTCCGGCACCTGCGCCGTGGCGGCTACCGGCGCGCGGCGATCTGAATGCGGCTCGCTTTGATGTAGACGATGCCGTCGACGACCGTCGCCTTGCCGGTGACCTCGAGCCGGCGCGCGCTGTCGTTCTTGCTGTCGAGGTCGAGCGCGAAGCCCTTTCCGCGCGGGGGCTTGCCGACGATCCAAGCCGCGTGCGCGCCATCGCGCAGAACCCAGTCCTCGGGACCCGGCTGGCTTCCCTTCGGCAGGTCGTCGAAGAGGTTGCGGCCGCGGAACTGGCCGACCACGGTGACCGACTTGCCGGCGAAACCGTCGGGCGCTGCGAGGATCTGGCCGAGCATGCCCGCGACCGCCTTCGGGGCGGGCCGGCCAGGCGCTGCATCGTCGAAGATCTCGAGGACGGTGAGCGTGACCGGCGGAAGATGGGGATCGGGCGCGGGCAGCACCGGCAGCAGCGGATCTTCGATCAGGTCGAGATCGACGCCGTTCACGTACTCCTTCTTACGGAGCTGTCGCACGATGCCGCGGGCCACCACGCGCGCTCCCAACAGTGGGCGGACGTCGCCGCCGTCGAGCCCGTGTCCGAGCAGCACCAGGACGCGATTGCCGCCCTCGGAGAGCGCGAAGGCGCCCGCGCCGATCATCGCCAGGGTTCCGCGCGTCCGCACGTGCTCGCGGATCTTCGAGTCGGTGGCATACGCGATCGTCGCGAGGTCGGCGTCCTTGGGGTCGCCGTAGGCCTCGGAGGTGGTGGCCGGGCGCGGCTGGTTCGCGGCCGGCGGACGGAACTGGGGGAGGATCAGCAGGAGCACGGCGATCAGCCGCATGTCGGTCTCCAAGGACGACGGGTCGCTGAGAGCGCCTCACCCAGCGTCGGCCATCCCAAAGTAGAACGCCCGGGCGTTGCCGCCCGGGCGTTCGTTCGTGCGATCAGCGAGTCGACTTAGAGCTTGTTGACGTTCGCCGCGCGCGGCCCCTTGGGGCTGTCGACGACATCAAAACGCACCCGATCGCCCTCGTTGAGCGTGCGGTATCCCTCGGCGCGAATCTCGGAGTGGTGCACGAAAACGTCGGGGCCACCCTCACGCGACAAGAAACCGAAACCCTTGGACTCGTTGAACCACTTGACAGTACCTTCGACCATGAACGTGCAGGCCTCCTTGGCCTCTGACTAGAGTCTCTTCGCCTGCCCGCCCACGAAAACGAAAGCCGACCACCATTGGTCGGCCTCTTCCCGAAACGGTTGGAGAACGACAACTAGTACGGGTATCAAGATAACGCGCCGGTGTCCGCTCGTCAAGCCCTGGTTTCTCAACGGATGTGGAACTGGGTGCGCTGGGTCCGCCCGTTCTTCGTTCGATGGCGATACCAGGCCGACAGATCGTTCATCGCCACCCAGCGCCGCTCTTCCTTGCGATAGTGCCAGTCCTTTTCGACCTGGTAGTAGACCTGCAAGCCCGCGCCTTCGAGGATGTTGGTGATCTCGTTGTCGTGGTGGTTCTCTTCGTCGTAGTCGGTGATCGCGCGCTGGCCCATCTCGGAGTACAGCATGTTGAGCGCGTGGAGCTGGCGATCGGTGTCAGGGTCTACGTCGACCACGTTCAGACCCAGGCGCTTGGCCTCTCGGCTCGTGATCGGATACTGGTGCGCGGGGTAGGCCGAGTTCAGCCGTCGGCTGATGCGCTCGGCCTTCTTGGCGTCTCGCATGTGGTAGGCCAGGATCTCCCGGCAGATCATCAGCGACAGGCTGCTGGCCCGATCCAGGGCGCCGACCACCAGCGGGTGGACGTACTTGTAGAGCTCCTGATGCGGGTGCCCTGTGGGACGATCTCGGCCGGCGTGCTCGCGCCACAGCCGCATCACGCGGTCGACCTCGTCGTTGCTGACCGGGACAAGGTTGTTGGTGTGATCGACCGGCGACAGGTCGTGCTCGAGCGAGGTGTCCACGGCCGTCAGGTACGACAGCGCCCCCATCTGCACCGCGTCGGCCCCCAGCGCCAGCATCGTCGCCGCCGAGGCGCAGTTGAGAGGTGCTACCACGGTCAGCTTGCGCGCGTAGCGTCGCAGCAGGTGCACCATCCGCAACGACGCCATGCCGCTCCCGCCATCGGACTTCACGAACAGCGTGAGCTGACGCTGCGGCCCGATCCGGTCCAGGATCTCGTGTAGCGCCATCACGTCGTTGTCGCAGACCGAGCCGCTGGTGGACGTCCAGTAGGTCAGGAAGGTGCCGTCGAAGCGCTTCTGGAGCTGCTTCAGCGCGGCTTGTGTCTTGTCGAAGAGGACCGGCGGCGTCTTGATGCGGACGCGGCGCGAGCGCTTGGGCATCCGGAGAATCTAGCTCAGTCGAAGAGCGACTTCTGTCGCTCGGGTTGGAGACAGCGCGGCCCCTCGGCGCTCGCGGCGTTCACGTACGTCGAAACAGGCACCGCTTCCATCGCTTCGGCGGGGAACGGCATCAGCAGGGCGCGTAGCACGCCGAGGTCGGCCGGCGCAGGATCGATCCACCCCTGGATCGCGTCAGGTCGGAGCAAGACTGGCATCCGGTCGTGGATCTCTCGCAGCGTCCGGTTGGCCTCGGTCGTCAGGATCGCACAGCCAGCCGGCGTGTCGCCCTCCGGCTCGCGCCAGATGCCCGCGAACGCGAACAGGCCGCGGTCGCGGAGGCGAATGTGGAAGGGTTCGCGTCGCGAGCCGCTGCTGCGCCATTCGTAGAAGCCATCCGCCGGAATCACGCAGCGGCGTGAGCGAAACGAGTCGCGGAAGGCGGGTTTGCTCGCCACGGTCTCCGCGCGGGCGTTGATCAGCAGAGGCGAGTGCGCTTCGCGGTCCGAGTCGTCGCTCGTTGAATCGAGCCCCCAGCGCAGCAGCCGGAGCCGTCTGTCGCCGCCCGGCAGGTGGATGAAGACGACCGCGACGTCCTGGCTGGGGGCGATGTTGTAGCGCGCGCCGAGCTTTGGCGCCTCGTCCAAGCCAAAGGCTTCGGCGATCAACTCGTTCGGGGTGGTGAGCGTGAAGCGGCCGCACATGTTCAGGATCTCGAGCGCTCGCCGACAGATCCGTCGCCGCGCGAGCCGCCCGCGACACGATTGTAGCGTCCTGTCATATCGCGGCCGGCAAGCGAGAGGCAGTGTAGATTCGCTCGGTGCGATTCGACGAAATCACCGCCGGAGAGACGCGGCGCCTCGGCGACCTGATCGAGATCGGGAAGGTGCTCTCGGCCAACTCCAACCTCAAGGTCTCGTTGACGCGGGCCTTGGAGCGGCTCAGCGGGACGCTCGGGGCCAGCTCGTGCGTGGTGGCTCTCCTGGAAGCGACCTCGGGCGAGTTGCTGGTCGAAGCCGCCACCGGCGTGAGCTGGGAGCAGATCAAGAAGACCAGCTATCGGGTCGGTGAAGGCATCACCGGACGAGTCGTCCAGAGCGGGCGGCCGGTGGTGGTGCCGCGCGTCAGCCGCGAGCCGTTGTTCCTGAACCGCACCGGCATCTTCGCGGGCAAGGGCGAGCTCAGCTACATGAGCGTGCCGATCCTGCTCGACGGCAAGCCAGCAGGCGCGCTGGGCGTGGCGCTGCCGTTCCACAAGGACCGCAGCTTCGACCCGGAGGTGAAGTTCTTCGCGCTCGCGGCGTCGCTGATCGCCCAGGCGCTGCGCGTCGAGCGGCTCGTCGAATCGGAGCGGCAACTGCTGGCGCAGGAGAACCAGGAGCTGCGCCAGGAGCTGCAGCAGCGCTACCAAATGCGCAACCTGATCGGCAGCAGCCGCCCGATGCAGCAGGTGTACGAGCAGGTCGCCCAGGTGGCGGGGGCCACCACGACGGTCCTGATCCGCGGCGAGTCCGGCACCGGCAAGGAGCTGGCCGCCCACGCGATCCACTACAACTCGCCGCGCGCCAACGGTCCGTTCATCAAGGTGAGCGCGGCCGCGCTGCCCGAGAGCCTGATCGAGTCGGAGCTGTTCGGCTACGAGAAAGGCGCCTTCACCGACGCGCGCGCCCAGAAGAAGGGGCGCTTCGAGCTGGCGCACGGCGGCACGTTGTTCCTGGACGAGATCGGCGAGCTCTCGCCGGCGACGCAGATCAAGCTGCTGCGTGTGCTGCAGGAGCGCGAGTTCGAGCGGCTCGGCGGCGTCGAGCCGGTCAAGATCAACGTGCGGCTGATCGCGGCCACCAACAAGG
>CAZVOI010001228.1:0-11671 GCA_964628275.1 uncultured Acidobacteriota bacterium | reverse complement strand
CCAGCCCGGAGGCTTCCAGAAGAACCGCGGCCGATCCCAGCCGCGCGCCTCACGCGCGCTCCGGATCAGCGTGGCCCAGTGGCTGAGATTCGCCCACACCGGGTTCCAGCTTTGGAGCGGCGTCGTGATCCCGTAGACGGGTTCTTCTTCCTCGTCCTTGAACGTCCCGAACAGGCGGTCCCACACGATCAAGGTGCCGCCGTAATTGCGATCGATGTACTTCGGGTTGCGCCCGTGATGGACGCGGTGGTTCGACGGGGTGCTGAGCACCCACTCCAGCGGCCCGAGCCGTCCGATGGCGCGGGTGTGGATCCAGAACTGATAGAGCGTGTTGATCGACGAAACCGTGAGGAACACGACCGGCGGCAGCCCGGCGAGGGCCAGCGGCAGATAGAAGAGCCAGGCGAACGAGAGCGCGTTCTGACGCAGTGCCACCGACAGGTTGTATTCCTCGCTCTGGTGGTGAACCACGTGCGCGGCCCAGAAGACCCCCATCTCGTGGCTCTTGCGGTGATACCAGTAGTAGAAGAAGTCGGCGGCGATGAAGCCGAGCACGTAGACCCGCGGGTCTTTGTCCGACAGCGTGAAGAAGCGGTGGTTCTGATAGAGGTAGAGGTATCCCGCGAACAGTGTCGTCTTGAGGAAGACCTCCACGAGCTGGCTGATGATCCCGCACGAGAGGTCGTTGACCGAGTCGTCGAGGCGGTAGTAGTCCTTGCCCTGAAACCGGACGACCAGCAGCTCGATGCCGATGAGCAAGAAGAAGACCGGGATCGCGAGGACGATATAGCCCACGTCTTGCCTCGGGGAGCTTACGCTCTCGGGGCGTGAGCCGTCCCTACCGCGTACTCCGCCACAGCGACTTCCGCCGAGTCTGGATCGCGCAGCTCGTGTCCCTGACCGGCTCGCAGATGCAGTCGACGGCGGCCCACTGGCACATCTACCTCTTGACCCACTCGCCGATGGCGCTCGGCGCGCTCGGCCTGGTGCGCGTGTTGCCGATCATCGTCTTCTCGCTGCTCGGCGGCGTCTTCGCTGACCGCTACGACCGGCGGCGGCTGATGTTGGCGACGCAGGCCTTCATGGGCATCGTCACCGGAGCGTTGGCGCTCTTGACGCTCGGCGGCCAGGACAGCGTGGGGCTCCTCTACGCGACGTACGCGCTTCTGGGAGCGGCGTCGGCCTTCGACAACCCGGCGCGGCAGGCGCTGGTGCCGCGGCTGGTGCCGACGCTCGACCTACCGGCCGCGATCACGCTCAACTTGACCGCGATGCAGGCCGCGCAGATCGGCGGACCCGCGCTGGCTGGGCTTCTGATCGCCCAGCTCACCGGATCCGCGGGTGCGGACGCTCTCGCCACCGAGGCGCACTCGCTGGGTTGGATCTACGCGGCCAACGCGGTGTCCTTCCTCGGCGTCGTGCTCGCGCTCGCGACGCTCCAGGCGTCCGGAGTGGTTGCGACGCCAGCGAGCGGGCAGCACGAGGGCGTGGTGGCGTCGGCGCGCGAGGGACTGCGTTTCGTCTTCCGCACGCCGCTGCTGGTGTGGACGATGGGCCTCGACTTCGTCGCGACGTTCTTCTCCGGCGCGCTGTCGCTCTTGCCGATCGTGGCCGACCGCATCCTGGGCGTGGGCGCCGTGGGCTACGGCTGGCTGGTCGCGGCGCCTGCGGCGGGCGCGCTCCTCGGCTCGCTGTTCACCTCGGTGCGCGCCCTGCCGCGACATCAGGGCCGTGTGTTGCTGTGGGCGGTCGGCGGCTACGGAGTCGCGACAATCGTCTTCGGCCTGTCGCGTTCGTTCCTGCTGACGTTCCTGGCGCTCGCGCTCAGCGGCCTCGCCGATCTCGTCTCGACCGTGATCCGCCAGACGCTTCGCCAACTCTTGACGCCGGATGCGTTGCGCGGGCGGATGACGTCGGTGACGATGATCTTCTTCATGGGGGGTCCGCAGCTCGGCGAGATGGAGGCGGGGCTGGTCGCGAGCATCTTCGCGTCGCAGGTCGTCGGCGTCACGGTCTCGATCGTGTCGGGAGGCTTGATCACGGCGATCGCCGTCGTCGCCGTCGCAATGCGCAGCCGGGCGCTGCGCGAGTACGAGCCGCCCGCCGCCTGAGGCGAGTGCGTTAGATTGGAGGATCGTGAGCGAGCCCGCGGTCCATCACCGTTACAGCTTTACCGAGTATCTCGCGCTCGAAGAATCGAGCAACGTCAGGCACGAGTACTTCGGGGGCGAGATCTATGGGATGGCGGGCGGCACGCCAGACCACGCCGCGCTGGCCATGAACTTCGGCGCCGCGCTGCTCCAGCACCTGGACGGGCGGCCGTGTCGGGTGTTCAGCTCGGACCTGCGCGTCCGGGTGCTTGCGACTGGACTGGCAACCTATCCCGACGTGACGGTCGTGTGTGGACCGCTCGAGCGAGACCCCGATAGCCGAACCACGGTAGTCAATCCCGTGCTCGTCGCCGAAGTTCTGAGCGACGGCACGGAGGACTACGACCGGGGCGAGAAGCTCGAGCACTACAAGCGGATTCCTTCGCTCAGGGAATGCGTCCTGATCTCCCACCGAGAGCCGAGCCTGGAGATCTGGAGGCGCGGCCCCGACGGTACGTGGGCGGCTGAACGGGCGGGCCCTGCTTCCAGGGTGCGCCTCGAGTCGCTCGACTGCGAAGTGGCCACCGACGACATCTACCGCGGCGGCCTCGAGGACACCGCCTCTAGCTGAGCGGCTGGGCCGGCTAGTCGCCAACCGCGATCCGCCAGACCCTGCGCGCGAGTACCAGCCGCCCGCCGCCTGAGGCGGCGTGGCATACTCGGTCGCGATGCCGCTCGAGCGCCTGGATCTCGAGATCACCGGGCCGGTCGCACGCGTTTGGCTGAACCGGCCCGACCGGCGCAACGCCTTCGACGGCCTGATGGTGACCGAGCTGCGCAAGACGCTCTTCGATCTGGGCACGCTCGACGCCGTGCGCGTGATCGTGTTGGGCGGCCGCGGCAAGGTCTTTTGCGCGGGCGCGGACGTCGAGTGGATGCGATCGATGGCTGGCTTCACGCGCCAGGACAACCTGCGCGAGGCGCAGGCGATGGCCGACCTCTTCTTCACCGTCTACAACTCTCCGAAGCCGGTGGTGGCCCGCGTTCACGGAGCGGCGCTCGGGGGCGGCTCGGGCCTGGTGGCGGCTTGCGACATCGCGGTCGCCGCGCTCGGCACCGAGTTCGGCTTCACCGAGGTCCGGTTCGGCATCATCCCGGCGGTGATCTCGCCTTACGCGCTGGGCAAGGTCGGCGAATCGGCTGCGCGCGAGCTGTTCCTGACCGGCGAGCGCTTCGAGGCGGTGAGGGCGGCGGAGATCGGCCTGATCCGGGCCGCCGTGCCCGAGCCCGATCTCGACACGGCGGTCGAGGGTCGCGTCTCGGAGCTGCTGAAGGCGGGCCCGCGCGCGGTGGCTGAAGCCAAGGCGCTGATCCGCGAGGTGGCGTGGCAGCGTGTCGAGGCCGTGCAGCGCTACACGGTCGAGCGCATCGCCGAGATCCGCACCTCGCCCGAGGGACAGGAAGGGCTGCGGGCGTTCCTCGACAAACGGAAGCCCGACTGGCAGTGAAGACGGTCCTGATCGCCAACCGCGGCGAGATCGCGGTGCGCATCGCAAAGACGTGTCGCGCGATGGGGATTCGTAGCGTCGCGGTCTATTCCGAAGCCGACCAGGACGCGTTGCACACGCGTGCGACCGACGCCGCGGTCGGGATCGGTCCCGCCGAATCGCGCGCTTCCTACCTGAACGGCTCGGCGCTGATCGACGCCGCGCGCACCAGCGGCGCCGACGCGATCCATCCGGGCTATGGGTTCCTGAGCCAGAACGGCGACTTCGCCGACCTGGTTCGCGACGCGGGCCTCACCTTCATCGGGCCGCCCGGCGACGTGCACCGCCGGATGGGCGACAAGCAAGGCGCGCGGCGGCTGATGGCGGCGGCCGGCGTGCCGGTGGTGCCGGGCTACGACGGCGACGATCAGCAGGACGCGACGCTGGCCGGCGAAGCTGACCGCATCGGCTGGCCGCTGATGATCAAACCGTCCCGCGGCGGCGGCGGCAAGGGGATGCGCGTCGTCCGGAGCCGCGACGACTTTCCGAGTGCGCTTCAAGCCTCACGCCGCGAAGCCCAGTCCGCCTTCGGCGACGACGTGATGGTGCTCGAACGTTGCGTCGAGCGCTCTCGCCACGTCGAGGTCCAGGTCCTCGCCGACGCGCACGGCGCGACGCTGCATCTCTTCGAGCGCGAGTGCTCGATCCAGCGGCGCCACCAGAAGGTGATCGAGGAAACGCCCAGCCTGGCGCTCGACCCGAGCACTCGCGCGCGGCTCGTCGAGGCCGGCATCGCCGCCGCCCGCGCGGCGTGCTACGTCAACGCGGGAACTGTGGAGTTCCTGCTCGATCGCGAGGGGCGCTTCTATTTCCTGGAAATGAACACGCGGCTCCAGGTGGAGCACGCGGTCACCGAGGCGGTCACGGGTCTCGACCTGGTTCGGCTCCAGATCGAGGTCGCGTCGGGCCGGCCGCTGCCGTTCGGTCAGAAAGACGTCGTGACGCGCGGCCATGCGCTCGAATGCCGCGTCTACGCCGAAGATCCCGACAACGGCGACCTGCCGTCACCCGGCCGCATCGTGCTGTGCGTCCCGCCGCAGGGTCCGGGCGTGCGATTCGATTCCGGGATCGAAACCGGGAGCGAGGTCACGGTCCACTACGACCCGCTCTTGGCGAAGCTGGTTACCTGGGGTCGTGATCGAACCGAGGCGATCGAGCGCATGGCCGCGGCCCTCCGCGAGACGGTCGTGCTCGGCGTGCGGACCAACCTCGCCCGCCTGCAAGACATCCTCGCCCACCCAGCCTTCCGCGAGGGTGATTTTCACACCGGCTTCCTCGACGAGCATAAGAACGACTGGAAGGCGCAGGACGCGCTTCCCGAGACGGCTCGTGACGCCGTCGCGCGCGCTCTCCGGCTCGCCGTGGCGGCACCTACCGGTGCGCCCGCGCCCGACCCGTGGGTGTCCCTCGGCGCCTGGCGCGTCGGTGGCGGCGCCTGATGCCGGTTTCGGTCCGCTGCCTGTGTCCCGGGACGTTCGTCTACGAGGACGACCCCCGCAGGGTCGTCTTCCACTGCGTGCGCGCTGGCGACGTCGTGTTCGTGCAGTGGGCCGGCCGCGCTTACGAAATCCGCGAGCAGCGAGAGCGCACGCGGGCCGGGCATCATCTTCATACCGGCAGCCTGGAGGCGCCGATGCCCGGCAAGGTCATCAAGCTGAGCGCCGCGGTCGGGCAGCAGGTCAAGAAAGGCCAGGAGATCCTAATCGTCGAAGCCATGAAGATGGAGAACCAGATCCGCGCGCCCAAGGACGGCCGCGTGACGCGGCTCGCGGTCCAGGTCGGCGAGATGGTCGGCCCCGGCATGGTCCTGGCGGAGATCGAATGAGCCTGCCTCCCCGCGTCAGCGTGGTCGAGGTCGGGCCGCGCGACGGCTTGCAGAACGAAAAGGCGCCGCTCTCCGTCGAAGACCGCGTCGCGTTCTGCGACGCGCTGGTGGACGCGGGCCTGCCAGTCGTGGAGATCGGCGCCTTCGTCTCGCCCAAGTGGGTCCCGCAGATGGCGGGCTCGGACAAGGTGTTGCACGCGGTCAAGAAGAAGTCTGGCGTCCGCCTTCCCGTTCTGGTTCCGAACAAGAAAGGCTTCGCGGCGGCGCGCGCCGCGGGCGCGCGTGAGATCGCCGTCTTCACCGCCGCCAGCGAGACCTTCAACAAGAAGAACATCAACGCATCGATCGACGAGAGCTTCGCCCGTTTCGACGAGTTCGTGCCGGAAGCCAAGCACGACGGCCTGCGCGTGCGCGGCTACATCTCGACCTGCTTCGGTTGTCCCTACGAAGGGCGTGTGCCGGCCGAGAAGGTCGTCGAGGTCGCACGGCGCCTGCACTCGATCGGCTGCGACGAGATCTCGATCGGCGACACCATCGGCGTCGCGGTGCCGACGCAGGTCGGCGACGTGATCGGTCGTCTGCGCACCGTGCTCCCGGTCGGCGTGCTCGCCGTGCACTTCCACGACACCCGCGGCACGGCTCTGGCCAACGTCCTGGCCGCGCTGCTCGAGGGCATCACTATCATCGATAGCTCCGCGGGTGGCCTCGGCGGCTGTCCCTACGCGCCGGGCGCCTCAGGCAACCTCGCGACCGAGGATCTCCTCTACATGCTCCACGGCATGGGCATCGCGACCGGCGTCGACCTCGACACGGTCGTGGCTGCTTCGCGCGCGGTGGCGGAGCGCCTAGGTCGAACGCTGCCCAGCCGGTATCTGCAGGCCAGGAGCGGGCAGCCCAGCTAGCTGGTCCCGGGGAGCCGTCAGCGCTCGCCTTGCCGCGAGCGTTGACGAATCCAGATCGCGAGAGCCTCGGCTGCCAGCTCGCCCCGCGCCACGGCGAGAACCATCGCGGTGAGTTCCGGGGCAGTGAACTCCGGCTGATGGCCGTTCGCCAACAGGAAGACGATCATCGCGTGTGCGCCGACCCGCTTGTTGCCGTCGACGAACGGATGATTTTGAACCAGCGAGTGAAGCAACGCCGCGGCCTTTGCGGCGACATCCGAATACAGATCGTCGCCGCCGAACGTCGCCTGCGGGCGAGCGATCGCGGACTCGAGGGCGCCCCGATCCCGCAGGCCTTTCGACCCGCCGAAGCGTTCAAGCTGAATCGCGTGGAGGGCGAGGACCTGTTCGATCGATAGCCACGCCGTCACCTCGCGAGTTCGCGGAACGACTCGGCATATCGTTCCGCGACGGCTTCGGCCAGCCGCTCGAACCGCTTCGTGACCTTGCCGTTCTCGAAGTGGCGCAGCCCGGGGCGGATGACCACGGCGCCGGTTTGCGGATGAACCGTGACGTCGACTGTCATGCCCTTTTCCAGCTTGAACTCCTGCACCACTTCCGCGGGCAGCGTGACAGCGAGCGACGCCCCGGCCTGAACCAGCTTGCGTTTCATGTATGTATTTAGTACCTACTGACCTGGCGCTGTCAAGTTCGGGGCTGGCGCAGCCGCGCCTCGATGTAGCCGAGCAGCTCTTCGCTCACCGGCGCCTGCGGGTCGAGCTGGCGCGCCCGGCGTAGCGCCTGCCGCGCCTCGGCGAACTTCGATTGTCGCGTCAGGATCGCGGCGAGCCGGAGCTGGGTTGCGACACTCTGCGGGTTGACGCGGATCAGGGTTCGATGCAACGCCTCGGCCCGCGGCCAGTCGGCCGCGTCGATCGCAACACCGCCCAGTTGCTCGAGCGCCGGCTCGTTCTCGGGATCGAGCGCGAGAGCCTGCTGGTAGGCGCGTAACGCGCGGCCGGGAAGGCCGAACCCGGCCCAGCGCCCGGCGAGCTTCGAATGGAGAGCCGCCGCTGCCCGCCCGCCGGCCTCGATATCCGGATGCCCCGAGATCGGTGGCAGCGGGTCGCTCGCCGCTTCGCCCAGGGTCAAGTGAATTTGCTGCGCGAGCCGGCGCACCTCGGCCGGCGGCAGCACCACGTGGCGCGCGGCGCGGAACTCGATCCAGGGGCGGTCATCGGTGTTCAGCGGCGTGCCGCCGGGGAAGAGTTGCCGGTCCTCCGCGAGCCGCAGCAGATCGGGGCGAGAGAACGCGTAGGACGCGACGAGCGTCAGCTCGTCCTCGACGACACGGGTCGCGCGCAGGTCTTCGCCCACCCGCGTTTCGCGGAACGCGTGCTGCAGCCGCGGCCAATCGAGCTGATGTGGAAGGGCGCTGCCGACGAGCAGGAGATCCGCGCTGAGCGTGCCGCCCAGGCTCTGCGGCAGCGGCGGCACCTCCCACACCGACACGTGCGGGAACACCGCGGCGAAAGTGGCCAGCTCTACCTTCACGTCGGCGGGCTCCACGTTGTAGTAGTGGAACCACTGGGCGAACAGCCCGCCCTTGGCGAGTCGATCGCGCGCGACCTCGTAGTAGTCGCGCGTGAAGAGGTTGGCGACGCCGGAGATCCAGGCGTTCGAGGGTTCGGAGACGACCACATCCCACTGCTCCCGCGAGCGCAGCAAGTGGTTCCGACCGTCGGCGAACACGATCCGGAAGCGGGGGTCCTTCACTACATGTCCCGACAGAGTCTCGAAGAAGGACGCCGCCTCGAACGTCGCCGGCTCGATCTCCACGCACTCGAGCTCGTCCACGGGGTAGAGCGCGGCCGACGCGGCGCTCGCGCCCGAGCCCCAGCCGACCACCAGCACGCGGCGCGGTTTCGGATGCAGCAGCATCGGGACGTGCGACACGAACTTCTGCTGGAGCACGTCCTCGGCGCCGCCGCCCGCGTCGGTCTTGCCGTTGATCGACAGGAAGCGGCGCGCGCTGCTCACCGGCTCGGAGACCGCGACCACCGCCTCGCGGCCCTCGCGGTAGAAGAGCAGGCGCCTTTCCGCCGCGAGATCGCTGACACGGAAGTCGGGCCGGGTCGACCATTCGATGCCGTAGCGATGCACGCCGGAAGTCATCGCGATCGGATCCCACGGGCGCCAGTACGGGCTGACCAGGAAAGCTCCCAGCGCGGTCAGACCCGCCAGCGCCGGCCGCAGAACCAGGCGCGGTGAAAGAGACGCCGCGAGCGTCCACGCGCCGGCGACCAGCGGCAGCGCGGCCAGGACCAGATAGGAGGGCTGCAAGCCCAGCGTGCGGACCAGGACCAGGTCGGTCGCGAGCGCACCCAGAATCGCGCCGGCGGTGTTCCAGAGGTAGAGCTCCGCCGAGGCCTCCTGAGCCGTGCAGGTCTGGCGATCGACGAGATGGGCGAGCAGCGGGAAGCTGAAGCCCAGCGCCGTCGTGACGGGGAGGATGGTCAGCAAGCACAGGGCGAAACCGGCCGCCTGGTGCGCGGCGAACGTGACCGGCAGCGCGCGCAGCGTCATCAGATACGCCTCGGGAAGTTGGCCGATCGCCAGGGTTCCCAGGAGCGCGCCGAATCCTGTCCCCAGGAACAGCCCGCCCAGCACCACTCCCGGCCGCTCGACCCTCGACCGGAGCCGGGCGTAGAGCGCGGTGCCCGCCGTAAGCCCGACCAGGATCGCGATCAACATCACGCTGAAGGCGTAGGCCGAGGATCCGATCACCAGCGCGAACGAGCGCGTCCACAGCACCTCGATGCCGAAGGTGAAAGCGCCCGATGCCATCGCCAGGCCGGCGAAGAGCCGCGGGACCGGCACGCGGGCTTCGCGCGGCGCTGGCGCGGGTTTCGCGACGGCTTCTCGACCCCAGCGCCAGGCCGTCGTCCCGACCGCCAGGTTCGCGACGGCGCTCGCGACCAGGCTCGCGGTCACACCGAAACGCGGCACCAGCACGAAGCTGCACAGGAACGCGCCGGCCGCGCCGCCGAGCGTGTTGACCAGGTAGATGCGGCCGAGGCTGCCGTGGAAGCCGGCGCCCTCACGGTCGAAGAACTCGACCAGCAACGGAACCGTGGCGCCCAGCAATACCGTCGTCGGCAAGAGGATCAGCGCGGCGCACAGGCCTCGCCCCAGGACCTCGAGCGGCCCCTCGATGCCCGCGCGGCCCGCCATCACCGCGTACGCGGCCGGAAATGCTCGGAGCAGCGGCAGCGCGACGAGCGCGCTCGCGCCGATTCCGATCTCGACGAGCCCGTAGCTCCGTAGCGGCGCGCTCGCGGGACGTCGCGCCGCGAGCCAGCTCCCCAGCCCCAGCCCGCCCATGAAAATCGCCAGCACCAGCGCGAGCGCGTCGGTGGTGTTGCCGAACACGACGCCGAACGAGCGCAGCCACAGCGACTGGTAGATGAGGCCGGTCGCGCCGGAGACGAAGACCAGGAGCGGCAGGAAACGCTTGGGGTCGGTGGCGATGGGCGTCGGCTCGGTCGCGTCTTCTCGCTGCCGCTGCCGGGCGCGATTGCGGCCCATCCGACGCGACTCTAGCAGAGGGGGCTCTGGTGGCATCGCAGCACGGCCAGGATTGAGCTAGGCTTCGAACCAGGTGACAGACCGGTGACCGAGATCGCCCCGCGTATCGAAGTCGACGAGGCCATCCGTTTCGGCAAACCGGTCATCAAGGGCTCTCGCGTTCCCGTCGATCTGGTGCTGGGCAAGGTTGCCGGCGGGATGCCGGTCGACGAAGTCGCTGCGGAGTACGGCATCGACCGTGAGGACGTTCTCGCCGCGTTGAGATACGCCGCCGACGCGGTTTCCGGAGAGCGGGTTCGAGCCGTCCGGTGAATGCACCGGCTGCTGGTCGACGAGGATCTGCCTCGATCTCTGGCGCCGGCGCTTCGGCACCAGGGCTTTGATGCTCTGGACGTTCGCGACATAGGCCTGCGCGGGCGGGCCGATGCCGAGATCGCCAATCGAGCCGCCGAGGATCGTCGCGCCGTTCTCACCGCGGACCTCGGCTTTGCCAACATCCTGAGGTTTCCACTGGGCTCGCACGCGGGGATGGTCGTCGTGCGCTTTCCGAACGAGGTGCCCGTTGCAGTCCTCAACCAAGCCGTGATCAAGGCCCTGCAAGGTCTGACTGACAAGGAAGTGGAAGGTAGCATCCTCGTGGTCGAGCCCGGACGAACTCGACTCCGCAGCGCACGCTGAGCGTCACTCCGTGAGAGAGCCAGGGGAGGAGTCGCCGTGTTGAATCGTCGCCACATGACCATTGGGCTTTTCGCGGCCTTGCTCGCAAGCGCCGTCATCCGTTCCGCCCGGGCCGATTCGCGCACAAAGCCCCGGTTCGACCTGACCGTCGACAGCATCATGCGTGGGCCCAAGCTCGTCGGCTACCCGCCGTCCGGCTTGCGCTGGTCCGGGGACTCCAAGGAGCTCTTCTTCGAGTGGCGGAAGCCCGACGACGACGAAGCCGCGACCTACGTGGTCGCGAAAGACGGCGACGAGCCGCGGCGGCTCTCGGACGCGGAGCGGAAGCTGGCCCCACCCGCGAACGGAGTCTGGGACGAGGCGCGCCGGCGGATTCTGTTCGTGGACCAGGGCGACGTCGCGATGATCGACACGGTGGCGCGAACGCGGAAACAGATCACGCGCACGACCGGCAACGAGTCCTCCCCGCGCTGGGCCCGTGGCGAGGCGCACGTGACGTTCGTGCGCGAGAACAACCTGTTTCTGGTGCCGCTCGACGGAACCGGCGACGCCATCCTCGGCCAGCTCACCGACGTCTCGCCACTGAAGCGCGATCCCAAGCTCTCCGACAGCCAGAAGTTCCTGAAGGACGAGGAGCAGAAGCTGATCGCGTTCACCAAGGAGGCGGCGGAGAAGAAGAAGAAGCAAGAAGACCAGCGCAAGGCGAGCGCCCTGCCGAAGTTCGACTTGCACGATCGGCAGAGCGTGCCGGACGCCGCGCTGGCTCCGGCCGGCGAGCACGCGTTCCTGGTCGTGGTGGAGCGCGCGGACGCGGCGAAGACGGCGCAGGTGCCCAGCTACGTCACCGAGAGCGCCTACACGGAAGACATCGCGGCGCGCACCAAGGTCGGCGACCCGCCGGACAAGCGGCGTCTGGCGATCCTGAACCTGAAGACCGGCAAGACGGTCTGGGCCGAGTCGAAGTTCGCGGGAACGGTCGAGGCTGCTGCGGCCACGCCCGCAGAGTCGAGTGGTGAGAACAGCGCGGAAAAGAAGCAAGACAAGAAGCCGGTCCCGCGCGAC
>CAZVOI010001227.1:0-3622 GCA_964628275.1 uncultured Acidobacteriota bacterium | reverse complement strand
CCCGGGATGATCCTGGCCGCTTCGATCGTGGGCTCCGGCGAGCTGATCGCCACCACCACGCTCGGGGCGCAGGCAGGCTACACCGCGCTGTGGGTCGTGCTCTTGAGCTGCTTCCTGAAACCCGCGGTTCAGGCGGAGCTGGGCCGCTACACGATCGCCAGCGGCGAGACGGGCCTCGAAGCCCTCGACCACACGCCCGGGCCGAGGCTTTTCGGCGTGAGCTGGATCGTGTGGGCTTGGGCGACGATGGTGCTGGCCTCGATGCTGCAGATCGGGGCGATGTTCGGCGGCGTCTCCCAGGTGATGAACCTGGTGGCGCCTGCGGTTCCGGTCAACCTCTGGATCCTGCTGTTCGTGGGCCTGACGCTGGCCCTGTTGCTCGGCGGCGGCTACGACCGGATCGAGGGGCTGGCCACGCTGAAGGTGGGCCTGTTCACGCTGCTCACGGTCCTGGCGGCTTTCGTGTTGTCGCGTATGCCGCAGTACTTTGCGTGGCGCGATGTCGCCTCGGGCTTGCGGATCCAAATTCCAACGCAAGGCCTGGCAACGGCGGTGGCGGTCTTCGGCATCACCGGCGTGGGCGCTTCGGAGCTGGTGATGTACCCCTACTGGTGCGTCGAGAAGGGCTATGCCCGCTTCACCGGCGCGCGCCAGGAGACGAGCGCGTGGCGAGATCGGGCCCACGGCTGGATTCGCGTGATGCACGTCGACATCGCCTGCTCCATGTTCATCTACACGCTCGCGACGATCGCGTTCTACCTGCTGGGCGCCGGCGTGCTTCACGGCATGGGCAAGGTCCCGGCCGCCAAGGACATGATCCCGGTGCTCTCGATGCTCTACACCGAGACGCTCGGGCCGTGGGCGCTGTGGGCCTTTTATGTGGGCGCGATCGCGACGCTCTACGGCACGATCTTCGCCGCCACCGCGGCCCAGTCGCGGATGTTCGCCGACATGGCGCGCCTGTTGGGCGACTTCAAACGCGACGACTACGCGCGCCGCCAGGTCTGGCGGCGCCGTTTCGTGATTTTCCTGACGCTGTTTCCGGCCGCGCTGTTCCTGGTCTTCGAGTCTCCGGTGAAGATGGTGGTCGCGGGCGGCGTGGCGCAATCGTTGATGCTGCCGGCCCTGAGCGGCGCCGCGCTGTATCTCCGGCACCGCCGGCTCCCGCGCGAGGTGGCGCCGCCCTTTTGGGTCACGGTCGCGTTGTGGGTCGCGGCGCTGATCATCCTGGCGCTGATGCTCGCCTACGTGGCGCTGACGGTCTCGCGCTGAGCGCCGTCAGTGGCTCATCGCGTACACGATGAAGTTGACGCCCATCTCGTAGGCGAAGCCCGAGTACTGGAGCGGATACAGCGGGTTCTCGGCCCACTCCCAGGCGTCGCCCAGGTCGGTGTTCCAGTTGATCACCACCATCAGGTGGCCGTCGTCGTCGAAGATGCCGCGGCAGTGCGGCACGTAGCCGTCGCGTTCCCAGGTCGGCCCTCCGCGAATCGCGTTGCCCACGTTCGGGACCTGCAGGATCTTGGGGATGTCGTAGAAGCTGTGGAAGAGCGGGTGGTCGAGCGGGATCTCGACGATCGCGTTGTCGGGAAGCACGCGGCGGATCTCGGACTCGAAGTTGCTCCACTCGTTGGTGCCCCAGAAGTCGTCGACGACCAGGAAGCCTCCCGCCAGCAGATACCGGCGCAGCCCCAAGACCTCCGACTCGTTCAGGTCCATGTAGCCGACCTCGGCGGCGTACAGGAACGGATGACGAAACAGCTCCGGGTCGTCGAGCCGCATCGGGTTCTCGTCGGGAGAGGCGTCGATGAACTGGAGAATCGTCTTCACCCCGACCAGGAACTGGCGGTCGGCCTTCGGATAGTCGACGGACCAGCTTCGGCCGCGCCAGCCGCCGCTGTTGTAGGCCGCGCGCGTGAAATAGAACTCGTGGCGCTTCTGGCTCGATGGAGGAAGCTCGTCGAGCTCGGCGCCGGGCCGCCGGGGGCCGGCGCGGCGCCCTCCCGGCTCCTGCAACAGCAGCAGCGACGTCACGAGCAGCAGCGCGATTCGAGCCACGGAGGAGTTACCTACTACGAGGATAAGGCGAATCCCGTCCCGCGCAGGATTACACTGAAGAAGAATGGCGGAAGCGGCGCGCCGTCCGCACTACAGCCTCAAGGAATACCTGCTCATCGAAGACATGAGCGGCGTCAGGCACGAGTATCTCGATGGCGACATCCTCGCGATGGCGGGCGGCACGCCAGAACACGCCCGCATCTGCGCCAACCTGATCGCCCTGCTGTCCAGCCGCCTCGAAGGCCGCCCGTGCGCGGTCTTCACGTCGGACGTGCGAATCCGCGTTCAAGCGACCGGGCTGGACACGTATCCCGACGTGAGCGTCATCTGCGGCCGGGCCGAAACGGACGTCGAAGACAAGGACGCGCTGATCAACCCGGTCGTGCTCGTCGAGGTTACCAGCCCCAGCACCGGCGCCTACGACCGTGGCGCCAAGCTCGATCACTACAAGCGCATCCCCTCGCTCCGTGAGGTCATTCTGATCGGCCACGCCGAGCGCCGTGCCGAGGTCTGGCGCCGGGGCCAGGATGCAGTCTGGATGCTCGAAACCACGGGTCCGGCTGGAACGGTCCGCCTCACCGCACTCGAATGCGAGCTCCCGCTGGAGCTCATCTATAGGGATCCCCTCGCGACCGGCTGAGACTCAGAGCCGCGGCAGCGCCAACCCGCCGTCGACGGGGATGATCGCTCCGCTCGCATGCGGCAGATCCCCGCGCAGCAGCGCCGCCACGGTTCGCCCCACGTCCTCCGGCTTGCCCCAGCGCCGCTCCGGCACCAGGCCCTCCGCGATGCGGCGATCGTAGGCTTCGTGCACCGGCGCGGTCATGTCGGTCTCGATGATGCCGGGCCGCACCTCGTAGACGGGGATTCCCTCGCCCGCCAGTCGAACCGCGAACAGGCGCGCCGCCATCGACAGGCCGGCCTTGCTCACGCAGTACTCGCCGCGGAAGGGCGACGCCAACTCCGCTGAGACCGAAGTCACGAACACGATTGCGGGCGCGAAGCCCGGTTCGCGCCGCTTGCGTTCCAGCATCGGACGCGCCAGCGCCTGCGTCAGGAAGTACGGACCGTAGAGGTTGGTGCGCAGCACCTCGTCGAAGCTGGCTTCGGTCGCCTCCAGCAGATCGGCGCGGACCCGCGGCGCGCGGCCCGCGTTGTTGACGAGAGCGTCGACCGCGCCGAAGCGCGCGGTCACGGCCCGAGCCAGCCGCGCTCGGTCGCGCGGGCTGGAGATGTCCGCCGCGAAGTACGCGACGCTGGCGCCCGCCGCCTCGAGGCTCCGGACCACGTTGCGCACCGCGGAAGCCGGCCGCACTCCCGCGAGGGCCAGATCCCAGCCCTCGCCAGCGAGCGCGCGCGCGATCGCGAGCCCAATGCCGCGCGTCCCGCCGGTGACGAGAGCCAGGCGCCGCGGCTTGCGGCCCGGGCCCAAGTTGGCTGGCTTCCGCTTCGCTGCCATCAGCGCGGCCCGAAGAACGCCAGGTAGGGCTCGCCCTTGGCCAGACGCTGCACGTAGAGCGCGGCTTCGCGTGCGTGGTAGTCGCCCCACTGGCTGGATTCGCCG
>CAZVOI010001226.1:0-8836 GCA_964628275.1 uncultured Acidobacteriota bacterium | reverse complement strand
AGCGACGTTGCTCGCGTCCGGGGCCGGCGCCTTCAACTCGATCGAGCACGCCTTCCGATTGGCCGCCGGTTCGGACGGGATCGCTTCGGTCGCGGTGATGGACTTCTGGGGCCGCATCGGAGACCGCTTCACGCGGGAGGGCGCCACGCGAGCCGAGACGTCGCGCCCCGGCTGGGTCTGCGCTCTCGACGACGACAACGCAGCCGAGCTGCTGGAGTTCGGATTCCCGGCAGATCGTGTGAAGGTGACCGGCTCGCCCTATCTCGAAGAAGTCGCGGGCTTCTTCGGCCGAGAGGCCGCAGCGCTGTCGGCTTCGCGTCGGGAGCTCGCGGTCGAGCCTGGCGAGCGCGTGGTGCTCTTCGCCTCGGAGCCTTTCGACGCGTGCGACCGACGTCCCGACGGTCTCGGAATCTACGGCTACGACCATGCTTCTTCGCTGGCGGCGGTGTTGCATGGCTGCGAAGACGCGGCGCGGCAGTCGGCAGAACGTGTGCTGGTGGTGGCACGCCCGCATCCTCGTGAGGAAACGGGCGTCCTCGAAGGCGTCGCGCGGGGTTGGCGATCCGAGCGCGTGCGTGTCCGGGTGACGGCGGAGGGAGAAGCGCGTCGTTGGGTGTCGATCGCCGATGTCGTGACCGGCATGACGAGCGTCGTCCTGCTCGAGGCCGCGCTCGCCGGCAAGACCGCTCTGAGCGTCCAGATCGGCCTGCGTGAGAGCGGGCGCGGCGACCCCAACAGAGCCAACGCCGCGGGCCTGAGCCTCTTGATCCTCGACGAGCCGGCGCTCGCGAGCGCCTTGAAAGCGAGCTTCGCGGGCAGCGGCTTTCGCCCGGCAACGCACCGGCTGCAGGCGTTGGCGGGCCGAGGCTGCGGCGACCGTGTCGTCGATGTGATTCTCCAAGTGCTGGGCGGGCGATCGTGAGCGGATCGTTCGAGCGCTTGAAGCAAGACGTGCTCCACGCGTTTCGCCGGCGTCGTGCGGACGCGCGCCTGGCCCAGCTCTCGCGCTCCGACGGCGCGCCGGCGGTCAAGAGCGTGCTCGTGGACGGCGTCTGGGACAACCCAAACTATTGGGTCCGCTATGCAATGCTGCGCGCGGCGCTCAACTTGGGAGCGGCGCGCGAGGTAGGC
The DNA here is from genome assembly GCA_964628275.1 of uncultured Acidobacteriota bacterium. GTDB lineage: Bacteria > Acidobacteriota > Vicinamibacteria > Fen-336 > Fen-336 > CAZVOI01. The sequence continues at coordinate 7,705 of CAZVOI010001226.1, read as the reverse complement.
CTGACGGGGCGTTTCAATGGGCCGCGCGTCCGGCGCACGATGCGGCGGCTGGGCATCAAGCGGAACGTGGAGTTCTTCAGCTTGGTGCGCTCGGGCGAGAGCCGTGGCGCCGCGGAACGCCTGGTGTCGGCGGCGAAGCATCCCGACGACATCCTGCGCTGGGAGCTGCCACATGGCGTGCCCGCCGCCTATCTGTACGACGGGATCCTGAAGCGCCAGCGCAAGGGCTCGGTCGACCTGGCGGATCCGCGGCTGGTCGAGCACGTGACGGAGGCGCTCGACTGCATCGTGGCCGCCGAACGCCTGTTCGACCGCGAACCGTTCGAGCTGGTGCTCGTCTCGCACCAGTGCAACTTCCTGCACACGGCGCTGGTGTGGCTGGCGATGCGCCGGCGGATCCCGGTCGTGATGCTGTGGAACATCTACGGCACGCTGCGCTTCAGCAAGATCCTGGACGAGCGCACCTTTCGCGAGTGGTCGGACTTGCCGTCCAAGCAGCAGCTCGAGGGGTTCGATCCGATCCGAGCGGAGAAGCTGGCGGCCGCAGGCGGCGCATACCTCGACAGCCGCCTGGGCGGCCGCACCCGAGACGCCGTGGCCGTCCTCGCGTATCAACGCCCCCAGCTCGAGATCAGTCGGGCCTGGCTTCGTGCGCAATTCGGGTGGGACCCGGACCGCCCGCTGATCGCCGTGTATGCGCCCAATTGGTTCGACTTCCCTCACTCGAGCGGTCTTTCGGCATTTCGCGACTATCAGGAATGGCTGCAGGCGACAGTGGAGTTCGCGAAGCGCGAAACCAAGGCCTACTGGCTGATCAAGGGCCATCCCTGGGACGACGCTTATGGCGGCGTGACGCTGCGAGACGTGATGCCGAGCCTGGCCGGCAGTGATCACGTCCGCGTGGTCGAGAAGACCTGGCGCGGCCGATCGGTGATGGAAGCGGCGGATGGCCTGATCACCTGCCAGGGCACCGCGGGTGTCGAGTTCGCGTCGCTCGGACGGCCGGTCCTCGTGAGCGACGCGGGCTGGTACCACGAGGCCGGCTTCGTGATCTGCCCGGAGAGCCGCGAAGCTTATTTCGCAACGCTGGCGAGCGACTGGTGGAAGGGTGCCGATGCCGCGCGGCTCGCGTTTCGCGCGCGGCTCTTCAGCGGCTTCTATTTCTGCCGTCCGGCCTGGCAGGAGAGCTTCCTGCTGCGCGAGGACCTGGACCAATGGGACATCTATCGGACGCTCGGCGCGCAACTCGACGCGGGCGCCAGCGTGATCGACCGCGAGAAGGCGCTGCTGCGGCGTTGGTGGGCTTCCGGCGAGCGCGGCTACCACACCTACAAGATGCTGGAAACCGACGACTACTCTTGTTGAGTCGAACGGGCTTTCGAGCTTGCGAACGGACCGTGCGGATTCCGCGCCCACCAACTCTCGGAGAAGAGCGCATAGTGAAGAACGTCGACAGCACGGCCTTCCCAGACCAGATGGGCCGCGCGCACGCCGTCGGGCGTCATGCCCGTCTTCTCGGCGATTCGGCGCATCGCGAGGTTGGGCTCGATGGTGCCCGCCGTCACCTTGCGCACGCCCAGGCCTCGGATCAAGTGGTCGCACAGCGCCAGCCAGGCCTCCGTCCCAAGGCCTTTCCCCCAAGCCGAGCGCTCGCCGACGAGTATCGCGATGTCCGCGCGCCCGTGTCTCTCGTCCCGGTGGGCGCTCAGGTTGCCGATGTGTCCGAGCCGCGGATCGTCAGCCACGATTGCCTTCAAGAGGTGCGGCGTGCCCTCGAAGGAGCGCCAGTACTCCCGGCAGGTCTCCAGGGCGTGCCGCTGGTGGCGGTTCTCGGAGAAGCGGACGACCTCCGCGTCGTTCATCCAGGCCACGTAGCGGTCGTGAAGGTGGATCTCGCCGAACGGCTCGAGGCGCAGTCGCGGCGCCGTAACGACCGTCGAATCGGGCATTTCGCTGTTCGCAATATAGCGCCATGACTCGTCGGCGGCCGCGCTTGGCTACAATCCCCGTGTGAGCGGCGCTCCGAATCCGCCCAAGCTGCTGCTCTGGGCGCGCGCTTTCCTGCGCCTCGCCGGGGCCGGCGCGGGGCTGCTGACGAAGCGCGAGCGTACGCAGGCTATCTGGCTCACCGGAGCGCTGCTCGTCCAATCGCTGCTCGACGCGCTTGCGGTCACGCTGTTTCTCCCGTTCGTGGCCGCCGTCGTCGAGCCCGGGCTTCTCGATCAGAGCCGCCCGCTGCGCGCGCTCTACATCTTTTCGGGCGCCCAGACCTACGTCGAGTTCATCCAGCGCCTGGCGCTCCTGGTGCTCGCGCTGCTGATCCTGAACGCCGCCCTTTCCTGGGTCGTCAACTACGCCCTGAACCTCTACGCCGCGGCGTGCCAGACCCGGCTCGCGCAGCAGCTTCTCGAGGAATGCGTGGCCGCGCCCTACTCGTGGTTCCTGACGCGCAACTCGACGACGTTGGCGCGTTTCTTCTACGACGACGTCAGCCAATGGAGCCGCGGCTTCGTGCAGCGCTTGATGAGCATGGTCAGCGCTACGGTCACCACGTTGACCGGCACCGTCCTGGTGATCGCGGTGGCGCCGGGCACCGGGCTCGTCGCGATTACGCTCGTCAGCGCCGCCGCCGCCGCGCTGATGACGGGCGTGCGGCCTCGTCTGACCCGGCTCGCTCGAGAAAAGCGCGCGGCGCTCGATCGGACGCTGTTGGCCGCGGCCCAGGTCTTGAGCGGAATCAAGGACGTCAAGCTCAGCTCGCGTTCCGGGCTATTCGTTCGAAGCTTCAGCGACGCCTATCGCGCGACCAGCCGGACCCACGCTCGCCTGAACGCGTTGCAGCAGATCGTGCCGATCGGCGTGCCCTTGCTCGGACAGACGATCCTGGTCGGCGTCGCCCTGCTGCTGATCGGTGCCGGGCGCAGCCGCGGAGCGGTGGCAGGGGAGATGGCGCTGCTGCTGCTCGTCACCTCGCGCGTGGTGCCCTCGATCGGCCAGCTCGCCAGCTCCGCAGGGCTCCTGGCCAGCGTCACGCCCTACGTCGATGCGATCCACGAATTGCGCCGTTCGATCGCGAGATCGCAGCGCGAGGCGGCTCGGTCGGCGCCGACCTGGGCATGGGACGGCGAATGGCGGACGCTCCGGCTCGCCGACGTCGGCTACCAGTATCCCGGGAGCGAAGCGCCGGCGCTGGGCAATCTGACGCTCGAGATCACCGCCGGCCACGCCCACGGCATCGCCGGCCCGTCGGGCGCCGGCAAGAGCACGCTCGTCGACCTGCTGCTCGCCCTGCTCGATCCAGCGCGAGGGCAACTTCTGCTCGACGGCCGCCCCTTCGATCGGATCGATCGCGCGGCGTGGCAAGCCCGGATCGGCTACGTGCCGCAGTCGCCCTACATCGCCGACGACACGCTGCGCGCCAATGTCGCCTTCGGGGTGGGAAGCCGGGATGTCGACGACGCCTGGGTGAAGGCCTGCCTGGAAAGCGCGCAGCTCGGAGAGTTGCTGGCGGATCTCCCCCAGGGGCTCGATACCTCGATGGGCGACCGTGGGACGCGCGTGTCGGGCGGCCAGCGCCAGCGGATCGCGGTCGCGAGGGCCCTCTACAATCGGCCGAAGCTGCTGGTGCTCGACGAGGCCACGTCGGCTCTGGATCGCATCAGCGAGAGCGCGATCCAGGAGGCGATCCGAAGCTTGCGAGGCAGCGTCACGACCATCACCATCGCGCACCGCCTGTCGACGATCCGCGATTGCGACGCCATCTTTCTCCTCGATCGCGGACAACTCGTCGATCAAGGCCCCTACGATGCGTTGCTGGAGCGGCAACCACTGTTCCGTCAGATGGCTTCCGAAGGGATCGCCGCGGAGCTGCAACCCGCTGGCGTAGCCAGCTAGACGCCATGCTATTCTGCCTGCCCCGGTTCGCCGCTGAATCCAAGAGCGACCGCTAAAGCTTGATAGAGGACCAAGTCGTCCTGATCACGGGTGGGACGGGCTCCTTCGGCAAGAAGTTCACCGAGGCCGTCCTGAAGCGGTATCGGCCGCGCAAGCTGATCATCTTCAGCCGCGACGAGCTGAAGCAGCACGAGATGCAGCAGCGCTTCGACACGACGCGCCATCCCTCGTTGCGCTACTTCATCGGCGACGTGCGGGACCGCGAACGCCTGTATCGCGCGTTCGATGGTGTCGACATCGTGATCCACGCGGCGGCCTTGAAGCAGGTGCCGGCGGCCGAGTACAACCCGCTCGAGGCCGTCAAGACCAACGTTCTCGGTGCGGCCAACGTGATCGACGCGGCGATCGATCGCAATGTGAAGCGCGTCGTCGCCCTGTCGACCGACAAGGCTGCCAACCCGATCAACCTGTATGGCGCCACCAAGCTCTGCGCCGACAAGTTGTTCGTCGCGGCTAGCGCCTATTCCGGCGACCACGGCACGCTGTTCAGCTCGGTTCGCTACGGCAACGTCGTCGGCAGCCGCGGCAGCGTGGTGCCCTTGTTCTTGAAGCTCAAGGGCACCGGCGTGATTCCCATTACCGATCTCCGGATGACCCGGTTCTGGATCACGCTCGACCACGGCGTCGATTTCGTTCTGGCCAGCCTGGCGCGGATGCGCGGCGGCGAGATCTTCGTCCCCAAGATCCCGAGCATGAAGCTCGTCGATCTCGCTGAAGCCGTAGCCCCGGAGTGCGAGCGCAAGGTCGTCGGCATCCGCGCCGGCGAGAAGCTCCACGAGGTGATGGTTCCCGAGGATGACGCGCGGCGCACGCTCGAGTTCGATAGCTACTACGCGATCCTGCCGTCGCTCGATCCGGACGTCGCCGCCCGGCACCCTGGTGGCCGACCCTGCTCCGAGGGATTTCGTTACGGGAGCGACAACAACACCGCGTGGCTGAGCGTGGACGGACTCCGCGCGATGCTGCCCAGTCTCGAAATCGAGGGCGCGGCAGGATGAACACCGGGTCGCTGCTCGGCCCGCTGCGCAGCGCGCTCGAGTCATACCTTGAGTTTCGCTCGATTGACCGCTACAAGAGTCGGCTGCCGTCCGACCAGGCACGCATCTACAGCGACTATCTCGAGGAGTGCCGGCGCGCGTACCGGGGCGCGCCTGCCGCCTCGCCGGACCTGCTCCGGGCCGCCGGCGACTTCGCCAGCAAAGGATTCGCGTCCTTCTGGGCGCCCGAGAACCGCTCCGTCGCTGAATCGATCCTCGCCGAGCTGCGGCAGGAAGAATTCGCGGGCCGTGCGCTGTGGGACGCCGATTCCCGCTACTCGGGAGACATCTATCGCCGCTTTCCTCGCCTCGAGGAGATCTTCAAGGGAACTCTCGGGGCCTTCCTGGAAACCGTCTACGGCGCCTACTTCAAGATCTTCTACGGCGTTCTCTACAAGTCGGAGCGCTCGGCCGAGGCAAGACAGGGTTCCCAGATCTGGCACTACGACGGCGGCCCCGGCACCTGCATCAACGTGATGTTCTACCTGAAGGACGTCGCGGTCGAGGACGGAGCGATCGAGTGCCTTCCGTGGAAATCCGCGCTCAGGATCTACCGACGCGAGATGAAGCGGGTTGCCGAATGGAACGCGCAGGCCCGGCTGGCTCAGCGCAACGTCGACAAGCAGGAACTGCGCGCGTTCAAGACGGGCCTGCTCAGCGAAGCCGCCGACGGAGAGTTCGCAGGCGACGTCGAGCAACCGATCGGCCCCGCCGGGCTGGTGGTGGCCTTTCGCAACAACAGCCTGCATCGCGGCGGTTTTCCGGACGCGGGGCGCAGCCGCTACGTCTGCGTCTTTCACTGCTATCCGTCCGATCGGCCCACTGCCCTCGAGCGCTACCGGACTTCTGGTATCGCGAAGCGCGCGTCTTATCCGGCCGATCCGTCCGAGGACTTCTAACAGGCCGATCGCGCCCTGCGTGGTACAGTCGAAACGAACTTCGATGCCGAGGCGGGAATGACGGCCACCGGCCTGGAGTCGCGGTCGCTCGGTGTCGTCCCGGCGAGACGGGTATTCGAGCTGTCGGCGAGCGGTGTTTGGCGGGATCGCCGCTTCCTCGAGATGCTGTTCCGAGGGCTCGCTCGCGACGGCGCCCCGGAAAGCGCGATTCGCTCGATCACGGGATGGATCGAAACGGAGTCCCCGCGCAACTACGCCGACTTCCGCCAGATCGCCGCTCGCCGCTGCCCGGGTCTTCCGGACGCAGAGAGGCGCCAGTGCCAGGAGGTCCTCGACAGGCTCGACGATCACGTTCAGTTCAACAGCACCTGCTACGTTCGCGACTCTCCCGAGAAGGCTCGGGTCACCCAATGGCCGAACAACTCGGGGACGAAATCGGGCCAGCCCTCCCACTACTTCGACATCTACGAGGATTTCTTCTACAGGACGCCGCACCGCTTCGTCACACCTGAGACGCCGATAGGAAGCGCCGGTTCCTGTTTCGCGCTGCGGATCGCGCATCAACTGCAGCTCTGGGGCTACAAGTACATCCTCGAGGAAGACGATCTGCCGCCGGACGTCCCCCTGGAAAAACTGACTTCGACCTCGTATCGGATGAGCTCGGCGCGCTGCGGCACGCTCTTCAACGTGCCGAGCATGCGCCAGATGGTCGAGCGCGGTTTCGGGCTTTGGGAGCCGGAACGCGTCCTGGTCCGAGACGGCGCCCGCATCATCGATCCGTTCCGGGCGACCAAGGCCGGATACCGGGACGATGCCGGGTTCGAGAAGGACTACGAGACCCACAGCGCCGCGATCCGTCGGGCGCTGCTGAAGTGCGAGGTGTTCGTCCTCACGCTCGGACTGACCGAGACCTGGCAATTCGCCGACTCGGGGTCGTACACGAGCCTGTCACCCTGGAAGGTCGATCCGGCATTGCTGCGGCACCGGCTGCTCAGCGTCGCGGAAAACGTCGCCGAATTGGAGCGGCTCCACGAGGTGTATCAGCGGCATCGCCCGGGCATCAAGCTGATCCTCAGTGTCTCGCCAGTCCCGTTGTTGAAGACGTTCTCATCGGAGCTTCACGTCGTCGAAGCCAATGCGCTCTCGAAGGCGACCTTGCTGGTCGCCGCGCGCGAGTTCTGCGGCCGTCATCCCGATTCGGTCTTCTACTTCCCGGCCTACGAGATCGTGACGAGCGGCTGCCGCGAACCGTGGGAAGACGACATGCGGCACGTGTCGCCCGCGGCCGTGGCTCGTGTGATGGGACTCTTCCAGAAGATGTTTCTCGTCGACCAGCATCCTTTGCCCGGCACTTCGACCGCGACCCTGTCCGAGTGGGATCGAACGCAGGCGCCGCCCGCGCCACCGCGGAAGCTCCTCGCCAGGCTCCGTTCCGTGGTTGCGCGCGGCCTTGGGCGCGCCTAGAACTCGCGATTGATCTCTCGCAAGCTGCCCTACGGCAGGCAATGGGTGACCGAGCAGGACGTGTCCGCAGTCGTCGAGGTGCTTCGTTCGGACTGGCTGACGACCGGGCCCAAGGTGGACGCGTTCGAGTCGGCGTTCGCGAGCGTTGCCGGCACGCGCTTCGCCGTGGCGGTCAGCAACGGCACCGCGGCCCTGCACGCGGCGATGCACGCGATCGGAATCGGGCCAGGCGACGAGGTGATCGTGCCCGCGATCACTTTCGTGGCTACGGCCAACGCCGTCGTCTACATGGGTGGCGTGCCGGTGGTCGTGGACGTCGACCCGGAGCGCCTGCTGATCGATCCGACGGCA
>CAZVOI010001225.1:0-12256 GCA_964628275.1 uncultured Acidobacteriota bacterium | reverse complement strand
ACGCCTACAAGCACGGCCCCGTGCTCGGCGAGTACATCGCCGAGCGCGTGCTCGGCCGAGACCCGAGCCCCGAGCTGGCGCCGCTCTTCCGGATCAAGGAGCGGACATTTTGAGGCCCGCGGCCCGCGCCACCAGCGACTGGGCGGCCAGTACCGGACGCCCGCAGCGGCGGGCGAACTCGAGGCGGTAGTTCTCGTCGTGGCCCATGCAATCGAGGACGACGCAGGCCAGGTCCTTGCCGTTGAACTTTTCGGCCGCCGCTTCGATCTCGTCGAGCCGGGTGGGCGAGGCCCATGCGGCCACCGTCTCGAAGCCGTCGCGGGTCCACTTGGCCTGCGCGGCCTTCGCCTGGCCCGCGATGGGCGTGACTACGCCGATCGGGCGGCCCGGATACAAGGCACGCACTTCGCTGGGAAGCAGATGGCCCGGGATCAGGAGCGGTGCTGCGCACTCGAAGGCCGGGAAGTCTCCGGCGCACAGCACGACCACCAGCCGAGCCCCCTCGGCGGCCAGAGCCCGCGCGCAGGTCTCGACCCTCGGACGGATCTGCCGCAACGGCACCTCGGCCGTGGTGCCGTTCGCCAGGCGAACCAGCAGCGGGTACGCGTCCGTCTCGTCGGCGAGTGCCTCGATTGCGGCCGGGCTCGAGCCGTCGAGGGCGCCCACCACGCGGATCGTGGCGCCCGGGGCATGGCGGGCGAACACGGCCTCGAAGTCGGGCCGCGGCGTCTGGCCGATGGTCACGAGCCCCAGGAGCGGGCGGCTCATGCGTGGGCCGCGGACGCCCGTGGACGAACGAAGCGGCCGTGGCCGGGGGCGGCCGTGATCTGCCCTTCGTGGAAGACGCGGGTGCCGCGCACGTAGGTGGACACGACCCGGCCCTTCAGGCGCAAGCCGTCGTAGACCTTCATGCTCTGCTTGGAGAGCGTGCGCGCCTGGCGATGGTCGTAGGTCCACTCCGCCCCGAGGTCGACGAGGGTCAGGTCGGCGTCGGCTTCCGGCTCGAGGCGCCCCTTGCCGGGCAGGTGGAAGAGCGCCGCCGCCCGCTCCGAGAGCAGCCGCACGAGATGCGGCAGGCCGAGTCGGCCCTGCGCGGCCGCCGTGAGCATCAGCGGAAGCAGTACCTCGAGTCCCCCGAGCCCGGGCGGCGCCAGAAAGACGTTGGAGGCGCCCGCCGCCTTCTCCTCCGCCAGGAAGGGCGAGTGGTCGCTGCCGAGGACGTCGATGTCGCCCGCGGCCAGATGTCCCCAGAGCGCTTCCACGTCCTGTCGGCGGCGCAACGGCGGGTTGCACTTGCCGAAGCCCTGGTGCCGCGCGAGGGCGTCCTCGGTGAGCAGCAGGTAGTGCGGGCAGCTCTCGACGCTCACGTCGGCGCCCCGCGCCCGCGCGTCGCGCACCAGCCGGGCGGAGCGCGGGCTCGACAAATGCACCACGTGGATCTTCGCCCCGACTTCCTCGCCGAGAGCGAGCACGTGGGCGACGGCGGCTTCCTCCACGACCGGCGGCCGGCTCTCCGCGTGGGCCAGGCCGTCGCCGCGGCCTTTTTCCTCGAGCCGGCGCTGCAAGCCGGCCAGGAGCGGGCCGTGCTCGCAGTGGAAGCCGTGGCGCAAGCCGGTTCGCGCCACCGCGGCCACCACGTCGCGCAGCGCGGCAGCGTCGGTGCACCACAGGCCGGTGAACTCGTCCACGCGCGCGGGTGGAGGCGGTTGCAGGAAGGTCTTGAAGGCCAGAGCGCCGGCCGCGGCTTCCGACGCGATGTCAGCGACGTTCTCCTCGCCTGCGCCTCCATACAAGCCGAAGTCCACCAGCGCCCCCGGCTGCATGGCGGCGACGCGGCGCTCCAGTGCGGCCCCCGAACAGACCGGGATCTTCGAGATCGGCATCTCCAAGATGGTGGTGATGCCGCCGGCCGCCGCGGCGGTCGTGCCCGAGACCATGTCCTCGCGACCCGGATGCCCGGGGTGCCGGGTGTGGACGTGGGTGTCGATGACGCCGGGCAGGACGTGGAGGCCGCGCGCCTCCACCTGCTCGCGTGCCGCGGGGCGCTCCTGGGGCGCGAGCACACCCGCGATCCGGCCCTCACGCACGGCCAGAGTGGCGGGAAAGACACCACGTCCGGTCACGACCTGGCCGCCCGCGATCACGAGGTCGAAGGACTCGGGCACGTCAGTACTTGATGTCGCGGCGGCCAACACCCTGGCCGATGTGGCCGACGCGGCGGCCCATGGTGTAGAACTCGCCGCTGCCCGCGGTCATCCCGAAGAAGGGCACCGCGTCCACCACCAGCCGACCCTGCGCGTCACACACCCCTTCGTGCACGCTGGTGGCCAGGACGTCGGCGAGGAAGACCTTGCGCGAGGGCCGGGCATCGACGCTCGCGAACACGCGGCACTCCACCTGGATCGGCGCCTCCTCGATCGTGGGGGCCAGGACCTTGCTGGCACGTCCGCGGGTCCAGCCGGTCAGGGCGAACTTGTCCGCGACCTTGGTGGAGCTGAAGTCCACCTTGTCGAAGGCTTCGACCATCGACACGACGGGAACGTTGAGAACGAACTCGCGGTGACGCTCCACCAGGCGCTGCGCCAGGTGCTGGTTCCCCGGGGCGATGCCGATCTGCGGCGGCTTGCCCTCGATCACGAACGTCCACACCACGGAGATCTCGTCGGGGTCGCCGGCCATGCCGTTCACGGTGAGAAGAATCGCGGGCACCGGCGGCAGCATCGGCCCCGGCTCCTTCAACAGCAACCGAGGCTTGGCCGGCGCCGCCGAGACCGGCGTGGCCTGAAGCGACGAGAGGGCGGCGAGGCCGAAGCCCGCCTCGACGAACGACCGACGCGAAAGCTCGTCCTCGGCCATGGAAGCGGCCCATTGTAGGACTGACGCGGTGAGGGCAGAGCTGACCGTGCCCCTTACGGCTTGAGCCAGTTGTCGACGAGAAGGCCTTCGATCCGTCTGAAGTGGGCCTCGTTGTTCGTAACTACGCCGAAGCCATGGGTAAGGGCGGACGCGCCGATCAGGATGTCGGCGTCTCCAGTGGGTTGGCCACGCCTCTTCAGCGTCGCGTAGATTTCGGCGGCCCTCACCACGATCTCGTCCGTCAAGGGCACGATCAAGCACGTATCGCAAAAGCGGTCGAACGCCTGTGCTTGGGTCGTAGCGCCCTTGGCCTTCAGTCCTCGGGGGATCTCGTACCTTGTGATGATCGAGAGGGCGAACGCCCGATGTTCAGCGAGGTATTCGCGGGAACGCGCCGCTACGAATGGGGTTCCCCGCAGAATGGCGGAGAGCGTATCCGTATCGAGCAGTGCCTTCGGCTGGGCCATCAACGCGCATCATCGAACAACGCCCGATGACGCGCCATGTCCTCGATCTCGTCGATGTCCTGCTGCGATAGCCCCTCGTAGACCCGGCTAGCGAGCTTCAGGATGTCATCCGATTTGGTCAGCGTCATTCGCTCGACCGTCAAGCGGACACGCTCGCCGTCAGGCAGCTCAGGACGACTCACCGGCCTGAAGACTCCATCCTGATACACCGCCTCCACACTAGCCTTCACGAGGGAATTTTACTCCGTTCCGGCTGCGGGGTCGGGCGCCTCGTCGGGGATCGGCGTTCCGATCGCCCGCGACAGGGTCGCGTTGATGAAGCAACTCGAAGCCGATTCCCTTCAGTAGAGGCGGAGATCCGGGACCGCGTTCCAGTTCTTGCTGTCGAGGAACATTCCGCGCATCAGGTAGAAGGCTGACCGGCCCCCGTCTAGATTCGCCCGCTGATCGGGCTCGATCGCCCGTAGCACCTGGGCAAAGGCCTCCATTTCCAGCACCGTCATGGCGGCCGCTTGTTCGGCGTAGCTGCCGACCGCAGCATCGATTTCCGTCTGGGTTCCGTTCGCCTGAATCGCGGCGACAATCGCGGCGCGCGTCCTGGTCAGACCTTCTCGAATGGGCGCCCCCTTCTGGTGGGCATCGTCCAGGATCATCTTGACGGCCTTCTTCTGGTCCTTCGTGAGCTTCAGGTTTCTCTCGAGGCTCTCCAGGCGTGAGGGTTGAAATGGCGGGGCGCCGCCTGCTTCTGCTCCACCACCACCTGGCCTGCGATCGGGGCGCTGGGCGAATGACAACGTGGGGAGGGTCACTACGAGAAGAGTGGTCGTGAACCATCCGAAGAGCGCACGTCGTGTCGAACCCGTGGCCGTCATGGCCGAGCAGCGCCCTGTCGGCCTCTGGCGCCAGCTGCGCGCGGCGCCGGAGGCTGAAATACGCCGGCGATTATCGCGAAGGCCTCCGGCGAGCGGGATTGCTGATCGGGCTTGAGCATCGCATACACCTTCGCGAAGGCCCCCACTTCAATGGCAGTCATTCGGGCCGCCGCCAGCATGTAGCCATCTCGCACCGACTCGAGGTCCTCAGGCTTGTTCGCGAGCGTCGCGTTCACGAGCTGCAGTCGAAGCTGGATCATCTGCTCCCCAACCGGTCCCGCCTCTTTGAGGGCCTGGGAAAAAATCTGCTCAACGGCTGGAAGCTGCGTCTTCTTGTCCAGCTTCAGGCGACCGACGAACTGCTGGAACAGCGTGGGCGGTCCAAGCGCCGCCCGAGCAGGAGCGTCTGGCTCCGGCAAACCCATTCCAACCGGGCCCGTTCCGCCCGGCTCTTGCGCAGCGAGCCGCGCGAAGGGAACGGGCGCGAGCATGGCGGCCGCGATGACCGCCAGCACCGATTTCGAAGACATGGTTCCCTCCAACCGTCCTCTGCCGAGATCGGCCAAAGTATGAGCGAGATTGCGCCAGGAGGCGCGCCCGGTCGGTGCGAGAATCGCAGCGCATGAGAACCTGGCCCCGGCTTCTCCCGGTTGTGCTCGTCGCCCCATCGCTGGCGTTCGCGCAGGCTGAACCCCAGGCGCTCGCGCCGATCCTGAAGGCAGAGATCCTGGCGCCCGCCGTGGCGCTCTCGGAGCTGCGCGACCACATCGTGGCCCGCGTGGCGCAGCCGCCTGCGCCGACCTCGGCGGCGCAGTGGACCGACACGTCGCGACGCCTGCGTCGACGCCTCCTGGACGACGTCGTGTTTCACGGCTGGCCGAAGGCCTGGACCGAGGCGCCGCCGCGCTTCGAGGAGACGGGCGTTCTCGAGGGCAGCGGCTACCGCATACGCAAGCTCCGCTACGAGATCGTGCCGGGCTTCGTCTCCGCCGCTCTTCTCTACGAGCCCAGCGGACCCGCCGCCAAGCGCGCGGCGATCCTGAACGTCCACGGCCACGTCGGCGCGCCGGGCAAGGCCGTCGAGTACAAGCAGAAGCGCTGCATCAGCTTCGCGCGGAACGGCATCCTGGCGCTGAGCCTCGAATGGCCGGGGTTCGGAGAGCTCTCCGCCCCTGGCAACTCGCACTGGTACGCCGGCCACCTCGATCTCGTCGGCGCGCACGAGCTGGGCTTCTTCTACCTCGCGATGCGCAAGGGGCTCGACTATCTCTACGAGCATCCCGCGGTCGACCGCGAGCGGATCGGCATGACCGGGCTCTCCGGCGGCGGCTGGCAGACGATCGTGCTGAGCGCGCTCGACGAGCGCGTGCGGGCCTCGGCGCCGGTCGCAGGCTTCAACGGGATGGCTGCCAAGGCCGTGGCACGCGCCTTTGGCGACACCGGCGACGTGGAGCAGTCGGCGGCCGACCTCTTCGAAGCGATCGACTACCCGCATCTCGCCGCCCTGGTGGCGCCACGGCCGATGCTGCTCGCCTTCAACGCCGAGGACGAGTGCTGCTTCCGCGCGGGCATGGTGAAGCCGGTGATCGAGAAGCCAACGCGGGCGATCTTCGAGCTCTACGGCAAGGGCGCCGACCTCATCTGGCACGAGAACCGCGATCCCGGCACCCACAACTACCAGCTCGACAACCGCGAGCAGGCCTATCGCTTCTTCGGCCGCGTGTTCCGGGTGCCGGCGATGCTGACGGACAGCCCGGAAGCCGCCTCCGAGCTGCGCGGCTCCGACGAGCTCGTGGTGGGCCTGCCCGCGGACAACCTGACGATCCTGGACCTGGCGCGCCGGATCGCCGCCGGCTTCGGTCGGACGCCCATGGCTCCCGATGCGGGTCGCGCGCGCCTGTCGCAGGTCGTCCGCTACCGGCCGGCCCGCACCGCCGCCGCCTGGCTCGTGGCCACCACGAAGCAACGCGGCGTCGAGTCGGCCTCGTACCTCCTTCGGATGAGCGACGGCCTGAGCGCGAGCGCCGTTTGGCTGAAGCCGCTCGCGTCGAGGGACGACGCGCCGGCGACGATCCTGCTCGACGACGCGGGCCGAGGCTCGACGGCCGGCGAAGCCACCGACCGGCTGAATCGCGGCGAGCAGGTGCTGGCTCTCGATGTCGCGCTCACGGGTGAGGCCTGGAGCGAGCGCGAGACGCGGCGCCTGCAGCAGAACCTGAACGGCCTCGGTGAGCGCCCGATCGGGATCGAAGCCGCCGAGCTTCTCGCCGCGGCGCGTTGGCTCTCCGCTCGCACGGCGTCGTCCAAGCTGCGTATCGAGGCCAAGGGCATCCGCAGTCAGCTCATAGCACTCGTGGCCGCGGCCCTCGAGCCAAACGCCTTCTCCGAGATCGTCGTGCGCGACGGCATGAAGAGCCTCGGCCACGTGCTCGAGAAGCCCGTGGAGTTCATCGACGCGCCCGACCTCTTCTGCCTGGACCTCTACAAGGACTTCGACGTCGAGCTTCTTGCCGCGCTGGCGGCGCCGACGCGCGTGCGCTCAACGAGGGAGGCGATGTGATGAGAGTGTTGGTCCCTGTTCTCGTCCTGGGGCTGCTCTGCCCGGCACAGGCCGCCCTGGCCCAGAGCGCCGCGAAGCCGATCGCGCTCGTCAAGATGCCGTACCGCGGCGAGCGCAACCTGCCCGACCTCTCCGACGTCGCCGACTACCTCGAGAAGGGCGGGATCCAGAAAATCCTGGAGGGCAAGGGCTACCGGGTGAAGGCCGCCTCGAACGTGGCCCTCACCACTGAGGAGCAGAAGGAGTACGGGGAGTGGAACCGCCTCGGCCTGGCCAACGGGCGGCTGGCCCGGATCGTGGCCGCCGATCGCAGAGAGGGATACCTGCCGGTGGGCTTGCTGGCCAACTGCAGCTCGATCATGGGCATGCTGGGCGGGCTCCAGAACTCGGGGCCTTCCACGCGGCCCTTGCGGGTCGGCCTCGTGTTCATCGATGCCCATGCCGACTTCAACACGCCCGAGACGACGCTCAGCGGGATGCTGGGCGGGATGCCGGTGGCGATCTCCGCGGGTCGTTGTCTGACGCGACTGCGCCTGAAGTCGGGCCTGGATCCGGCGCTCTCCGACATGCACATCGTGCTGGGCGCCGTGCGCGACACGGATCCTCTGGAGCAGGACCTGCTGGATCGTTCGCAGGTGGCGTTCATTTCCACCCAGGAGATCCGCGCGCGCTCAGAGAACGTCGATCGGCAGATGGCCCGCCTATCCGCCATCTCCGACGTCATCTATGTTCACGTCGACATGGACGTGCTGGATCCGAGGGAAGTGCCCGGCCATCCCTTGACCGTCCCCGATGGGCCCACGAGCCTCGAGCTGGGCGCGGCCCTCACCCAGATGTTCAAGCACCCGAAGGCGGCGGCCTTCGGCGTGGCCTCGACGCCCTCGGGGAACAAGGATCCCGACGGGCGGTCGCGCCAGGCGGCCTACAACCTCATCCTGGGCGCGCTCGAAGGCCTTCGCCAGCGGTAGCGCCTCGTCTCTAGCCCTCCGGCGTTTCGTGGTAGCGCACCAGCCATTCCGCCACGCAAGCCGGCTTTTCGACTCCCTCGCGCTCGATTACGACGCGCCAGGTGACCTGCATGCCGCCCCCCTCGACCGGCTCCGCCGCGATCGGCGTGAAGCGGCCGCGCACGCGCGCGCCGGCTGTAACCGGTGAGACGAAGCGCACGCGGTTCAAGCCGTAGTTGATCGCCAGGCGCAGGTTGGGGAACCGCATCGCGTCGCGCGCCATCGAGCTGAGCAGCGCCAGCACCAGGAAGCCGTGGGCGATCGTGGCGCCGTACGGCGATTCGGCCGCGGCGCGCCCCGGATCGACGTGGATCCACTGGCGATCCTCGGTGTTCTCCGCGAAACGGTCGATGCGCTCCTGCGTGACGGAGATCCAATCGCTGACGGCGACTTCCTGTCCGAGTCGTTCGAGAAGGGTCGCGGCGCGCTGGATCTCGATCACGGACGGCTAAGCGATCTTGAAGACGATCGCGGCCAGCACCGCGGTGTCGTTCTTCTTCAGCGTGGCGCTCGGCGGCCGGGTCTTGTAGTCGTCGCGGAAGCTGAGCTTCATCTCCATCCGCTTCGAGATCGAGGCCGACAGGCTGATCTCGAAGCGGTACAGCGCGTCGCCGAAGTCGTTCATCTTCCAGAGCGCCGACGCGCGCTGCGACAAGTTGGCGCTGGGCGACAGCTTGGCGCTGAGCCGCTGGCTGGCCGAGACCGCGCCGTCCGAGGTGCTGGTCCGGCCCGCGTCCTTCTCGAACTGGCCGCCGGCGGACAGGTCGATCGACAGCTTCGTGTTGTCGCGATCGACGACGTTCACGCCGATTCCGCCGAGCGGCGAGATCAGGTATTCGATGCTCTTGAACTCATCGCGATAGTAGCGGGCCTCGGCGAAGAAGAAGGCGTGCTTGGCGAAACGGTACTCATCGCGTACCGAGAGCGAGGACGTGTTCGCGGTCGTCTTGTCGTCGGTGTCCGAGCGCAGGTACAGGCCGTCGGCCTTGAACGTGTTCTTCGTCTTCGGGTCGTAGGCCGCGTTGAAGGAGAGGTTGTAGCTATTGGTGTCGCTGTTCCCGCCGGTGAGTGCGAGCCCGGCGCCCAGGCTTCCCTTCCAGGAAGGCTCCGGGGGAGCCGGTGGCGGACACGGGCAGGTATCCTGGGCGGCCGCGCTGGATGCGGCGAGACACAGGGCGAGCGCAAGTATCTTCATTTCACCAAGTCCTCGATGACGGAGTCGAAAGAGAAGAACCCCGTTCGCGTCGCTATCCATTCTGCGGCGATCACCGAGCCGAGCGCGAAACCGCGGCGCGAGCGGGCCCGGTGCTCGAGCAGGATCTCGTCGCCGCCCGAGTCGAAGCCGACGGTGTGCTCGCCGACGATGCCGCCGGCGCGCAACGCCGCAACGTGGAAGGCGCTCTCGGGAAGCGCGCCGTCGAGCGACGACTGCGCCTTCTTGCGGGCGCCCGGCGCGGCTTCGAGGATCGCCGCGAGCGCCTTCGCGGTTCCCGAGGGCGCGTCTTGCTTCATGCGATGGTGGCGTTCGAGGACGTACGGATCGTAGTCGGGGAACGCGGTCAAGAGCGCCGCGGCGTTCTTGACGAGGCGGTAGAAGAGGTTCACGCCCAGCGAGAAGTTCGCGGCGTGAACCAGGCCGCCGCTGGCGGCGGTGACGGCGTGTTCGACCGCGGAGCGCTGCGCCTCCCAGCCGGTGGTGCCGACCACGACGCGCGCGCCAGCCGCCAGCGCGGCCGAGACGTTGCCGAGCACCGCGCCGGCGTTGCTGAAGTCGATGCTCACGGCGCAGTCCTTCGGAAAGGCGTCGCCGCGCTTCACGATCACGAGCTGGTGGCCGCGCTCGCCGGCAATGGCTTCCACTTCGCGCCCCATCTTGCCGTGACCGACCAGCGCCAGCGTCAGGCTCACTCGAAGAAACTCCGGTGCAGCGACTTCACCGCGCGCTCGGCATCCGCTTCCGTGACCACGAACGAGACGTTCACGTCCGACGCGCCGAACGAGATCATCACCACGTTGACGTCGGCGAGAGCCGAGAATATCCGAGCCGCGAGCCCCGCCCGACGCGTGAAGCCGCGGCCGACGACGCTCACGATCGCCATCTGCTGGCGCACGTCCACGTCGCCCAGCGCGGCGAGGTCGGCGCGTATTGCCGGAAGGCTGGCAACGTCGTCCACGGTCAGCGACACCGAGACCTCGGACGTCGCGATCAAATCGACCGATGTGCGGTGCCGCTCGAAGACCGCGAACACGCGCGCCAGGAAGCCGTGCGCCATCAGCATCCGCGGCTGGGCGATCGTCAGCAGTGTGATTCCCTGCTTGGCGGCGATCGCGCGCGGTTCGCCCAGCGTCGCCGCCGGGTTCGCGGTGATGCGCGTGCCGGACGCGCCGGGATTCATCGTGTTGAGGATCACGACCGGGATGCCACGCTCGATCGCGGGCTTGATCGTGGCCGGGTGGAGCACCTTGGCGCCGAAGTAGGCCAACTCCGCCGCTTCGTCGAAGCTGACCTCGGGAATCACCCGCGCGCTCGGGACGAGCCGCGGGTCGACGGTCATCATGCCGTCGACGTCGGTCCAGATCTGGATCTCCTCGACCGCGAGCGCTCCGCCGAGGAGCGAGGCGGTCCAATCCGAGCCGCCGCGCCCCAGAGTGGTCGTGACGCCCTTGGCGGTCGAGCCGATGAAGCCGCCGAGCACCGGTACGCTGCCTTTCTCGACGATCGTTCGCAGGCTCGCGACGCGAGCGGTGATCTCGTCGATCTGCGGTTGCGCGCGCGAAAAGCTCTCGTCGGTGAGGATGATCCCGCGCGCCTCGATCGCTTGCGCCGGCACGCCGCGTTCCGCGAGCGCCGCGGCCACGATCTCGAACGAGAGCCGCTCGCCCATGGCGGAGATCGCGTCGAGCGACCGCGGCGTCAGCTCGCTGAGCGCGTGCACGCCGGTGTAGAGCGTCTGGAGCTCGGAGAGGGTGCCGTCCACGTAAGCGAGCAGACGCGTGCGCGTCGCGGCGTCCTGGATCAGATCGCGGACCGTCGCTTGATGCCGATCGCGCAGCTCGGCGCTGACGGCGATGTGCCCGGAGCCGCCGGATTCGGCCAGCCGCGCGCCGCGGATCAGCGCGTCGGTGACGCGGCTGAACGCCGAGACGACCACGACCGGCTGGCGCGGCAGCCGATCGCGCACGATCTCGGCGACGCCCTTGATGCGTTCGGCGGAACCCACGGAGGTCCCGCCGAACTTCATCACGATCACGGCAGCAACCCGCGTGCCTTCAGCAGCTCGCCGTTCAGGATCGCGACGCCGGCGGCGCCGCGGATCGTGTTGTGGACGAGCGCCTCGAGTTTCAGGTCGAATTGAGAATCTTCGCGCACCCGGCCGACCGACACCGTCATGCCGCGCTCACGGTCACGGTCGAGCCGTGGCTGTGGCCGGTCGATGCCGTCGAGAACGTGGATCGGACGCTGCGGCGCGAACGGCAGCTTCAGCGCTTGCGGCTCGCCGCAGAAGTCGGCCAGGATTCTCTTGGCCTGGTCGACGTCTGGCTTCTTCTTCGTGTTCAAGAAGATCGCCATCGTGTGTCCGTCCGAGACGGCGACGCGATGCACCGACGCCGAGATCTTGAAGTCGGCGAAGCGGAACGCGCCTGCCTCGAAACGGCCGAGGATCTTGAGCGGCTCTTTCTCGATCTTCTCTTCTTCTCCGCCGCCGATGTAAGGGATGACGTTGTCGGCCACGTCGAGCGACGCGACGCCCGGATAGCCCGCGCCCGAGAGCGCCTGCAGCGTGACGACCGCGACGCTCTGCAGCTCGAAGGCCCGGTGGAGCGGGGCCAGGGCCATCGCCAACCCCACCACGCTGCAGTTGGGGTTCGTGACGATGTAGCCGCCGGTCTTCTTGCGTTGCACCTCGATCGCCGCGAGATGGTCCACGTTGATCTCGGGGATCAAGAGCGGCACGTCGTCGTCCATCCGGTGGTTGCGGCTGTTCGAGACGACCGCATGGCCCTGCCGCGCGTGAGCGGTCTCGACCTCGCCGGCGACCGAGGCGTCCAGGCCCGAGAAGAGCAGTCGCGCCTCGAACGGCCCGTCGCAGGTCTTGACGGTGAGCCTCGCGACGTCGGGCGGGGGATTGCCGGCGAGCCGCCAGGTACAGGCTTCGGCGTAGCTCTTGCCGGCCGAGCGATCGGACGCGGCGACCTCCGTGACCTCGAACCACGGATGGCCTTCGAGCAACTGCACGAACCGCTGCCCGACGGCTCCGGTCGCGCCCAGCACTCCCACCGCGATCGTCATCGCACTCCTTCCGAAAACCGCAAATTGTATCAGGCGCGGGCGGCGGGCTCCCGAGCCCGCGCGGCCCCGGCGCGTCATACTCAAGCCGTAGAATCGCGCTCGCGATGCATCTCGTGGACCGTCAGGCGCAAGAACGCTGGGAGAGGGACAGCCTGGCTCCGTACGCGATGCGCAGCGCCGAGAGCCGCGGCCGGC
The DNA here is from genome assembly GCA_964628275.1 of uncultured Acidobacteriota bacterium. Lineage (GTDB taxonomy): Bacteria > Acidobacteriota > Vicinamibacteria > Fen-336 > Fen-336 > CAZVOI01. The sequence goes on along the minus strand of CAZVOI010001225.1, from coordinate 8 downwards.
GTCATCCG
>CAZVOI010001224.1:0-1723 GCA_964628275.1 uncultured Acidobacteriota bacterium | reverse complement strand
GATCCGCACCGGCAACGCGACCGTCTTCGACCCTTACGGCCGCATTCTGGCCGAGACCTGGAAGGCGGGCGACGACATGGTCGTCGCGGACCTCGACGCCTCGCTCCTCGCGAAGGCCACCGGGCGCCTCTGGATCCAGGCGCGACGGCCGAGCCTCTACGGCGAGCTTTCGGTCCCCACAGGCCGCGAGCGCGACGCCCACGAGCTCAAGTTCGAGGAGTAGGCAATCCCTTGTTCGACGGCCTCAGCGCACCCCCGACTGAAGGACCCCGACGACGCGGGACACCAGTTCCCGATGTGCCGCCGCCGTCAGGTTGCCGACCGGTTTGACGAACAGCGATTGGCTCGCCGTGAAGAGCTTGCCCGGCCGGGCGACGCTCGCGCGCCCGAGGCCGCCAGACGCGAAGGACGCGGAGTTCAGGGGCACTGCCGTCGAGTCGCCGTAGGGGTTGCTGGTCACCTGGCACAGGATCCAATCCACGCCGCCGGCATGAGCAAGCACCACAGCGGGTCGCAACTTCGACGACGATAGGTCGGAGAAGGGGAAACGGACGAGGACGACTACTCCTGGCTGAGCTGTGACCACGCTGCGTCCTCCTCAGGACGCTGCCAGTCTGCGGCCAGGGCGGCCTCGCTCAGCAGCGCGGTCTCCGCGCCTGCTGGGTCGAGAACCGTGACGAGGACGCGCGAGCCCGGCGCAAGGACCACCGGCTCTCTGGGCCGAATGTTGCCCTGCTCGTCCACCTCGGCTTCGATGGTCGTGTGCACAGAGCTAGTCTATCACCGTCGATCCCAGAACGGTCCGGCGAACACCGCGGATAAGAGCTGCGAACCTCCAATATGCTCAAGGTTCGTCTACTCCCCTTGTTCGGCGGTTCGCTACTTCTGATAGCTCCCTACCATGGTGGCAGCCCATCTACCGTCCGCCTGCAGAACCTCTCTCGTGATGTGATAGCGCGTCGGCGGCAGTTCCTTATCGATCAACCAAGCGCGTGTTGTCGTAGCTCGTGAAGAAGTAAGCTTCGGCTGCTTTGTCGTACCCGAAGATCCCTAAGCCCTTCAAGGATGAGGCCGATCGCCTCAGTTCGTAGCGGCAGGTCAGGAAGAAGTCGCCGAGCATCTCGCAGTGCTCAGTGACTCTATTCTCCGGCTGATCGGGGCCGAAACGAACGCCGTCCAACTCGCCCGTGAAGTTCCACTCACCGGCGAAGAACGGGACGCGACGCTCCGGGGCCGGCCTCTCGGGGCGCCGGTGTCTGCGCTGAGAGGGTGCTCTCCGCGGTAAGGAACAACAGCAACACTGGAGTCCTGAGGCATCGCGGCATACTCGAGTTCCTCCTTTTTTTCCGCCGAACACGCTGGACTTAAAGTGCAGGCGCGGCTCGCGTCCGCACCTCCGTGTGGTCGCCCTTGGCCTCGACGAAGTAGACGTCGTCGCTCTCGATCGCCTGCCGGAGCCCGGGCCGAGGTGGAGCAGCAGTCGCCCGCCCTTCCCGCCGGGCGGGTCCGAAGTCGAGTTGCGGCTTCTTGTCATGAGCTGCCGGTTCTCCTCGCTGAGCTGCCGGATTTTCTCATGCGCTGCGGCAGACTCGGAGGAGGGTGGCCATGCCGTCGGCGCTCCGCTCAGAGGAACGAGCGGAGACGGTCCAGGTAGCGCGGCACGGCGACGAGCGGCGGCTCGGCCGCTTCGTACTCGAGCGTCACATACCCGCGGTAGCCGGCG
>CAZVOI010001223.1:0-2819 GCA_964628275.1 uncultured Acidobacteriota bacterium | reverse complement strand
CGGCCGAGCTGCTGAGCTCGGTGCTGCGTGACGAGCCGCCAATGCCGTCGGAGGCGGACCCGCGCATCCCGCGCGCCCTCGACCTGATCGTCCACCACTGCCTGGAGAAGAAGCCCGACGAACGCTTCCAGTCGGCGCGCGACCTCGCGTTCCACCTCGACAGCATCGGCGGCACGTCGGCGTCCCAGCGCGTGGATGCGATCGCGCTGCCCGAGGTGCGCCGCCGTTATCCGCGCCTGTTGCCGTTCGCCGTGCTCGGCGCCCTCGTCCTGCTCGGCGCAGCCTTCGAGGTCGGGCGCCGCGTCGGCGTCTCGGGCCACGGGGGAGGCGGGCGCGCGGCGCCGCTGTCGTTCCAGCAGGTGACCGACCAGCCCGGCGAGGAGCGGCAGGCGCAGCTCAATCCCGGCGGAGTGAGCTTCGCCTTCGTGAGCGACACCTCGGGCAACCCCGACATCTACCTGCAGCGGGTGGGTGGTCGCAACCCGCTGAACCTCACGCCCGACAGCCCCGAGGCCGACACCGCGCCTTCGTTCTCGCCCGACGGCGAGCGGATCGCATTCTGCTCCGAGCGGGACGGCGCCAGGAGCATCTACGTGATGGGCTCGACCGGCGAGTCCGTGAAGCGGCTTACCGACTCGGGCTACGACCCCGCCTGGTCGCCCGACGGGAAGCAGATCGTCTTCTCGGACGGGGACGGTCAGGACCCCTACAGCCGGGTCCCGCCCGCGCACCTGTGGGTGGTGCCGGCCGGGGGCGGAGAGGTCCGCCAGCTCACGCACGACGGCGACGCGGTCCAGCCCCGCTGGTCCCCGAGCGGGCGGCGCATCGCCTTCTGGGGCCTGAAAGAGGGCGGCGGACAGCGGGATATCTGGACGATCCCCGCCGACGCCCAGGGCGAGCCAGTGCGGGTCGCGGTCACCAGCGACCCGACGCTGGACTGGAACCCCGTCTGGTCGCCCGACGGCCGCAGCCTGTATTTCGCGAGCGAGCGCAGCGGCTCGGCGAACCTCTGGCGCGTGGGCATCGACGAGGCGTCGGGACGCCCGCGCGGCGAGCCCGAGCCGGTGATGACGCCTTCCAGGAGGAGCGACTCGATCAGCTTCTCCAGCGACGGCCGCTCGCTGATGTTCGTGAGCTCCGACCGGCGCTCGAGCATCCAGCGTTTCGGCATCGACCCCGCCTCGGGCCACGTGACGGAGCCGCCGCGGCCGGCGTTCCAGGGATCGCGCGTCATCTACACGCAGGACATCTCGCCGAGCGGCGAGTGGATCGCCTTCACGCCGCTCGGCGGGCGCGAGGACCTGTTCGTGGTCAAGAGCGACGGCACGGGCTACCGGCAGATCACCGACGACCCCGCACGCGATCGGGGCCCCAAGTGGTCGCCCGACGAGAAGCGGATCGCGTTCTACAGCGACCGCAGCGGACGTTACGAGACGTACTCGATTCGCCCCGACGGCAGCGGGCTCGAGCAGCTGACGAAGACGACCGGCCCCACGCGGTCGGACAACACGTGGTCGCCCGACGGCAAGCGCATCGCCACGACCGACGGCGCGCGCACCTGGATCGAGGACCTGACGCGGCCGCTGGCCGAGCGCCAGGCCGAGCCGCTTCCCGCCATCGAGGGCGGCCACGCGATGCAACCGCGTTCCTGGTCTCCGGACGGCAACACGCTCGCGGGGGGCCTCACCTTCTATTCGTATCCGAACAGCGTCACGCTGGTCTATTCCTTCGCCTCGGGCAAGTACAGCGCGCTGCCCGAGGGGCGCGGCTGGCCGGCGTGGCTCAGCGACAGCCGCCGGCTGCTGGTGGCGCGCTACGATCGGATCGTGCTGCTCGACACCCGCAGCGGACGCGCGACGCCCGTCCTCGCCACGGCCGCGCAGGGGATCAGCGTCTCGCGCGACGACCGCTGGGTGAGCTACATCGAGACCCGCGCCCAGTCCGACGTCTGGCTGGCGACGCTCGAGCCTTGACCCGGTGGCCGGCCTGCGCTGCGTCCAGCACCGGCCGCGGCCGTTCCAGGAGGAGACCTGATGCTGCGAACGACCTTTTTGATGACAGTCATGCTCTCCGCGCTGCTGGGCGAGGTCCAGGCTCAGGCGCCCCGAGACGCCGTCGGGCAGTTGTCCTGGCTCGAGGGGCGCTGGGAGGGCGTGACCGACGGGATCTCGATGGAGGAGCAGTGGACCTCGGTCCGTGGCGGCGCTCTGCTCGGCCTGCACCGCGACGTGAAGGGCGAGCGCATGCTCTCCTTCGAGTTCCTGCGCATTCAGGCGACCGCCGAGGGCACCTTCTACTACGGGAGCCCGCGCTCGAAGCCGCCGGTGGCATTCAAGCTGGTCGAGCTCGGCGAGCGGCGCGTGGTCTTCGAGAACCTGCAGCACGACTTCCCGCAGCGGATCCTCTACTGGCTCGACGCGGCGGGCGCGATGCACGCGCGCATCGAGGGGCCGCAGGCCGGCAAGACGGTGTCGGAGGAGTGGGTCTGGACCAGGGCCCGTTAGCCGACGGCGCGGGCGCGCACCCTGGTCTCAGCGCGGCGGGTGCTGGCGCAGCGTGACGCCCGACTCGGCGATCAGCCGACCGAACGCCTCCTCGAGGCCCGCGCCGTACTCGTATGGCTCGTCGTAGACGAGCTCGCGCAGTCCCGCCTGGATCGACTCCTTGGTGCAGCCGAAGCACGGGCGCAGCGTCGCATAGAGCACGCCGCCGTTCGTGGCGTTGCCGTGGCGCGCGGCGAGCACGATCGCGTTCTGCTCGGCGTGGACGCAGACGCAAGTGTCGTATCCGGCGCCCGGCGGCGCGTCGGAGGCGCAGCG
>CAZVOI010001222.1:0-2794 GCA_964628275.1 uncultured Acidobacteriota bacterium | reverse complement strand
TTGAAGCTCGGTCCGGCGCGCAAGCACGTCGAGACGATCGTCGGCCTCGGCTACCGCTTCGTGAAGTAGCGGCGGCCGGCGCGAGTCGGGCAGAATGCGCGGCATGCCCAAGTCGCCACGCATCATCGCGACGATCGTCGGCGGTTCGTTGCTGCTTCTGGATTCGCCGGCCCCCGAGATCGGCCTTAGCCTCGGCAGCGTGAAGGCCGCGACGCAGCCGCTGCCGTTCGACCTGCAGGGCCATCGTGGCGCGCGTGGACTGCGGCCCGAGAACACGCTACCCGCGTTCGCGCACGCGCTCTCGCTGGGCGTCGTCACGCTGGAGATGGATACGGCCGTCACAAAGGACGGTGTCGTGGTGGTGAGCCACGACCCGGAGCTGAACCCCGACGTGGTGCGCGACCCGGATGGAAAGTACGTGACGCCCGGCACCAGCATCCATTCGCTGAGCTTCGCCGAGCTGCAGCGCTACGACGTCGGCCGGCTCCGGGCGGGATCGATGTACGCGCTGCGTTACCCGGAGCAGCAGCCGGTGGACGGCACGCGCTTCCCGCGGCTCGCCGAAGTGTTCGCGCTCGCCAAGCGCAGCGGGAATGCCGCCGTTCGCTTCAACGTGGAGACCAAGATCTTCCCGCCGCGTCCCGCCCTGACGCTCGAACCGGACGCCTTCGCCGCCGCGCTGGTGGCGGTGATTCGCGAGGCAGGCATGGCCTCGCGCACGACCGTGCAGTCGTTCGACTGGCGAACGTTGAAGGTCGTCCAGAAGATCGCTCCCGAGATCGAGACGGTCGCGCTCACCAGCCAGCAAGGGGGCGACGACACCATCCGCAAAGGCCAAGCCGGGCCGTCGCCCTGGCTGGCCGGCCTCGACGTGGACGACTTCGGCGGTTCCGTGCCGCGAGTCGTCAAGGCCTCCGGCGTGCCGGTCTGGTCGCCCAACTACAACGACTTGACCGAAGCCGCCGTTCAGGAGGCCCACGCGCTGGGTCTTCGCGTCGTTCCTTGGACCGCCAACGATCCGGCGGACATCGCGCGCATCGTCGACTGGAAGGTGGATGGGCTGATCTCGGACTACCCGGATCGGCTGCGCGCCGTCCTGATCCAGAAGGGGATCGCGGTTCCGAAGCCGACGCCGGTTCGATGATCGGGCTCCTGAAGCCGGCGCCGTTCCTGGCGCCGCTTCCGGCGGAGGCGATCGATGCCGAGTATCGCCGCCAGCGCCGCCGCGTCTTCGCCGGCATCTTCGTCGGCTACGCGGCCTACTATCTCGTTCGCAACAACCTGGCGCTCGCGATCCCCGACATCCTGAAGGAGCACCCGGAGTATTCCAAGGCGAGCCTGGGCGGAGCACTCACCGGCTTGTCGATCGCCTACGGCCTCTCGAAGTTCCTGATGGGCGGTATCTCGGATCGCAGCAACCCCAAGTACTTCCTGCCGCTCGGCCTCTTGCTGTCGAGCGCGATCCTTGCCTTTTGCGGACTGGTGAAGGGCGTCGCCGCGTCGCTCTTCGCGCTGGTGGCGCTGATGACGCTGAACGGCTGGGTGCAGGGCATGGGCTGGCCGCCCTGCGGCAAGACGATGGTGCACTGGTTCAGCACCAAGGAACGCGGGCTCACCGTCTCGGTCTGGAACACCGCCCACAACATCGGCGGAGCGCTGGTCGCGAACCTGGCGCTGCTGGGAGTGACGCTGTTCAACGACTGGGGCGCCAAGTTCTACTTCAACGCGCTGGTGGCGGCGGCGCTGGCCGTGGGCGTCTTCTTCCTGCTGGAAGACACGCCGCAGTCGCGTGGGCTGCCGCCGGTGGAGCAATACAAGAACGACTATCCGCCGGGCTACTCCGAGGCCGCCGAGCGCACGCTCGGCTTCCGGGAGATCTTCGTCGAGCACGTGCTGACGAACAAGTACCTGTGGGCGCTCGCGATCGCCAACGCCTTCTGCTACTTCGTTCGCTACGGCGTCGTGAACTGGATCCCGACCTACCTGGAGACCGCCAAGGGCTTCTCGTTCAAGCAGTCGAGCCTGGCCTGGTCGCTCTACGAGTACGCCGCGATCCCCGGCACGATCGCGTGCGGCTGGATCTCGGACAAGTGGTTCGGGGCGAGGCGCGCTCCGGCGACGATGCTGTTCATGGCGCTGACGCTGGTCGCCGTCGTCGTGTACTGGTTCAACCTGAAGGGGCCGCTGTGGATCGACTACGCGGCGCTCATCTCGATCGGTTTCCTGATCTACGGGCCGATCATGATCATCGGGCTGCACGCGCTCGACCTGGTGCCCAAGAAAGCGGCCGGCACGGCGGCCGGCTTCACCGGCTTTTTCGGCTACGTGTTCGGCTCCGCGATCGCGGGCGGCGGCGTCGGCTGGATCGCCGACAACTGGAGCTGGAGCGGCGTGTTCGTCACGATGGTGGCTTGTTGCCTGTTGACGATCCTGTTCAGCGCGATGACGCTCGGCCACAAGGCCGTGAGCGCCGAGCGATCGGCCTGATGCAACGCGACGAATCCCTGAAGGTCCTCGACGCTCGCGCCGATCCCTGGGACATCGCCGTCGTTGGCGGCGGGGCAACCGGCGTCGGCGTGGCTCTCGACGCAGCGTCGCGCGGCTACGCGGTGGCGCTCTTCGAGCAGAGCGACTTCGGCAAGGGAACCTCCAGCCGCTCCACCAAGCTCGTCCACGGCGGCGTTCGCTACCTGCAGCAAGGCAACGTCTCGCTAGTGCTCGACGCGCTCAAGGAGCGCGGCCTGTTGCGCAGGAACGCGCCGCACCTGGTGCGCGACCTGCAGTTCGTGGTGCC
>CAZVOI010001221.1:0-2071 GCA_964628275.1 uncultured Acidobacteriota bacterium | reverse complement strand
GAACGCCAAGCTGACCAAGGACGGCGCGGTCAAGGTCCTCGACTTCGGCCTCGCCAAGGCGTTGTCGGACGATCCGCTGTCGCCCGAGGTCTCCCATTCCCCCACGCTCAGCGCGGTCGCGACACGGGCCGGCATCATCCTCGGCACGGCGGCCTACATGTCTCCCGAGCAGGCCAAGGGCAAGACGGCGGACCGCCGCTCCGACATCTGGTCGTTCGGCGTCGTGCTCTACGAGATGCTGACAGGACGCCGGCTCTACAGCAGTGACACCGCGGCGGAGACGTTGGCGCTCGTCCTCACCAAGGAGCCCGACTTCGGCGCCCTCCCCGAGAAGACGCCGTCCCGGGTCCGAGAGCTGTTGCGGCGGTCTCCACCGGCGGCGGCATACATCCGACCTGGTCCCGAAACCGGAAGGAGCTGTTATACCGGTCGCCCGAGGCCACGCTGATGGTCGCCCCTTACGCCGCGGAGGGGAGCTCGTTCCGCGCGGAGAAGCCGCGGCAGTGGTCGCCGGGGCTTGTCCCGGCACGCGGCCTCAACAGCCGCCCCTTCGACCTGCACCCGGACGGCCAGCGCATCGCGTTGCTGAAGGCCGCGCAGCAGCAGGCCGAAGAAAAGCGCGACAAGGTCGTCTTCATTGAGAATTTCTTCGACGAGCTGCGCCGGGTCGCGCCGCCCAACCGATGATCGCGGGCGCGTCACCTGGGCTGGGGATCACGACAGGCATTCATCACAATGCATGCACTCGGCTGGGCTGGGCTGGCAACACGATAAGGACGCGGTTTGCCTGAGCTGAGCCGGTAGGATAGAGCCGTTGAGGTAGGACCAGATGGGCCACGAGATTCACGCGGTCGCGGGATACGACAAGGTCGGGCCGTTCACGCTGTGCGTGCGCTTCGCGGACGGCACGAGCCAGGTGGTCGATTTCGAGCCGGTCTTGCACGGGGAGCTGTTCGGGCCGCTTCGCGACGTGGCCCTGTTCGATCAGGTGCGGCTGGACGAGGAGGCGCGCACGCTCACCTGGCCGAACGGCGCGGATTTCGACCCGGCGCTGCTGCACGATTGGCCGACGCGCGGGCCCGAGCTGGCGGCGCTGGCACGCACCTGGTCAACAGTGGCTGTCGCTCGGGGCTAGCTTTCCTGCCCTCGAGGATCAGGAGCAGGCCGGTACCCTCCAGGAGCGCGAGCCGAAAGATCCTCACCGGGGACAGCTGCCGGCGTATAGCCCGGCAATCGCACCGCCCAACGAGTGGCCGACTGGCGGGATCGGACGCGGCCTCGATGATCGACAGGCTCGGCCGGAGTGCCGGTGCTACGATTGTAGAGCGTGCCGACGGTATCGTTCGGAGACTTCGAGTGGGACGCCGACAAAGCGACTGCGAATGATTCCAGCACGGCGTCGCGTTCGAAGAAGCAGTGACGGTGTTCCTGACCTCGACTACCATGAACGAAGACGAGAAGCTGACTGAGCCGTCCGAGGAATCGCTGAGGGAGATCCCGGAGCAGGATTTCTCGCGCGCCATCCGGCCGAACCGATACGCAAACCTGCGCGGAGCCTTCCAGCACGCGGTCTTCGTAGACCGCGATATCTGGGAGCACTTTGGCAGCGGAGAACGTATCCTCGAAGTGCTACGCCTCCTGGTCGACATCGCGAAGAAACGCTCGGCCTAGCCGTCAGCTAGGCCGAAGCCTCGGAGCTCTCGCTGAGGAACTCGAGCAGCACACGGGCTACAGCCGCGGGCTGATCGCGCTGCATCATGTGGCCGGCGTCCTTCAGCACCACGTGACGCCAGCTCGGGAAGTTGGACCAGCGCCGGCGGCCTTCCTGCTCGCTGAGCCGGATTTCGGAGCGCTCGCCTTCCAGGATCAGGACCGGGCAGGTCACGTTGGCCCAGAACAGCCGGGCCTGCTCCGGGTCGAACGCAGTGGGCCGGCCCGCGGTCAGTCGCGGATCGTGCTTGAAGCGGCGCAGGCCATCGGGACCGACGGCTGTGCCCTTCTCAGCAAGCCGCAGGGCCAGATCAGGACGTAGCAACGGGTCGGTTTCACAGAGCCGCGCCGCGGCTTCCGC
>CAZVOI010001220.1:0-6015 GCA_964628275.1 uncultured Acidobacteriota bacterium | reverse complement strand
CGTCCTGGCCGCCGGAAGGGAACGGGGCGAGCTCGGCTTCGACGGTTCGGTCGCGTCGATGGCCGCGTTCATCGTCAGTTCGCTCGAGGGGGGGATGCTCGTGTCCCGCGGCAGGGGCGAGGTCGAACACCTGGACGAGGTGGCGGAACTGCTCCTGAAAGGCGTGCAGCAGAATCCGGCCAAGTCACGCCGCAAGAAGGGCGGTCGCTGACGCGCGTCCCTTGAGCTAGTAGCGCCAGCTCCTGACGTCGCCGCCGGGCGGCGCGGTCTTCAGGAGCCGGTCCACGATCTTCGGCGCGAACATCTGGTGATAGCGGAGTCGTGAGATCGCGTTCGGCTGCGTGGGATCGCCGTTCCAGCAGTGCTCCGCGCGATCGCCGTAGGTGATCTCGCCGCCGAAGGGCGGGTTCTTGGTGGTCTTCAAGAACTCCTCGGCCAGGTAGACAGCGTTGTTCAGGTAGTAGTTGTCCATGTCGCCCACGTAGAGGTTGACCTTGCCTTCGAGCTTCTTGCCGAGACCCTTGGCTTCCCAGTCGCGCTTCATGATGTGGACGAGATCGAAGTTCTCGCGCCAGTGCTCGGCCACCTTCTTGTCGATGACGCCGGTCTCGCGGTCCCAGATCCGCGCCGGGTAGCCGTCCTTGCCGACGGGGGAGTAGACCGCTTCCCATATGTCCCACTGTCCGCCCGAGCGGACCTTCGATCCGAGCACCAACTCGGCCTTGTTCATCTGCTCGACCGTGGCCGAGACGTGGCCCAGCCAGTTGCGGAAGCCCGGCCGCGGCACCTTGCGCCACGGACCCATCGCGAAGTACGCGTTCTCGTCCTTATAGATGTCCACCGAGGTGAAAGCTCGGAAGTCGATCGGGTCGGGGCAGGCTGCGTAGCAGCCGTTGTATTCCTCGGGATAGAAGATCTGCGCGCCGAGCGATTCCCAGCCGCCGGTGGAGCCGCCGTACATGAAGCGCGCCCAGCCCGCGCCGATCGCGCGGTACTTCTTCTCCAGGTACGGGATCAGCTCGTAGGTGATCGCGTCGCCGTACGGGCCGATGTTGGCCGAGTTCACTGCGTACGAGTCGTCGTAGTACGGGTTCGCGTGCTGGATCTCGATGATCAGCATCCGCGGGTACGTCGGCGAGGTCCAGTCCTTGTAGAGCTGATGCGCGCGCTCCTGTTGCGTGCGGTTGTAGCCCGGCCAACTGAAGCGGTCGGAGTAGTCGGGCTTCAGGTTCGGGTCCGGTGGCTCCTCGCGGAAGTTGCCGAACGTGTCGGGGAAGTGGCCGTGGTTGATCACCAGCGGATAGCGCGCGTCGGGATGCTCGTCGAAGCCCCACGGCAACAAGATGTGCGCCCCCAGGTACATGTCGCGGCCCCAGAACTTGGAGAGCCGCTCGCTCTTGATTCGATCGTGCTTGATGTACTTGGTGGTCGTCGGGTCGGGAATCGGCGCGATCGCCTTGTCGAGCGCGATCTTGATCGTCTCGGTCTTCGCGGGGTCGATCGTGATCTTGCGCGGCGTGCTGATCAGGTTGCCCGGCGCGCGGTTCCATTGCTGCCCCTCGCCGCGATCCATCGGCAGCTTCAAGACACGCCCGTCGGCGAGCCGAAACGTCTCGTACTTGTGGAGCACGGCCTGCACGTTGTAGGTCCCCGCCGGAACGTCGCTGACCTTGGCGAGCGGCGAGCCCTTGGCGCCGTCCTCGAGAATCGCGTCCTGGCCAGGCTTCAAGCCGTCCACGTCCACGCCGAAGCCCTGCTGCGTCTTCAGGCTGGTGTCGATCCACTGGAAGCGCGGCTCGCTCGAGTCGTCCTTCGAGAGCAGCAGGATCACCCGGCCGTCGAGCGCGCTCTTGGAGAGCGATTCCGGGAACGACACGGCAAAGCGCGGTCCGGCCGGTCCGGCGCCGCCCGAGGGCGTTGTCACCGTGACACCGACAGCGACCAGGCCGACGAGTCCGACGCGGGCGATTCTGTTCAAGGTCGTTCCTCCGGGTCCGTCAGTCTACGGCTGGCGAGCGCGCGCGCGACGAAGGCCGCCAGCTCGCGGAACAGCGGCTCGATACGGGCCTCCTTCTCCTCGCGAGGCAGCGCCAGGTGGGCTTCGATCCGATCCCGCCAGGCCTCGAGCTCCGCGGCCGCGGCCAGCGGCTTCAGGTGCTCCAGGAGCAGGCGGTGAGCGCCTTTCCTCTCCATGACCTCGAGCCCGTCCAGCATCTGGCGGTGAGGCGTGCCCTCCCAGATGGCCAGGATCATCGCCTCGCGCAGCCAGCGCTCCACGCGGTTCTCGGCCAGCGTGCCCGGCCCCGCGCAGACCTCGAGCGCCCACTTGGCGGTCTGCGCGGCGTTCTCGGCTGTCCAGAACTTCGCGAGGTGGGCGATCAGCCGGAACAGCTGGTAGCGCTCGGAGTAGGGCGGGGTCTGCCGCCACACTTCGTCCAGCAGCCGCACCGCTTCCCACGCCAGCGCGAAGCAGGCGTCGAGATTCGCGCCGCGCTCTTCGACCTGGCGCGCGAGCAGCGGATGCTCGATCACGGGCCGGCCGAAAGCCACTCGCTCGCCGGCAAAGCGAGTCGCGTCGGCGATCGCCCGCTGAGTCAGCGCGACGCTGCCCACGCAGTTGGCGACCCGCGAGACGTTGAGCACCTCCAGGATCAGGTACACGCCGAGTTCGGGCGTGCCGAGCGCGTAGCCCTCGCTCGCCCGCAGCTCCACCTCGCCGGTGGGCACCAGGCGCGTGGCGATCTTGTCCTTCAGCCGCCGGATCGTGTAGTTGAGGCCGCCGTCCCTGCGCAGCCGCGGCACCAGAAACAGCGCCAGCCCGCGCACGCCGCGAGGCGCTCCCTCGGGCCGGGCGGCCACCACCGCCACGTCGGCGCCGGCGTTGCTCGAGAAGTACTTGTCGCCGTCGAGCCGCCACGAGCCGTCGCCGGCGTCGCGCGCCGTGGTCTCGACGGTGGCGCCGAGATCGGACCCGCCGCCAGCCTCCGTCATCCAGGTCGCGCCCTGCCACGCCGTGGCATCGCGCCGGAGCAGCGGCTCTAGGAAGCGCGCCTTCAGCTCGGCGCCGCCGTACTTGTCGAGCGGGATCGCGGTCGAGAGCGACACCGTGTAGGGGCAGTAGATTCCGGCATCGAAGAACGACGTCACGTAGCCGAGCAGGAACGGCATGACCAGCGAGCGCTCGTCGTCGAAGGCCCGCCACACGACGCCGCGCTGGTAGCCCGCGCGCAGCGTGTCCCAGTAATCGGGCGGATACAGGATCTCGTCAATCCGCCGGCCCAGGACATCGAACATCCGCAGGTGCGGCGTTCCGGCCCGGTCCACGGCGTCCGCCACAGCCTGGCCGCGCTCCACCCAGAAGCTCTCGTGCTCGGCCAGCACCTCGGCTCTCTGGAGCGTCCCGAGTCGGCTCTGGAGGAACGCGAGCGGAGACGCGAGCGGCATCGTCACGCCCTCCATGGTACGTCGAGGCAGGGTACGCTCGCCCGCATCGGAGACCCCGCGATGCGCCGGCTCTCGCTCTTCCTCGTTCTCGCCGTGCTCGTGCTTCCTGTCGATGCGCAGTCGACGCGCGCGCGGCGCAGACCGACGCCGCGCGCCGAGCCGTCCGGCGCTCCCCAGCCGCGTACGCACGACCGGCGCGTCCGCGTCGAAGCGGCGAAGCTGGTGATCGACGACGGCGACACCGTCTCGATTCGCTGGGGCCGCGGGGATCGCGAGACGGTACGCATCCTCGGCATCGACGCCCCCGAGCTCCGCCACCTCGACAGCGACTTGCCCTACGCGCAGCCGTTCGGCGAAGAAGCCCGCGCCTTCGCCCAGCGTACGTTCACTGCGGCTTCGCTGGTCGAGCTGCTGCGCGCCGCGACGCTGGACCAGTACGGTCGCACGCTCGGCTACCTCTTCGTCGACGGCAGGAACTACTCGGCGCTGGTGATCCGTGCGCATCTCGCGCAAGAGACGGTGTCGAACTACGGCGACAACGGCTTCCCAAAGGAAGCCGCCGAGATCACCCTGGCCGCGAAGGAAGCCGGCCCGCTTCCGTTCGAGCCGCCCTGGGCGTATCGGAACCGAATGCGCGACGTCTCCCGCGCGATGAAGGCACGGGGCGAGTACCCGGAGAAGTGAGAACCGGGCGGATCATTCCTTGATCGGGCTCACGTGGGCGGACACCAGTTTCCACTCGCCAGATCGGCATGTTCTCCCGCGATGAAAACGGACGGCGAGTACTAGGAACGTGCTCTGCGTTTGGGCCCGCCTCGGCGTGGCCAGAGCGTAAGATCGCCCACCGATGATTAGCCGATACGTTCAGCGAGCGCAGCAACTCGAAGACAGGATCGCTTGAGAAGAAGAAAGGCCCTTGAGAATGGCCCGGGCTGGTGCCCGTGCGGTCAACGTTCTTGTGTCAGGGGGTAACCATGGCTGAGTGTGACTGGGCTGTCTTCTGTGACTACGCATTTTCGGATTCGCGCGGCAAGATGTGCATCATCGGAATCTTCGACAACATCTACGCCAAGCAAGTCCCCTCGATTCACGCCCAGGCATTCCTGGTCGTTCAGCTGCGCGGTAAGGCCAAGGAGGCCGTCGCCATTCGGATTGAGATCGTCCGACCTGGCGGGGCTTCGCTGCTGCGAATCGACGGGAGCGGGCAGATCGGCGACAACGGCGGGGCGGCGATGCAGCTGAGCCTTTCTCCAATTCAGTTGCCCGATTGGGGCGGCTACGACTGCAATGTCTACGTCAACGACGACTTGGCGTACACAGCCAAATTCGCCGTCTTGAAACCACCCGTTGCTGGCGCCCATTGATACTTCGATGGCAAAGAGGAAGAGCGTCTACGACGCCAGGAAGCACCTCAGAGACGTCATGCGCGAGTGCTGTGAGAGCGGCAACCACAAGGCGTTTTACGTCGCCCTAAAGGACTACAAGCTAGAGCCCGGCACGCCAGAGTACGCTAGCGCCGTCGACGCGCTGCTCGAGTTCTGCAGGCGGCTGCGGTCGCGACCAGGGTAGCGCGGGCCTTTTTAATCTCGGCCGGAGACATTCGCTTCTCCTGAGCCGCCAGTATCCCGGCCACGATATCGACCGGGTCGCGTCCACCAGAGCTACCAGCAGGAATCAACTGGCTGGTCGTTCCCGTATCCCCGCCAGGGAATCCCTGAAAGGCATTCCTGCTAGACAGCGAGGTTCCGACAGATTGAGTCGCCATCAGAGCCCTCCCCCTGAGTGTTCTAGCACCGCAACTGCGCGGACGATAATGCGCTAGCTCACAGTCGTCAACAAAGGCTAGCCTGTCCATGACACGCCTTTGTTTTGACACCGATCCCCTCCAGCAGTACTCTCAGGTCCTGATGTCCCGTACCGCGCTCCGCTGTTGTTGTCGCGCCACCCGCGCACTCGCCTGTTGTCGGGCGATGTGTAGCGGGCCGGTGACGCGCGCGGCGGGACGCCTTTCGTTCTAAGTCTCAACCCCCAAAAAGTCCTGAATCGTCGCCGTCGCCGGCTCCCCAACCGGTGATGTCCCTTCGTCTTTTCCTTGGAGGAGAAATGCGACGCGGTTTCAGGGCGGTTCTTGGATTCCTGGTCGTTTCGTCGACAGCACTCGCCGCGCCGGCGCCGTCGTTCGACGGCACCTGGCGCGCGGTCCTCACGCTGCCGGGTGGGGAGCTGCCGTTCTCGTTGAAGATCCGGACCGACGGCGGGCAAGTCGCGGCGTTCGCGTTGAACGGGGCGGAGGAGTACCGCTTCGACAGCGTCAACGTCGACGCGCGCACGATCGCGATCCGCAACGAGGTCTACGAGTCCGAGATTCGCGCGGAGCTGTCGGCGGACGGCGGCACGCTCGCGGGTCAGTGGACCAAGGGCACGCGGCCTCCGGTTCCGTTCAGCGCGACGCGCGGGGATCTGCGGCGCTTCCTGCCGGTGTCCGACGGAGAGCCCAGTAACGTCCTGCCGGTCGGCGGGGGTTGGGCGGTGAAGTTCGGTGGCGAACGGCCGCAGGTGGCGCGAGGCGAG
>CAZVOI010001219.1:0-1850 GCA_964628275.1 uncultured Acidobacteriota bacterium | reverse complement strand
GGCGGCGCCGCGATCAGGCCGCGGGTGTCGAGCGCGTACAGGACGACCCCGGCCCGGGTGCTGGCATCGGCGATGCGGCGCAGGTCGAAGCTCAGTCCGCTGCCGGCTGACATGCCAGTCAGGAACCCGTCCGAGACCAGGAACATCACCTTGCGGCCCGACAGGCCGGCCAGCCCCCGGGTCAGGCTCTCGATCGCCTCGAGCGTGAGCCGCGCGTTGTAGACGGCCTCGGAGAAGATCGCGCGGGCCTTCGATCTTGCCTCTTGTTCCGCCGAGGCCACGTCCTGGAAGTGCCCGGCCGCCATGATCTCCTGCACGGCGGCGTCGAGGGCCAAAGCGTCGCTCTGCTCGATGAGCTCGGCCTGGTACTCGCTCATGTAGGGAACTCCGATCCACCCCGCACGGCGCTCCTGCACCGACAGCCGGGAGAGCGTCTGGCGAAGGACCGCACGGTCGGCCGTGAACTCCTGCGAGACGGCCCCGGCGCCGCTCGTCGTCACGAGCGCGACCTGGTCCTCGGGCCGCAGGTCCTCCTCGAGGAAGCGATCGAGCGCCTTGCGGGCCCGGACCAGGCTGCTGAACTCCATGTGCACGTCGTCGATCACCAGCACCGCGTACCGGGCGGGCAGGAGCTCCTCCGCCTCGTCGGCCTCGGCTTCAGCGGGTGGTGCGGGGGCCGGCGGCGTCGGCACGCCGCGCGCCGGCCGGGTAAACGACTGGAACTGCACGATCGGCTGTGGCTTGCCGTCCTCGAAGACCGTGAAGTCCCGGGGTTCGAGGCCCGCTCTCGGCCGGCCGCGCTTGTCCGTGACCACGACCTCCATCCTGACGACCTCGACGCTCAGCGGCGGGAGTATCTGGGCCTTCGGCGGTTCCGGCTCCTGGGCCCGCACAGCGGAGGGGACGCCGGCGCCGCCCGCGAGCAGGCAGGCGACGAGGCCGCCCGCTGAAAACGCTTGCCGCTGCCTGGCCTTCATGTTCCTCGCAGTCTAGGGCCGCCTGGAAGCGCAGTCCATCGGGACCTGCGGCCCGTCGCCAGATCCGGCCGTCAGTTGAGAGCGGTGGGCACGGCCAGGGAGAAGGGCGCGATTTCGGCGTCGAACTGGCTGCCGCCGGAGCTGACCATCTGGTAGGTGCCGTGCATCGAGCCGATCCGCGTCGGCAGCGGGCAGAAGCTCGAGTACTCGAAGCTCTCGCCGGGCTCGAGCACCGGCTGCTCTCCCACGACGCCGGGGCCCTGCACTTCTTCGACATGTCCGTCCCCGTCGGTGATGATCCAGTGGCGGCTCACGAGCTGCACGGTCTCCTCGCCGACGTTCGAGATCCGGATGCGGTAGGTGAAGAAGTAGTGGGACTCGCGCGGCGAGCTGCGCTCGGGCAGGTAGCTCGCCCGCACCTCGACGCGCACGCCGCGGGTGGTGGTGTCGCTCACGCCCCCGCCCCCGCCCCCGCCTTGGGGGGTCCGGGGGGCGCGGCGGTAGAGCGCCCCCCGGAAGCCAGTCCACCAGCCCGTGTCTGTTTCTCTTGCTTTCGGCCCCGGAGGCCGTTCACGGGAGCCCTGTCGCGCGAGCGGTGGCATCGTCCGGCAGCGTCGTGGCCCGGTTCCGGTCGACCGCCGCGCGGGTCGCCGGCGTGCGCACGAT
Source organism: uncultured Acidobacteriota bacterium (assembly GCA_964628275.1). GTDB lineage: Bacteria > Acidobacteriota > Vicinamibacteria > Fen-336 > Fen-336 > CAZVOI01. Next base: position 207 of record CAZVOI010001219.1, on the reverse strand, counting down.
GACGATCGCGGCTCCCAGCAGCAGCAGGTTTCTTGTGACGAGGAACCAGCCGACGCCCTTCATCCAGGCGGGCGGCCACGCCGAGGGCGCGGCGCTGGCGGCCAGCGAGACGCAGCCGCAATTCTGCACGTCGATGCCGCGGGCCATGACCGAGCCGGCGGCGACGAGGAACACGACGAGCAGGAGCGCGATCACGAGCGCCGCCTC
>CAZVOI010001218.1:0-2678 GCA_964628275.1 uncultured Acidobacteriota bacterium | reverse complement strand
CGCAGGGGAACGGAGCCGCCGATAAAGGCCGCGCGACCGGCGGTGCAGCTCTGCTGCGCGTAGTAGTCGGTAAAGCCGACGCCTTCCTTGGCGATGCGGTCGATGTTGGGCGTCTGGTAGCCCATCATGCCCCGGCTGTTGTGGCTGATGTTCTGGTTGCCGACGTCGTCGCCCCAGATGACCAGGATGTTGGGTTTCTTCTGCTGCGCCTGGGCCGGAGCGACGGCGCACAGGAGCGCCGCGCCCGCCGCCAGCAGTGACAGCCCGTAATGGCGACGCCTGCGTTTCATCTTCATGTGTCTTGTCCCTTTCTGTGCGTTCGTATGGTTCGCGTTCATGCCTTCACCTGATTCAGCTCAATTGGATCGCGCGGACTTCGGCGGCGCGCGCGTCGACCGGGATCACCGGCAGCTCGCCCTTGGTCTTGACCGGCAGGCTGCGGAGGTAATCCATGATCGCCTGCCATTCCTTGATCTCGCGGACGGCGTCCTTCCCCGCTCCCATGGCGACGCTGCCCTTGTCCGTCATGCCCGCTGGCGGCAGCAGGTAGGGCGTGTTGCCTCGGGGGTCGTCGAGTGCTTCGACTCTCGACTTGAGCGGCTGACCCGCCTTGTTCTTGGGAACGAGGGGCAGCTTGCCTTTAGTGTACTTCGGGATCGCCACCAGGATCATCGCGACCATCAGCGGGCAGGTGAGGCTGTACAGGCGCTCGTCCTTCCCTGTGATGTCGATCGCTTTGTAGCCACGATCGAGGTCGCCCATCTCGATGGCCGTCACGACGTCGAACTTCGGGCGGCGCTTCGGGTCGTACCGGCACCGCATCCCCGACGTGCGCGGGAAGTACTCGCCGGGGTGGGCCGGGTTGTCCACTAGGAAGAACTCGAGCAGGTTCTTCAGGTCGATGCCGGTGAAGTAACCGGTCACGAGGGTGCTGCCGGCCGTCGTGTCGACGACACCGGCGCCGAGCGGCGCCACCGCGAAAACGTCGTAGACCGTCTGCACGCCGGACTTCCCGCGCTTCAGGCTGGCGCGCATCATTCCGTTGGCGGTGAACCCGATGTCAGCCTGGGTCGCCTTTCGGAAGGAGTCGGTGACGAGGTTCGCCAGGAGAGTGCTGGCGCCGATGTCGGCGAACGTATTGGGTATGTCTCGCGGCGCGATAGCCAGCGGTTGATCGATGCTGTAACCGCGCGACGCGAAGACGACGCCGGTGACCGACTTCTTGAAAGTGTCGATCGCGCCGGCGATGGCTCGGTCGCCGAGAACGGTGTCGTCGACCGGGTAGAGCTTGTAGGACTCGACCTTCAGCGCGGCGCCGTCCAACGAGATCACCAGCTCGCCGAGGTTCTCGCCTTCTTTGCCGGTCTGCACCACGGGCGTGCGGCCGTTGACGATGATCGCTTCTCGGAGCTCAGTGTGGCTGTGGCCGCCGATCACCACGTCGACGCCGGGCACTCTGGCCACGCTCACGTCCTCGCCGTCGGTGTAGCGCCCGTCCTTGTCTTTCACGACACCGCTGTGGCTGAGCGCGATGACCACGTCCACCTTTTCCGTCTCGCGGAGGACCTTCACGATCTCCTTGGCGGTCTCGACCGGATCGGAGAACGTGAGCGCGCCCGGATTCGTAGGAACAGCAGGCCCAGCGACGGCGTGACCGCGCTGTCGTGACTCGCGGAACCGCTCGCGGCAGCGCTGGCAGCACGGTCCTCCAGGCTCAGCCGGCTCCAGCGCAGAGCGGGCACGAGTCGGAAGCGTCCGACCGCGAGCTGGTCCTGCACGTAGATACCGACCCGCACAAGGTCGTTGCCGGTCGGCGTGAGCTGAGGTTCGGCCGGCTTGGGACCGTAGACGGGAGCGTAGATGTCGGGAGAGGGCGCGGCGCCGAGACCGATCTCGCTGTCGACGGTGCTGAGCCCCGCCTCGATTCCGGTGACGACGTGGTGCGAGACCGCTCCGGTCGTCGCCCTGAGCGTGACGAAGGCATCGGACTGAGACTCGTGCCAAACGCTCTTCTCGCGGTACGAGAAGCGCTGCGCGGTGCGGCCGTCGGTGGCGAGGGCGGCCAGGGCCTGGAAGTCGAGATCGCCGTCGATCTTGGTGTAGCGGCCCGCCACGTGGAGCGCCGCCCGCTCCGAGAGGCGCGCGTCGAGGCGCAGGCCGCCGGAGGCGTTCCAGCCGCGCCAAGTGTCGTCGGGCGAGGCCATGTTCAGGTCCCAGGGGAGCGCCGAGAAGTCACCCCGCTGCGTCTCGGTGGTGGCGGGCACCGTGTGCCGGTACCCGCGCCCGCGCTGATCGTAGTACTCGCCGTCGAGATGAAGCGTCACGGTGCGTCCCAGATCGAAGGACAACATCGGCAGCGCGCTCACCCGCGACTCGCCGTTGTCAAAGCCGTTCTCCAGGCCCTCGGCAGCGGCCACCAGCCGGTAGCGCACGCGGCGCCGGCTCGAGACCGGGCCCGTGAGATCGGCCGTGGCGCGCCGATAGCCCAGCTCCCCAGCACCCAGGCTGAACGTGTGGCGAGCGAGGGGCAGCGGTTTCTTCAGCACGAGGTTCACCAGCCCGCCCGGGCTGCCGTCGCCGTAGAGAACCGCCGCCGGGCCGCGCAGGTACTGGATCCGCTCGAGTGCCGCCGGCTCGCGTACGCCCCAGGCATAGGTGCGCCGGCCGTCCCGGCGCAG
>CAZVOI010001217.1:0-2597 GCA_964628275.1 uncultured Acidobacteriota bacterium | reverse complement strand
GAAGACAGCCCGTCGCTCGGCCGCTCCTGGATCAGGGTGGCTTCGCTCGACGCGCTCACCGCGGGGCGACGGCTGCTCGACGCGTCCTCGGCGCCGCGCTTCGCCGCACCCGGCAGCCTCGTGTTCCAGAGGGAGGCCGCCCTCGTCGCCCAGGCGATCGACCTCGACCGAGTCACGCCGACGGGCGAGCCGCAGCTGCTCGAGGATCGCCCGAACTTGAGGCAGGGGACGAGGGGCGCGCCGGTCGCCGACCTGGCGACGAGCGGCCGGATGCTCTATGCGCCGCCCGACCTGCGGCCGAGTGCCTTCGTCTGGCTGGGCCGCGACGGCGTCGAGCGCGGGGGCGTGCGGCGCCAGGAGGTCTCCTTCCAGGACACGGCGATCTCGCATCGTGGCGATCGCGTCGCGGCCGTCAGCCGCTCACAGGACGGGGGGACGTCGCTGTGGGTGATCGATCTCGAGCGCGGAGGCGCCTCGCGTCTCACGGCCCCGGAGCTCTTTCCCTGGAGCCTCGCGTGGTCGGCGGACGATCGCGAGATCGCGACCTGGCTGAACGCCCCCTCGCCCGCCGAGGCGTCCACCACGAACGACGGCTCGCTGAGCCTGGTCTCGCCGGCGAGTGGCGGGCTGCGACGCCTGCTGCCACCGTCCAATCGCTGGATGCTGCCGCTGGACTTCAGTGCGGACGGGCGGACGCTCGTCTACTGGGAGCTCGTCAGTGGCCGAGGGCGCGACCTCGGCTGGCTGCGGCTCGACGGCGAGCCGAGCCTGAAGACGTATCTCGCGACACCGGCCAACGAATCCGGCGGTCGGCTGTCCCCGGACGGCCGCTGGCTCGTCTACGTCAGCGACGCCTCGGGGCACCGCGAAGCGTTCATCGACAGCTTTCCAGCCCCGGCGCGCGCACAGCGCGTGGCGCTCGACGGCGAGGTGGAGAAGGTCCGGTTCCGGGCGGACGGCCGGGAGCTTTTCGTCGTCGCCGCCCTGGGCGATGCCTGGGCCGTCTTCGCGTCCGACCTTCGCCTCGGCGAGCGCGCCGAGATCGGACCGCCGCGCAGGCTGTTTTCGCTGCCGCCCGACTTCTCCGACGTCGAGCCTTCGCCCTCCGGCGATCGCTTCCTGCTGCTCAAGCCGGCCGGCAACCGCTGGCCGTCGCTGACCGTGGTCGACAACTGGCGCGCCCGAGCTCGGTAGGGCCGAGGCCCGTCCGCGGTAGACTGCGCGCCAGCTTGCCCCTAGCCCCCGCCGGCGTTCCCATCTCGGGCGGGACGGGCGCTACGTCCGAGGTGACCGGTGAGCTACACCCGCCAGTTCTCGATCTTCAGGCCCTTCACGCGTCTGAACTCCACCGTATTGTCGGTCACGACGGTCAGCCCGCGTGACAACGCATGGGCGGCGATGAGCATGTCGTTCGGTCCGATCGGAGTCCCGCCCGCCTCGAGGTGAGCGCGCACCCGCCCATACATCGCTGCCGCCCGCAGGTCGAAATCGAGGACTTCGATCTCCTCGATCAGGGCGTCGATGCGCGCGTGGTTCGCGCGGCGGCGGGCGCTATGGTCGGCGCCATACCGCAGCTCTGCGACGACGACGACGCTGAGGCGGAGGTCGTCAGGCGAGCAGGCCTGGATGCGCGCGACGACGCTGGGGTATCGTGCCGTGAAGTAGTCGCTGCAGGCGTTGGTGTCGAGGAGATACGCCATGGCTCAACCGAGCTTGGGCCCCGGCTCGACGACGGGCGGCTCCGGCGGATACGGGAAGTCCTCTGCCGATCCGGCCAGCGCCAGGAATCTTCGGCTGAAGGTCCGCCGGGCATCCTCCAGCACGACCCGCCTGCCCTCCCGCCTGATGAGCACTTCCGTCTGCCCTTGGAAGCGGTAGGCTCGCGGCAGCCTGACCGCCTGGCTTCCGCCCGTCTTGAACAGCTTCGCCCGGTGTGCCATCGCAACCACCTCGCACGCTTAGTATATACTTCGCGTATCTACTTCTCGAATGGCACCCGCTGAGCTGAGGGGTCGAGCGTACAGGCCCGCTGCTATAGACTGCGCTCCAGCTTGCCCCTGGCCGCCGGACGCACTCTCGCCCATTACCGCATCACCGCCGCGATCGGAGCGGGCGGCATGGGCGAGGTGTATCGCGCCACCGACGAGAACCTCAGCCGCGAGGTCGCGATCAAGGTCCTGCCGCAGGACGTCGCGAAGGACGAAGAGCGCCTCTCCCGCTTCGAGCGGGAGGCCAGGCTGCTCGCCTCCCTCAACCACCCCAACATCGCCCACGTCTACGGCTTCGAGAGTGCCTTGCTCGCCGACGGCTCGACCGCGCACTTCCTGGCGATGGAGCTCGTCCCCGGCGAAGACCTCGCGGAGCGTCTGAAGCGCGGAGCGATCCCGGTCGACGAGGCGCTGGCGATCGCGAAGCAGATCGCGGAGGCGCTGGAGGAAGCCCACGAGAAAGGCATCGTCCACCGCGACCTGAAGCCCGCCAACGTCAAGCTGACGCCGGACGGCAAGGTCAAGGTGCTCGACTTCGGCCTGGCCAAGGCGTACGCGGGTGATGCGGCCAGCGGATCCTCGGCGGACCTCTCGCAGTCCCCCACGCTC
>CAZVOI010001216.1:0-7147 GCA_964628275.1 uncultured Acidobacteriota bacterium | reverse complement strand
GAGAACGACATCACGGTTTCGGTGCCCAAGCTCTTCTTCGGCTACGCGACCGGGACGAACCTGTTGTTCCCGTTCTCGGTCGGGGGCGCGACGGCGTTCTTCAGCGAGCGCAGCGAACCGGCGACGCTGTTCGACGCCATCGAGCGCTACCGCCCGACGATCCTGACCTCGGTGCCGACGATGATCGGCGGCATGCTCAACCATCCCGGCGCAGTCCAGCGCGATCTTTCCTCGCTCCGGCTGGTGCTGTCCGCGGGCGAAGCGCTGCCGCCGGAGCTGTACCGCCGCTGGAAAGAGACCTTCGGCGTCGAGATCCTGGACGGCATCGGCTCGGCCGAGATGTTCCACATCTACATCTCGAACACTCCGGGCGACGTGAAGCCCGGCAGCCTCGGCAAGCTGGTGCCTGGCTACGAGGCGCGCGTCGTGGACGCGGCGGGCGCGGACGTCCGCGATGGCGAGGCTGGCACGCTTTGGATCAAGGGCGATTCGGCGGCCGTGCTGTACTGGCAGGCTCACGAGCAGTCGAAGCAGGTGCTGCGCGGCGACTGGGTGGTGAGCGGCGATCACGTGCGCCGCGACGCCGACGGGTACTTCTGGTACGAGGGCCGCACCGACGACATGCTGAAGGTGGGCGGCGTGTTCGTGAGCCCGTGCGAGGTCGAGAACTGCCTCTTGCAGCACCCGCTTGTGGCGGAGTGCGCCGTGATCGGGTATAAAGATGGCGACGCCCTGACCAAGCCCAAGGCCTTCATCGTGCTCCGCGACGGAACCGGCAGTGACGCACTCGCACGCGAGATGCAGGATTTCGTGAAGAAGCGCCTGGCTCCCTTCAAGTATCCGCGGCTCGTCGCGTTCGCGACGTCGTTGCCGAAGAACGATCGAGGCAAGATCGACCGGCGGCAGCTCAGGTAAACCGAGAACAAAGAGGCAGCTCACTAGAGAAAGGATCGAGGGAGCCAATCCCTTCAAGACCATGGCCGACAACATCGTGCTTTCCGAGATGACGTGGACCGAGGTGGACGAGAAGATGAAGGAGCGCCCGGTGGCGCTGGTGCCGGTGGGGGCGATCGAGGCCCACGGCCCGCACCTGCCGGTTTCGACCGACACGCTGATCGCGCTGGAGATGGCGAGGCGCGGCGCCAAGAAGCTGAAAGAGCGCGGCGTGTCGGCGCTGATCCTGCCGCCGGTTTTCTACACCGTGTCCGACTTCGGCGCCGACTTCGCCGGCACGCTCAGCGTCTCGCCGGAGACGTCGGTGGCGCTGTTGCGCGACGTCGCGATCGCGGCGGCCAAGCGCTTCCGCTGCGTGGCGTTCGCGAACATCCACCTGGAACCGAAGCACGTCGAGTGCCTGAAGCAGGCGGTCGAGGAGGCCAAGGCGGCGGGCGCCAGCACCTGCTGGCCCGACATCACCAAGAAGCGCTGGGCCGAGATGATGGGCCCGGCGTTCCAGGCCGGCGACCACGCCGGCGCCTGGGAAACCTCGCTGATGATGGCGGCCGCGCGAGAGCAGGTGCGCGACCACGAGCGGCGCAACCTGGCCCCGCTCGACGGCCTGTTGCCCGCGTTGAAGAAGGGCGCCAAGACGTTCATCGAAGCGGGCGGCGAAGAGGCCTACTTCGGCGATCCCACCGCGGCCACCGCCGAGGACGGAGAGGTCTACTTCGAGGCGCTCGGCCAGGTGCTGTCACTGTCGGTGATGGAGCACCTCGGCAGCAAGGCGTAGCGGTTGTTCCACACCCAGATCCTGGTTCGCTGGGCCGATCTCGACGGCGCGGGGATCGCCTACTACCCGCGGCTCGTCAACTTTCTCCACGAGTCGTTCGAGGACTTCTTCGCCGGCTACATCGGGAAGCCGTACCCGCAGGTCTTCAAGGAAGGCCTCGGCTTCCCCACCGTCAAGATCGAGATGGACTTCATCTCACCCGTGCACTACGGCGACCGCGTGGACGTGGCCGTCATCGTCGAGCACGTGGGCCGCTCGTCGGTGCGAATTCGCTACGAAGCCGCGGTGGCCGGGAAGCCGGTGTTCAAGGCGAAGAATACTTCGGTGGTGGTCGACATGAAGACGTTCAGATCGGTGCGGCTGCCCGACTGGCTGCGCGAGAAGTTCGAAGCCGCCAAAGGCTGAGGGCTTGTTCGAACAGCGGACTGCGAGCGAAGCGGGATTCACTCCCGCGTAGCGAGCGGGGGGTCCAAGGGGGGCGCGGCGCAGCGCCCCCCTTGCTCACTATTCGAACAGCTTGATGCCGGTGTTCTCGGCAGCGATGTCGGTGAGGTCGACGACCGCCGCGGCGTTGACGCCGATCGCGATCGCGATCGACTCCGAGATCTCGTCGCGCGTCGCGCCGAACTTGACGGCCTTCTTGATGTGGCCCTCCAGGCAGCCCTGGCACTTCGCCGCCAGGCTGGCGGCGATCGCCACCAGCTCCTTGGTCTTGCGGTCCAGAACCGATGGCCGATACGTCTCCTTGTAGAACTGGAAATAGACGGCGCGAAAGCGCGGGTCCACCATCGTGTAGGAAGACGGCGCCGGCTTGACGTCGCCGTTGTCGTCCTCGGGGAATGGCTGGTGGTGGGGCTTCTTCTCGTCGCTCATCTCGATGTCCTCGTTAGCGTGAGGCCATCCGCTGTGCGCCCGCAGCGGAGGCCACCTCGTTCAGCAGTTCCGAGACGGCGTGCTCGTAGGCCGCCGTGCCGTCGCGGTAGGCCCCGCCGTGGCTGGTGCCCGGCACCACCAGCACCTTCGTCTGCGCACCGGCGGCGGCCTGCAGGTCGAAGGCGATCTCCTTCGGCATCCGGCGATCCTCGGAGTTGCACACGAAGAGCGCCGGCCGGCCGTTCAGCTTGTGCGCCGCCGCGACCACGTCGACCGAACGCGGATCGAACCCGCCGCGGCGGCCCATCCAGTAGAGCGCCAGATCGGCGACCGGCCAGCGCGGCGCGAGCTGCCCCCACCAGCGGAAGTTTCGAAACAAGACCAGATGGTGGCCGAGCGTGTCGGCGACACTGCGATAGCTGCTGTCGCACACCAGGCCGCCGATCTTCGCGTCGTCCGCGGCGGCGAGCGCCGCCGTGGCGCCGCCCAGCGACACGCCCCAGACGACGACCGGGCCAGGAGATTTTTGGCGCGCGAGCGCCACTGCCGCCAGCACGTCCAGCTTCTCGGTCGCGCCGAGCGTCGTGCGCTCGCCCCCGCTCGCGCCGTGGTGGCGCAGGTCCAGGAGCAGCGCGTTCCAACCCTCGCGAGAGAGAAACGGCGTCTTCTTGACCATCTCGACACGCGAGCGATTCAGGCCGTGAACGAGGACGACGCTGCCTTTGGCCTCGGGCGCCGGAACCCACCAGGCTTTGAGCGCGACGCCGTCGCTCGAGCTGAACGCGACCTCCTCGAACGCGAGCCTGAAGGACTCGGGCGTCAGCCCGGCGTTTTCCTTGTCGGGAAACTGGAAGCGGCGCGTGGTCACGATGCCCGCCAGGAAATAGGGCGCCCAACCCAGGATGAAACCGGCCCAGACCAGCGCGAGAACGACAAAGGCGCGCTTGGCCCAGCGCTTCACGCGCGGCAACATCGTTCTGCGGTCACGCGGCTGTCTCTAAAACGGGGCAAGGCGCTCGCGATGATATCAGAGCGCTCGTTGGGGGCTGGAAGGAGCATGCGGGGGAGGCGGGGGAACCGACAAGACGGAAACACCTGGGGACCTCTCTGGGGGCACAGGATCAGTCCGGGTGCGCCGTCACCTCGTCGCTGATCCCACACCTCCTCCGATGCTCACAGGGATAGTACGCGGCGGCGCTTCGACCGGCTCCCGATTCTTTGTGAAACCTTGTCATCAAGCGTTACGCGCTCAGCGAGTTGGACGGGTAGCGCGGCGGCACGGCCCGCGCGAGAATCAAGGGCGTGACCGATCTCGGGCGCCTCGCTCCGGACAGCGCGCCGCGGCCGATGTGACAGCCACCTCCACTCTGCTCCTCATCTTCACCGGCGCCGCGACGGGCCTGATCGGTTCGCTCCTGGGTCTCGGCGGCGGCGTGCTGCTGGTGCCGATCCTGACGCTCGCGATGGGCGTGCCGTTCCGGACGGCGGTGGCGGCGAGCCTGCTGGCGGTGATCGCGAGCGCCAGCGCATCGGCCACGGTGAACCTTCGCAAGGGTTTCGTGAACATGCGGCTCGGCCTGGCTCTCGAAGTGGCGACCAGCATCGGTGGCGTGCTGGGAGGCTTGGGCACGCGCCTTCTGACCGAGCGCCAGCTCTACGGATCCTTCGCGGCGCTGATGGCGGCGATGGGCTTCGTGATGATCGCGCGGTCCAAGCAGCGCAACGTGATCGCCGACTCGGGCGAGGACACCGGTCTTCTCGGAGGCCGCCTGCAGGAGGGCGACACCGCCTACATGTACCGCGTGCGGAGGTTGCCGCTGGGACTCGGGGCCTCGTTCGCAGCGGGGGCGATCTCGGGTCTGCTCGGCGTCGGCGGCGGGATCGTGAAGGTGCCGGTGCTGAACTCGTTCTGCGGCATCCCGATCCGGGTGGCGGCGGCCACCAGCACGTTCATGATCGGCGTGACGGCGGCGGCTTCGTCGATCCTGTACTTCGCGCACGGCGACGTTTCGCTGAAGCTCGCGGCCGCCATCTGCATCGGCGCCTTGCCCGCGAGCCTGCTGGGCGCGCGCTGGTCGGATCGCGTCGAGCCGCGCACGCTGAAGATGCTGATGGCCACGGTGTTGGCGATCGTCGCGGTCCAGATGGGAATGAAGGCGTGGTGAGCCAGAAGAACCTGGATCACGTGGTCGAGGCGGTCTTGTCGGTGGGGCTCTTGGTCAGCGCCGCCCTGCTGGTCGCGGGTCTGGGCCTTGGTCGAGATCCCCTGCTGCGGCTGGGCGTGATGCTGCTGATCGCGACGCCGGTGGTGCGCGTGGTCGTGGTCACGTTCGGCCTGCTGCTGAAACGCGACTGGCTGTTCTCGGCGGTCTCTCTCTGGATCCTCTCGGTGCTGCTGTGGAGCCTGTGGCTCGCCTTCCGCCCGTCGGCCTGAACGCTGCCTACGGTCGGCGCACTCCCCGACCTCGTCGCACGGTCAGCGCCGGCATTGTCGATAACGCGAGGCAGATCGTGGCGCTGCTGACGGAACGCGGATTCCTGCTCGGCTGAGCCGAAAGGGTTGAGCTAGCGGCGCCCGCCGATCGCCTCAAGAGCTTTGACGTCCGCGAGATCCTGCTCCCGGGCAGCAGCGCGCTTGTTCTTCAAGAGGGCCGCCAGACCGATGACCGGAATGCGCCGCCCTTCCACCTCGAACGCGTCGTGCCCGGCAATCGCATCGTCGAACGTGATGCCGTCAGCGCGGTTCAGGATGTCGATGCGCCGCGGCGGCAGCCCGATTTGCAGCACACCCTCGTAGGTTGCGAAGTCGGCCTCGCCGACCTCGAACAACGCGAGCGGAGCGCCGAACGAGGCGAGCGCCCGGTACACGAGTGCCGCGTTCGCCGGGCTCGCGCGAACCAGCACGTCGAGGTCCTTCGTGGCCCTTGGATGCCCGTGATACGCGACCGCGTGCCCGCCGAGCACCACGAACTCGGCGCCAGCCTGATGCAGCTCGACAAGGACGTCGCGGAAATCCTCCGGCAGCTCGATCACGTCCGGCGGTCGGGAACGAATCGCCAGGCGATCGTCTCGCGCGTGTAGCTCGGGACTTCCAGTCCCGCGAGCGCCCAACTTTCCGCCGTGAGCTGCTGGACCAGCGCGACCGCGTCGGGACCGCTGATCGGAGCGGGGTCGCCCTCCCGGTCGTGCAGCCGACACTTTCGGAGGATCGCACGACCCTGGCGGGCCTGCGCCCGCAAGCGCCGGTCAGCGTCGCTCATCGGCCTCTAGTTTAGCTCCATCGCGAGGCTGACGAAGTAGAGGTCTGCCAGCTCGTGAGCGCAGCCATTCCGGCAGCCACCTCAGTGCGGATGCTGCAGATAGTGCTGGCGCAGCAGGTCCTTGCCGTAGTCGTTGCCGTTCGGCGTGCGGACCACTGTGTGGATGTGCTCGAGGCTGGGGATGCTCGAATCCGCGGCCAGGTGTCGGAGGTTCGCCGGACGCTCGTGGTCGAACTCGATCAGGACCACCGGGCCGTGGATGCGGTAGTAGAACACGCTGCCCGGCTCGGTCTTGCCGATCCACGCGAACCACGTGCGGTCCAGGTGCGAGCGAACCTGGTCCATCTTGATGCGGGCATGGCCGTCGTCCATGTTGTTCACGTAGAGCGCGATCAGGTTGACGAGCCGTTTGCGCTGCGCGTCCGAGAGATCGGTTGCGCGAACGCCGGCGTAGTCCAGCACGACGTTGTCTTTCCAGGCTTCCGTCAGGTTCTCGTCGCCGGTCTTCGAGAATCGGAGGATCGCCTTCTGGCGTTGAGCGTCGTCGAGCGCATTGACCATCGCCAGGCCCTCGTTCTGCTCGTCCTGAAGGACCGAGGTGCCCTGGTACTTTCCGGACCGGGCGATCACCGGCTCCGAGCCCGAGAAGAACGGCGTCATCACCACCTGATCCCCGAGCACGAAATAGTTGATGATCGCGTGGTGGCCGTCGAACTGCCAGCCCCACGGCTCGCTGGCGGACGGCGTACCCATGACGGTGATGAAGTATTGCCACTCCCCGTACTCGTCGAAGTTGCCGCCGCTCAGCTCGCCGAGGGTTTCGTTGAGATGCATGATGTCGCGCGTCTGCTTCAATCCCTTCGCGCTCAGCGAGGCGCGCAGCAGACCGAACGCCGTCTCGCGCTGGGCGTCCGTCATCTCTAGAAAACCGACGCCCTGTCGCACGTAGAAGCTCTGGTTCATCCACTTGCGCCATTCGACGTCGTCGACCGGGTACGAGGCCTTCGCGCGCTGCGCCTTCGTGAGGCTCGCCAGGAACGCATCGGCGGCATCGCTGACAGGCTTGGTCGACACGCCAGTGGAGCGAATGCCGAACAACCCCGTCTCGATCTGACCGTTCCTCGTGATGCCCCTGAACGGCGTGGCAAGGCCGGGGGTCTCGGCGGCGACGGACAGGCGCAGCAGTTCTTCCGGACCGCGCCGTCGCGGCGGCTGCGGTGACTGCGGTGACTGCGAGAGCGCGGTCGATTGAAACCGCACGCCGATGATCACGAGGAGAGCCAGC
>CAZVOI010001215.1:0-1759 GCA_964628275.1 uncultured Acidobacteriota bacterium | reverse complement strand
CCAGCCCGGAGGCTTCCAGAAGAACCGCGGCCGATCCCAGCCGCGCGCCTCACGCGCGCTCCGGATCAGCGTGGCCCAGTGGCTGAGATTCGCCCACACCGGGTTCCAGCTTTGGAGCGGCGTCGTGATCCCGTAGACGGGCTCCTCCTCTTCTTCCTTGAAGGTCCCGAACAAGCGATCCCACACGATCAGCGTGCCGCCGTAATTGCGGTCGATGTACTTCGGGTTGCGCCCGTGATGGACGCGGTGGTTCGACGGCGTGCTGAGCACCCACTCCAGCGGCCCCAACCGGCCGATGGCGCGGGTGTGGATCCAGAACTGGTAAAGCGTGTTGATCGACGACACCGTCAAGAACACGACCGGAGGCAAACCGGCGAGCGCCAGCGGCAGATAGAAGAGCCACGCGAACGAGAGCGCGTTCTGGCGCAAGGCGACCGACAGGTTGTATTCCTCGCTCTGGTGATGGACCACGTGCGCGGCCCAGAAGACCCCCATCTCGTGGCTCTTGCGGTGGTACCAGTAGTAGAAGAAATCGGTCGCGATGAAGCCGAGGACGTAGACCCACGGGTTTTTGTCGGAGAGCGTGAACAACCGGTGGTTCTGGTAGAGGTACAGATAGCCCGCGAACAGCGTCGTCTTGACGAAGACCTCGACGAGCTGGCTGATGATCCCGCACGAGAGATCGTTCACCGAGTCGTCGAGCCGGTAGTAGTCGCGGCCTTGAAGGCGGACGACGAGCAGCTCGATGCCCATGAGCAGAAGGAAGACCGGGATCGCGAGGACGATGTAACCCACGTTTTGCCCGGGCAGCTTACGCTCTCGGGCCGTGAGCCGTCCCTACCGCGTCCTCCGCCACAGCGACTTCCGCCGAGTCTGGATCGCGCAGCTCTCGTCGCTGACGGGAACCCAGATGCAGTCGACGGCCGCCCACTGGCACATCTATCTGCTGACGCAGTCGCCGATAGCGCTCGGCGCGCTGGGTCTGGTGCGCGTGCTACCGATCATCGTCTTCTCGCTCGTCGGCGGCGTCTTGGCCGACCGCTACGACCGGCGGCGACTGATGCTGGCGACTCAAGCCTTCATGGGGATCGTCACCGGGGCGCTCGCGCTGCTGACGCTCGGCGGCCGAGACAGCGTGTGGCTGCTCTACGCGACATACGCGCTCCTGGGAGCGGCCGCGGCTTTCGACAACCCCGCTCGCCAGTCGCTGGTGCCGCGGCTGGTTCCCACCGGGGACCTGTCGGCCGCGATCACGCTGAACCTGACGGCGATGCAAGCCGCGCAGATCGGCGGCCCGGCGCTGGCGGGCTTCCTGATCGCCCAGCTCACTGGTTCCGCGGGTGCCATGCCGCTGGCCGCCGAGGCGCACTCGCTGGGTTGGATCTACGCGGTGAACGCGCTGTCGTACTTCGGCGTCGTGATCGCGCTCGCCACGCTGCGGGCGTCCGGCGAGGTCGCGCTGCCCCCGGGTGGACGCCACGAAGGTGTCGTGGCGTCGGCGCGCGAGGGGCTGCGCTTCGTCTTCCGCACGCCGCTGCTGGTGTGGACGATGGGCCTCGACTTCGTCGCGACCTTTTTCTCCGGCGCGTTGTCGCTGCTGCCGATCGTGGCCGACAAGGTCCTGGGGGTGGGCGCCGTGGGCTACGGCTGGCTGGTCGCGGCGCCTGCGGCGGGCGCGCTCCTCGGCTCGCTGTTCACCTCGGTGCGCGCCCTGCCGCGACATCAGGGCCGTGTGTTGCTGTGGGCGGTCGGCGGCTAC
>CAZVOI010001214.1:0-1631 GCA_964628275.1 uncultured Acidobacteriota bacterium | reverse complement strand
GACCGGCGGCACGCGCAATTGGAAGGTGCCGAGCAGCTCGAAGCAGACTGAGGGCCGGCCTTGGTTTCCACAACACCGGCGCGGGACGCTTCGTCGAAACGAGTGCTTCCGACGGCCTCACCCAGATTGGCCTGGGTTACGGCTTCCTCTTCCTGCTGGCCTCACGCCCGATCCGCGATCAGTGGCTGGCCTTCGTGCAATCTTGAAAGCCGCTTCCAGGCGCCGCAACGCATCACGCGGCGGGGGCAGTTGACCTGACCTGCTGTGCGATCTAATGTTACAGGGATGAGAGCGACTTTGACGGTCAGCCTGCCCGGCAAGAGCAAGCAACTGATCAAACGGGCTGCGCGGGAAAGCGGATTGACGACCAGCGAATACGTTCGCCTTGCCGTCTTCCGAAGGCTCTGGCAGGACGCGGCTCAGGAGTCGCGCCGCATCGCCGTTCCGCGTGCCCGGGCCAAAGGAATCTTCACCGACGACGAGGTGTTTCGCCTGATCTCGTGAGGCTCGTCTTCGACACCAACGTGATCGTGGCCGGGCTGGTGTCCGAAGGACTCTGCCACGAAGTGGTCGAGGTGCATCTGCCGGACCACACCGCCATCCTCTCCCGCATCCTGTGGGACGAACTGGTGGAGAAGCTGCGAGACAAGTTTGGCCTCGCTGCCGATCACCTGCCGCTGCTGGATCTGTATCGCCGACATGCGCAGTGGGTGGAACCCCAACCCTTCGAGAAGCCGGCCCGCCGCGACGCCGACGACGACTGGGTTCTAGCCACTGCGATCGCGGGCCAGGCGGAGGCCATCGTCACCGGCGACGACGACTTGCTCGCGCTCGGCGTCCACCAGGGCATCGCGATTCTCACTCCCCGGAAATTCATCGAGCGCTTGGCCCGTGAGCGTAGTCACGGCGCGTGATGGCCCCAAAGATGAGTCGTGCCGGCGCCGCGCTTCTCGTCTTCACGCTCGGCTCTCCGGCAGCGTCGGCGCAGACGGCGCCGCCTCCGCTGCCTGTCCTTCCCCTCGAGACGTATCCCTCCGCGATGCGCGAAGAGGTTCAGCGTGCGTATCGCGAGGCGGCGGCGCGCTCGAACGACGCCGAAGCGGTCGGCGCCCTGGCACGCTTGCTCCACGCCTGGGAGCAATGGGACGCAGCGCACGACGCTTATGCCCAGGCTCAGGCGCTCGCGCCGCGGGCCTTCGACTGGGACTACCTGGATGCCGTCGTGCTGCAGCGCCTCGCTCGCCAAGCCGATGCCACGGCACGCCTCGAGGCCGCGTTCGCGATTGCTCCCGACTACCTCCCCGCGCGCATCAGGCTCGCGGAAGCGCTGCTGGACGCCGGGAAGCTCCAAGAGAGCGCGGCGCTCTACGACCAGTTGATCCGAGAGCCGGCAGCGGAGCCCGTTGCGCGTTTCGGTCTCGGCCGGATCGCCGCCGCTCGTGGCCAGCACGACGCTGCCGTCAGCCAGTTGCAGCGGGCGATCGCCCTGTTTCCCGAATGGGGCGCCGCCAACTACTCGCTGGCGCTGTCGCTGCGCGCGCTGGGCCGCCGCGACGAAGCGCAACGGGCGCTCCTGAACCACTCCCGCTTTGGCGCCGCATGGCCCGGCGTAACCGATCGCGTGCTCGACG
>CAZVOI010001213.1:0-3698 GCA_964628275.1 uncultured Acidobacteriota bacterium | reverse complement strand
CGGGCGCTACGAGGTGCGATCGGCAGGAGTCGCTCCCTTCGCCACCGTCGTGGTGACCCGCGATCTCTTGCTGTGGGCGGACCGCGTGTTCGTGATGAACGAGCGCGAGGACCAGCACCGCACGATGATCCGGATCAAGTTCCCCGACGTCGATCGGCCGCTCGTCGACCTCGACGTGGAGGACCGCTGGCACCGCGGCGACCCCGAGCTGGTGAAGCTGCTCACCCGCCGGCTGCGCCCCCACCTCGGCGCGCCGCTGCGCGACCGAAAAGGCGGAGCGGGCGCATAATCAGGGGCGGAGGGCTAGACCTAATTGGTAAGGCAGGAGCCTTGAAAGCTCCCGGGCCTCACGGCCCTTGGGGGTTCGAGTCCCCCGCCCTCCGCCATGAGCGCGCCCGGTCAGGGGCTCCGCCGGCCGGGATCCCCATAGTAGAATCTGGCATCAAGCGGACGTTTCCCCGCGTGCTCCAATTCCCATGTCGGTCCCGGCAAACCCGCGGCGTCGGCTCGGCAGTCCGGAAAGCCGCGAGTTCGTGGAGGTCATGATGACGTCGATGTCCTTACGCGTGCGCAGCACGCTGGTCTTCTTGTTCCTGGCCGTGGCTGCGGCGCCGCTTTTCGCCCAGCAGACCGGTGCGATCCGCGGCGAGGTCACGACCACGGACGGCGCGACCCTCCCCGGGGTGACCGTCACGGCGCGCTCCGCCGTCCTGCCCCAGCCGCGCGAGACGGTGACCGGGACTAACGGCGAGTACCTGCTGCCCGCGTTGCCCCCCGGCGCCTACACTGTCGAGTTCACGTTGTCCGGGATGCAGACCCTGACGCGAAAGGCCGCCGTCCAGCTCGCGCAGCAGACGCCGCTCGACGTGACTCTCAGCGTGGGCATCAGCGAGTCGATCACGGTCACCGCAGAATCCTCGATCATCGACAAGGACTCCGCGACCGTCGCGAGCACACTATCCAACGACCAGATCCTGGGGCTGCCGCTCGCGCAGGAGTACCGCGACCTGCAGAAGCTCATCCCGGGCGTGCAGTACACCCAGGACCAGACCCGTGGTCCGAGCGCCGGCGGCAGCGGTCAGGACAACGGCTACCAGTTCGACGGTGTCAACGTGACGCTGCCGCAGTACGGAACGCTCTCCGCCGAGCCCGCCTCCCACGACGTCGCCCAGGTGACGGTCGTCAAGGGCGGCGCCCGGGCCGTGGACTTCAACCGCTCCGGCGGCTTCTCGATGGACTCGGTCAGCAAGTCTGGAACCAGCGATTACCACGGCCAGCTCAGCTATCAATTCCAGACGAAGGGCATGGCCGCGGAGCTGGATAGCGGCATCCAGTCGCGGTACGAGCAGGATCGCGACTGGCTCAACGCCAATCTTGGAGGCCCGATCCTGAAGGATCGTGTCTTCTTCTACGGCTCCTACTACCGTCCGACGACCACCAGGGAAACTGCAGCCAACCTCTACGGCGAGCTTCCCGGGTACGACAGCACGCGGAACGAGGGCTTCGGCAAGCTCACCTTCACGCCGTCGAAAACGATCCTGCTCAACGCCAGCTACCGGGACTCCAAGCGTGTCGAGACGGGCGCCCAATTCCTCTCGAACGCTTCCGCGACCACGGGCACCGGCTACGAGGCTCGCCTGAAGATCTTCACCGCCGACGGTTCGTGGGTCATCAACTCGAAGAGCTTCGGCACGTTCAAGTACACGCACTTCACGAACCTGACGCAGGGGCGACCGGACAACATCGCCGCCGTCGAGCCCTCCACGGCGCTCGGCACGCAACTCGATATCAACAACCTCGACAAGCTGGGCCGGGTCACGGTTCCGGTGCCGGTCAGCGGAGCCACCGATTACAACGCGTTCGTGCAACCGATCATCGACCGCTACGGCTACGTCCAGAACGGGGTCAGAGTGGGAGGGGGCACGGTCGGCTACGGCGGCCAGTTCGACCAGGACGACTTCTTCCGGGACGCGTTCCAGGCGGGCTACAACCTGACGCTGGGGACGAGCGTGCAGCACGAGCTGCACCTCGGCTATCAGTGGTATACGGACGAGGAGGACCTGGTGCGCAGCTCGAACGGCTGGGGAGCGATCTCCGTTCCCGGGGGCCGGCTCGCGCCCGTCCAGGGGCAGAGGGCCTACTACACCGCGCAGATCCAGCAGCAGACCGCCGGCCAGGACCCCGTGATCCACTCGGAGTACCAGTCCCACAACTTCGAGCTGAACGACACCATCAAGTGGCGGGACTGGACCTTCAACGTCGGTGTGCTGTTCAGCCGGGACACCCTGTACGGCCAGGGCCTGCGCGAGGATTCTTCGACGCTATCCGGATTCGTTTCGGCGCCTGGCAACAAGTACGAGATGTACCAGATCCCGTTCAGCAAGATGATCCAGCCGCGCCTCGGCGCCACCTGGGCGTACAACGGAAAAGACACGGTCTTTGCCAGCTACGCGAAGTACACGCAAGGGGTGAGCTCGCTGCCGCGCGCCGCATCGTGGGACCGCAACCTCGTCGGGACCTTCGTCGACGCGCAGTTCGACGCGAACGGTGTCCTCTTCGCGGCGGTGCCGGTGGGGTCGTCGTCGGGCAAGCTGTTCGTCCCCGACATGACGCCGCGCGGGGTCAACGAGTTCTTGCTGGGTACCGCCCGCCAGCTCGCCCCCCGCTGGACCGCGCGCCTCTATGGCCGGTACCGCGAAGGCCGGCATTTCTGGGAGGATACGAACAACACGGCTCGGGTGGCCTTCGAGCCTCCGCCCAACATCCCCCGGGAGCTCTACATCCCGGACCTCAGCGCGCAGCTGGCACAGATCGGCAGCGGGTCGAGCTACGTGATCGCCGAGCTCGACGGTGCCTACTCCAAGTACTGGGAGGCCACCGTCGAGTCGGAGTGGCGCGGTGACAAGACCTTCGTCCGCGGCTCCTACACCTGGAGCCATTACTACGGCAACTTCGATCAGGACGACACCACGGGCTTCGAAAACGACCAGAACACCTTCATCGGCTCGTCCAACATCGCGGACGGGGCGGGACGCCAGCTCTGGAACTTCAAGGACGGGGATCTCCGCGGCGACCGGCCCCACCTGCTGAAGCTGTACGGCTACCGCCAACTAGCCTGGAATGCGACGGTCGGCGCCTACTTCGTCTTCCAGTCTGGACAGCCGTGGCAGGCGCAGAGCTACGAGCCGTACCGCAACCTGACGACCTCCACGAGCGACTCCAACCGCTACGCGGAACCGGCCGGGTCGCGCCGATCGGACTCTCATTGGCAGGCGGACCTCAACTACACCCAGAACTTCCGCCTGAAGGGGCGCCTCAACCTCCAAGTCGCCGCAGACGTGTTCAACGTTGTCGACAATCAGACCGGCTACAACATCGAGCCGAAGGTCCACAACTCGGCCTTCGGAACACCGCGGACGTACTACGACCCGCGGCGCTTCCAGATCGCAGCTCGCCTGCAGTTCTGACGCACCGGGGGGTGCGGGGGGGCCGGATGCCCCCCCGCAAGCCGGCCCTGCCGTTGTTTGATTTCTTCTTCCGTTTTCGTTCTTGTCCGCCGGGTTCAGGTCTCGAGCCTAGGTCGGGCCCTGAAACAGGCGCTCGCGAGCGATCAGCTCCCGGGTGGTGGCGTCGGCGTTGCGGCGGGCCTGCTCGATCCGCTGTGCCTGATCGGGCTCTCGTAGCAACACGCTCACCTG
>CAZVOI010001212.1:0-6266 GCA_964628275.1 uncultured Acidobacteriota bacterium | reverse complement strand
CGCTTCGTTCGCCTTCGACGGCCTCGAGATCGCGGCCTGGAGCCACGACTTCGATCGCATCGGCTACGACCGCGGCGAGTCGGTGGAAGCGCTCTTCGACAGATCGTACGTTCGGCAGGCGCCGTGCACGCTCGTGTTCACGAACTTCACGATCGACTTCGACGGCAAGGTGATGCCGTGCTGCAATCTCCGAGGCGACCACCCCGCGCATCGCGGTTTTCTCCTCGGCGACGTGTCCAAGGGCGACAGCATCTTCGACGTCTATGCTTCGCCCAGCTTTGCGGGCTGGCGCAAGAGCCTCGCCGGCGTCGGCGAGAAAGCCTCGCCCTGCCGGAGCTGCAAGCAGAAAGCCGCCGAGGGGGCGGACCTCGAGAGGCTGCGGATCTCCCTCGACCGCAAGCTGCGGACGATCGGGGCCGTCTGACGGGAGCAGCGCTGCGGCTCTTGTATGTCGTTCGCGCGGGCCGGCTCGCTCGGCTGAGCCAGCCTGAAGGCTCCTATCCCGACGAGATGTTCTACGGCTACGTCCAGCTCGCGCGCCGGCCCGGCGTGAGCGCGAGCTTGATCGAGCGTGCCTCGCCGTCGGCCGTCGGACGACTGGCCCAGAGATTCGTGCATTCGCTCCTCAATCTGTCCCCGGAACTGGGCAACCTGCGGGCGCTCGACCGCGGGTTGCTCGACCGCTACGACGCTGTCGTGAGCGTTCACGAGCCGGTGTTGCTGACGTTGGCGCTGCGCAAGGCGCACGGGGGGGCGGCGCTCGTGCCGATCTTCATCGGCGGCGAGAAGCGCCTGAGCCGCAGCCGGATTCCGGCGCTGACACGGCGCTGGCTGCGCTTCCTGTTCGCACGCTCCGCGGCGATCATCGTGGTCGGCGAAGGCGAACGCGACTACTTGCTGCGCGAGAAGCTGGCGCCCGCGGAGCGGGTCCACGTGGTTCAATTTGGTGTCGACGAGCGCTTCTGGGCACCCGCGGACGCGGATTCCGGGATTCCCACCGAACGCCAGTCGATACTCGCCGTCGGCAATGACGATGGTCGAGACTACGAAACGCTGTTGCAAGCGATTGGCGAGCATCCGCTGCGGGTCCACACGCAGCTGCCGATCGATGCCAAGCTATTGCGTCCGAACATAATGCGGACCAGCGGCGATTGGCACGGGCAGGCGCTCAGCGATCTGGAGCTTCGCGACCTGTACCGCGCCGCTCACTTCGTCGTGACCCCGCTTTACGAGTCGGCTCAGCCGTCAGGGCAGAGCGTGACGCTTCAGGCGATGGCGTGTGGCAAGGCCGTGGTGCTGTCGCAGACCCGCGGGTTGTGGAGCTCGGCCGGGATGCGTCACATGGAGAACTGTGTCTTGGTGCCCCCAGGCGACGTCGCGGCACTGCGCCAATCCCTGGATCTGGTGGCGAGCGACGCGAGCTTGCGCGAGCGTCTGGGCCGTGCGGCGCGCGAATGCGTCGAGCGTCACTTCACGAGCGCCGCGATGGCCGATCAGATCGCGCTCGTGATCGAGAAGGCGGTGGCGTCGCGATGAGCGGGCGGCTCGGCGACTGGAGACGGCTGCTGTCGCGGTTGGTCACCTCTCCGATCAAGGCCCGCGTCGCGCTCAACCTGGCGCCGCGCGACTCGCCGTATGGCGGCGGCAACCAGTTCGTCGCCCAGCTCGTACCCAGCTTGCGGCGCCTCGGCTTCGAGATCGTCTACGAGCTGACGGATTCGGTCGACGTCGTCCTGATCATCGAGGCGCGCGATCACCTGGCCTCGTTCGCCTTATCCGAAGTCGAACGCTGGCGCGCGAGGCGAACGCAAGGAATCGTGATTCATCGAGTCAACGAATGCGACCGGCGCAAGGGCACATCCACGATGGACGCCGAGCTCGCGAGGGCGAATCGACTCGCCGACCACACGGTGTTCCTCTCCTCCTGGCTGCTCGAGTATCACCAGGCGCGCTGGTTCGACCGCACTCATCCTGCATCGGTGGTGCGCTCCGGCGCGGACTCGCGGGTGTTCCATCCGCTACGCGCCTCGAACCCGGACGACGGCGTGTTCCGAGTCGCCACGCATCACTGGTCGGATCACGCAAAGAAGGGCTTTCCCGTGTATCAAGAGATCGATCGCGCGATCGCCGCAGGAGACCTGCCGGGCTTCGAGCTGATGATCATCGGTCGCTGGCCAAAGGACATTCAGTGGAGGGCCGCTCGTACCTTCGGGCCCGCCACTGGAGATGCCCTGGGCAATCTGTTGCGCCGCGCTCATGGGTACGTCACCGCGTCGCTCTGGGAGCCGGGCGGGATGCACGTGGCCGAGGCCCTGCAATGCGGTTTGCCGGTCGCCTATCACCGAGACGGTGGCGGGCTGGTCGAACAGGCCGGTCAGGCGGGTGTCGGTTTCCAGGAAGATGTGCTCGCGGCGCTCCGGGAGTTGCGCGCCCGCAATCCCGAGCTGAGGCGCCAGGCGCTCTCGGATCCGCCATCGGGCGAACTAATGTGCCTCGACTACGCGCGGCTCATCCATCGCCTGCTCGCGCAGGGCCGCGTATCTTGAAGATCCGCGCCCTGAACCCCGACGACCCCGCGACGTGGCGGACTGGGACCTCTTTTGCGCGCAGAGCGACGACGTCTGGTTCTGGCACACCTGCGATTGGCTGCGCTATCAACGCGCCTATCGTCCGGATCTGGCCAGCCAGAACTGCAGCTTCGGTGTCGAATCCGGCGGCCGGCTGATCGCACTCGCGCCTTTGCTTCGCGAAGCGCACCCGGGAAGATGCGAGCTGGGAGCGGGTGGGGGCGCGGCGCCGGCGCCCGCGTTCGCGGCGCAGCTGCAAGAACCGGAACGCCGCGAAGCGCTCGAGGCGATGTCGGCACGACTCGACGCGATCGCGGCTGAGCACGGCGCCGTTCGCGTCAGCTACCGGAGCTCGCCGTTGTGTCGGGCCTTCGACGCGGGCAGGCCTCCGGCCGACTCCCTGATCGCCCTCGGCCTCGTCGACGTCTCGCTTCAGACGCAGGTGATCGATCTCGGCCTTCCTGAGGATCAGCTCTGGAAGGGCCTTCGCAAGGGGCATCGCGCGGACGTGCGGAGCGCTGAGAAGACCCTGGAGGCGCAACTCTTCGACGCGAGCTCGGTCAGTGATCGTGTGTTCTCGGAGTATCGATCACTGCACGCCAAAGCCGCGGGACGGGTGACGCGGCCGGCCGAGACTTTCGAACTCATGCACCAGTGGATCGGCCGTGGAGACGCGCTGCTTTGCGCTGCGAGCCGGGGCGGCTCGTTCGTCTGTTTCGCGTTGCTGATCGTCTACAATTCGGACGCCTACTACGCTTCCGGCGCCAGCGATCCGGAGGCAGGCGCCCGCGGAATGGCCCATCTGGTGCAGTGGCGAGCGATCCGGGAGCTGCGGGCGCGCAACGTGCGCCGATACGAGATCGGCTGGCAGGAACAGATCCCATTGCCTCATCACGTCGCTTCGGCGAAGGAGCGCTCCATCTCGGCCTTCAAGCACGGCTTCGGCGGCCGAACCGTGCCGCTGTACCAGGGCGAGAAGTACTACTCGGCCGCCTTCCAGGAGGAAGTCGCCGCGCGGCGCGCCCAGGCTTTCGCCGCTTCGCAAGAGGGAGCCTGAGGTGACCAAGGAAACCCTCGACCGCTACGCCGAAGTCGCTCGCACCGTCGACGACGACTTCCTGGTGGCCGGCCGCTACGAGTCACAGAAGCACGCCTGGCCATACGTGATCGCGGACGTCCTGGCCAAGCTCCGCTTCACCGGCTCCGAGACCTTGCTCGACATCGGATCCGGCCCCGGTTTGCTCACGCTGCCACTCGCCGGGCAGGCCCGCCAAGTCTGGGCGCTCGACCACGCGGAGGTCGTCCAGCGTCTGGCGCTCCGAGCCGGCGACCTGAAGAATCTGACCTGTCTCGAAGGCGATTTCCGCAGCTTCGATTTTGGCGGGCAGCGTTTCGACCGCGTGCTGTCGTACAGCATGGCGCATTGCCTGCCCGACCTCGTGTCGGTCGATGCTTTCGTGGACAAGGCGCTCTCGCTGCTCGCGCCCGGCGGCATAGCGCTGGTTGGCGATCTCCCCAACCACGACCGCAAGCAGCGCTTCCTGGCGTCGCCCTTCGGCAAACGGCTCGACGAGGACTTCGCGCGGCGCCGCGCCACCGAGCCGCCCGCTTCGGGGCGGGGCCTTTCTCTCCTGGCGGGCGACGCCGTCGTGGGGAGCTTCGACGAAAGCTACCTGTTGAGCCTCGTGGCGCGGCTCCGGCGTGAGGGCTTCGATGCGGCGCTCTTGCCGCAGCGCGGGGAACTGTGTTTCGGCTGGACGCGCGAGGATCTCGTCGTCTCCCGACTACCCGAGTGACGACCCGGGCGATCGTCGAAGCGCGCATGACGTCGTCCCGCTTCCCGGGCAAGGTGCTGATGCCGCTTCTCGGAACGCCGGCGCTCGCCGTGTTGATCGCCCGGCTAGAGCGGGCGCGCTCGCTGGACGGCATCGTCATCGCCACCACCACGAATCGAAGCGATGACCCGATCGCCGAGTTGGCCGGCGCTGCCGGGGTGAGCGTCCATCGCGGCAGCGAAACTGACGTCCTGGGTCGAGTGCTGGGGGCCGCCCGCGAGACGGGCACCGGCACGATCGTCGAGATCACCGGCGACTGTCCGTTGCTCGACCCGGAAATCCTCGACCGTTGCGTGGCGGCCTACCGCGCCGGCCATTTCGACTTCGTCGCGAACACGGTGCCCGAGAGCGACTCGGCCTATCCGACCGGCATGGACGTGCGGGTGTTCGCGACCGAGCTCTTGGCGCGTCTCGACGCCTCGACCCAGGATCCGCGGGATCGCGAGCATGTGTCGATCCGCTTCTGGGAGCATCCGTCGGAGTACCGGCTCGGATTCGTCGAGGCGCCTCTCGACCAGCGCTGGCCGGGCCTCGCGATCGTGCTGGACGAGCCGTCCGATCTGAAGCTCGTCGCCGCCGTCTGGGAAGCGCTGCACGAGCAGGGCCCCGGTTTCGGCCTGAAGGCGATCCTGGCGTTTCTGCGCACCCGTCCCGATCTCGTCGAACAGAATCTTCGTGAGCCCAGAACGATCGCCTGAGGTCTCGCCGGCGGCGCTGATCGTCGGCTGCGGGCGCATCGCCGGGGGTTTCAACCAGCGTGACGAGACGCTCGCCCTGACGCACGCGGCCAGCTATCGGCGTCTGGGCATCCCGATCGCCGCGTGCTGCGATAGCGACCCCGCGCGCGCCCGCGCTTTCGCCCAGCGCTGGGGAGTGCCGCGCCATGGCTCCAAGCTGGACGACCTGATCGGCGAGCAACCGTTGCTGCTGAGCGTCTGCACGCCCGCGGAATCGCAGGCCGACGTGCTGGGCGCCGCGATGGCGCACCAGAACGTCGTCGCGGCGCTAGTGGAAAAACCCTGCGGCGGATCGCTCCTGCAAACGACGGAGATCGAACGGCAGGCCGCCGCGTGGCGGCGGCCGGTCCTCGTCAACTACTTCCGCGCCTTCACGCCCTTCTACCAGGCCTTCGCCGAGCGAGTGAATGCCGACGCCTGGGGCGTGCTGCGTCGGGCGACGATTCACTACGGCGGCACGCTCGAATCGCACGCGTGCCACGCGCTCGAGCGCTTGATCTTCAGCTTCGGGGCGCCGAAGGCGTCGGAATCCCTGACAGGCGATCCGGCAGCCCCGCTCGTGCGGTTGAGCTTCGAAGCGGGAGCCGAAGCCCTCCTGGTTCCAGCGCGCGGCCCCGGCTATTCGATCTTCGAGATGGATCACTTCTTCGCGCGGGGTCGGGTACGGATCGTGGACGGCGAGCGGCGCGTCGAGCTGTTCGAGGCCGGCGACGATCCCGATTTTCCGGGATACCGCAGCCTGCGGCCGGCCGACCCGAAGTTGCCTCCGCTCAGCCACGAGCTACACGAAAGCGTTGCCGCGCTGGTCACTGCCGCGCGCAGCGGTCGCGACGACAGCGGAACACTCGCTCGCGCGGTCGCCGTCGCACGCGTCGTGGACACGGTCACGCGGCCCGACGCTTGAGCGAGTCGCCTGCCTCGCCGCGCGCGGCGCTCGTCTCCGGCGATGCCGGGAGCGCGAGTGTCTTGATGCCATTGGTCGACAGGTTGAACGCTCGCGGCGTCGCGACCGACGTTCACGTCTCCGGGCCCGCGCTGGCGCTCTGGAGGGAGCGCGCGCCTCAACGGGTCGTCGAGGCCTACCAGGAGCCGGTGTCTCTGGAGTCCGCTCGGCGACGCTTGGCCGG
>CAZVOI010001211.1:0-2292 GCA_964628275.1 uncultured Acidobacteriota bacterium | reverse complement strand
GTCCTGGATCTGGTTCAGTAGCTTCACGCCCTCGGCCATCGGGCGCTGGAAGGCCTTGCGGCCGCTGATCAGGCCCATGCCGCCGGCGCGCTTGTTGATCACGGCCGTCTTCACCGCCTCGGCGAAGTCGTTCTCGCCTGAGGCGCCGCCGGAGTTGATCAGGCCGGCTCGGCCCATGAAGCAGTTGGCGACCTGATAGCGCGTCAAGTCGATCGGATGATCGGTGGTGAGCGTCTCGTAGACGCGCTTGTCGATCTTGCCGTACGGGTTTTCCTTCGAGTTCAAGGCGTTGTAGCCGCCGTTGTTCTCGGGCAGCTTTTGCTTGATGATGTCGGCCTGAAGCGTCACGCCCAGGTGGTTGGCCTGGCCGGTCAGGTCGGCCGAGACGTGGTAGTCCTTCTCCTTCGTCTTGAAAGCCGGGTTGCGCAGGTAGCACCAGAGCACCGTCGCCATCCCCATCTCGTGCGCGGCCGAGAACGCCTGCGACACCTCGACGAGCTGGCGCGCCGACTCCGGCGAACCGAAATAGATCGTCGCGCCCACCGCGACGGCGCCCATCTCGCGGGCCTGCTTGACCGACGCGAAGAAGATCTGGTCGAACTTGTTGGGGTAGGTCAGGAACTCGTTGTGGTTGAACTTCATCAGGAACGGGATCTTGTGGGCGTAGCGGCGCGCCACCGATCCGAGCACACCGAGCGTCGACGCGACTGCGTTGCAGCCGCCCTCGATCGCGAGCTTGACGATGTTCTCGGGGTCGAAGTAGGCAGGGTTCTTGGCGAAGGAGGCGCCCGCCGAGTGCTCGATGCCCTGGTCCACCGGCAGGATCGAGAGAAAGCCGGTGCCGCCCAGCCGGCCGTTGTCGAGCAGCGACTGCAACGAGCGCAGCACCTGCGGGCTGCGATCGGAGTCGCGGACGACGCGGTCCACCCAATCCGGCCCCGGGAGATGAATGTCGGTCTTGGAGATGCCCGCGCACTTGTGGTCGAGCAGCGCGCGCGCGTCGCCGCCGAGCAGCCGCTCGATGGCGGCGATGTCGAGGCCGGGTTTTTCGGCTAGCAGCATTTGATGACTCCTTGGTTCTTCAGGGATCCGTCGTTTCAGTTGAGGCGCGCGGCCAGCCGCCGCAGTTCCACGATCTTCGAGACGACCTTGGCGGCGTCCGCCGTCTCCGGGCTCGCCACCAGGTGCGCCTCGAGGTCCGCCGCCGCCACCGCGTAGCAGTCGAGCGCGGCGTACACCAGACCGCGGTCGCGCAGGTCCTCGGCGTTCCTCGGGTCCAGGATCAGCAGCAGGTCGAGCACCGCCAGCGAACGGCGATAGTCCTCGGCGCGGACGTAGATCGATTTCAGGTTGCGCAGCAGCCGCTCCAGCATCGGGCGCGGCCCGACCGGCTCGAGCATCTTCGGCTCCAGCTTGACCTTCCCGTCGTATACGCGATCGAGGCGTTTCTGGCAGTCCTCGGCCGAGAGCAGCGCGCCTTCGTGGAACGGGTCCACGATCACGTCGTCTTCCGAGTCGCCGGCGCGCACCAGGAAGTGGCCCGGGAACGAGATGCCCGAGAGTGCCAAGCCGCTGCGCCGGCCCACTTCCAGGTACACGGCGGACAGCGAGAGCGGGATGCCAAGCTTGCGGTCGAGCACCTCGTTCAAGAAGCTATTGCGCGGGTCGTAGTACTCGGCCGAGTTGCCGCGAAAGCCCTCGCGTTCGAACAGGTACCGGTTCAAGGCCAGTAGCCGAATTGCGAGCGGCTCGGCGTCGGGGATCAGCTCGCGGGCCACCGCGCCCATCTCGTCGAGGCGCGCCAGATAGCGTCCCACGTTCAGGTCCGGATATTCCTCGGCCGCGACCAGCAGCGCCGCCTCGGCGAAGTCGAAGCCCAGGCCGGCGCGCGTCAGCATTGTTTCGAAGCGCTGCCGCGCCGCGCTCGTGGTCACCTTGGATGTTCCGCTCCGAATCCGGCGATTGTACTAGCATTGACGCGCCTTCGACCAAGAGGAGCGTTTGCGATGCGTGTCCTTCTCCCGCTGAGCCTCGTCGCCGCCGCGCTGCAGGCGCTGGCCACCGCTGCACCGCCGCTCGACGCGTTGGTGTCGCTGAAGCGGGCGCAAGCCACGGCGATCTCACCCGACGGCCGATTCGTGGCCTACGTCTTGCGCGAGACGAACTGGGAGGAGAACGCGTTCGAGACCGAGATCTTCCTCGCCAACGTCGACGCGAGCGCCCCGCGACAACTCACGAACGCGAAGAAGTCGAGTGACGCGCCGGCATGGTCGCCCGACGGGCAAACGCTCG
>CAZVOI010001210.1:0-2411 GCA_964628275.1 uncultured Acidobacteriota bacterium | reverse complement strand
CGTGCTCGTGGGCGTACTCGAGGGCCTCGGCCATCTGCTTCGCGATCCCCAACGCTTCTTCGAGCGGGATCGCGCCCTGGACGATCCGCTCCTGAAGCGTCGGACCTTCGACCAACTCCATGACCAGCGCGCGCGTCGTGTTCGAGTCCTCGAGACCGTAGATCGAGGCGATGTGGGGACGGTTGAGCGAAGCGAGGACGTGGGCCTCGCGCTGGAAGCGGACCATGCGGTCGTGGTCGGATGCGAATGCCTCTGGCAGCACCTTGATCGCGACGTCACGGCCGAGCTTGGTGTCCCGCGCGCGGTAGACCTCGCCCATCCCGCCCGCGCCGATGGGCGAGACGATCTCGTACGAGCCGAGGCGAGCGCCTGGAACCAACGTCATTTCTTTCCCGCCGGCGCGACCCGGCGCAGCTCGTCGAAGAAGTTCTGGATGAGGACGACGTGGTCGCGCCTTTCGTCCGTCTGCTGCTCCGCGGCCTTCAGCACCGCGACCCGCTGGCCGTCCGGGTGCAGGTCGAAGGCGCGGGAGTTGTTGCCCCGAAACGGCATGAGGCCCGGCGACCACTGCCGCGGCTTCTCCGCGCGGAACGAGTCCCCCTCCGCGGCGTAAGGGGCGACCATGAACGTGGCCTGGAGCGTCTGGTAGAAGAGCTCCTTCCGGTTTCGAGACCAGGTCGGAAAGAAGCCGCCGCCGGTGGAGATCTGCCATTTGCCGCCGGGGCCGGGAAACGGACGCACGCAGACCTCCCACCTTCCCGATTCGTCGGACTGGTACGCCAGCCATCGGCCGTCGGGGGAGAAGGTCGCCGCGAATTCGAAGAAAGGGCTGTTCAGGAACGCGGTGGGCTTCCCCGGCTTCCAACCCGAGGTCTCGTCCCCCTCCATTGGCAGGATCAAGATGTCGCCGAACGTTTGCGGATTGTTTTCCTGGAACGCCAGGAACTTGCCACTCGGATGCCACGATGACGGGAACTGCGGGTTCTGGCTCTCGGTCAGGCGCTCAGCCTCACCTGTCCCATCGGCCCGCTGCCAGTAGATGTTCGCCGTCGCCTTGTCCGCCCGCTGCGAGCCGAAGGCGATCCGGCGCCCATCCGGCGTCCACACCGGCCGCGTGTCTTCGCCGGGATCGAAGGTCAGGCGGGACATCGTGTCGCGCCCCCACTCGTAGACCCACACGTCCCGCTCCCTGCTGCGGAGGTCCAGGGCGAGCCTTTGGCCGTCGGGAGAGAAACGGATGTTGTCGTAGTTGCCGGCAAGGGCTCGGAGGGGCTCTGTCTTCCCGTCCTTGTCCATCCATTGAATGGGCACGCTGGCCCCGGTG
The DNA here is from genome assembly GCA_964628275.1 of uncultured Acidobacteriota bacterium. Taxonomy (GTDB): domain Bacteria; phylum Acidobacteriota; class Vicinamibacteria; order Fen-336; family Fen-336; genus CAZVOI01. The sequence continues at coordinate 1,087 of CAZVOI010001210.1, read as the reverse complement.
CTCTGGCCCGGCAGGAACACCAGCGTGCCGCGGTCCGAGAAAGCGAACTGCGCTCCACCGGGACCAGGATTGGCGGTTACGCCTTCGAGGACGGGCGCGGGCGGACCGAGGAGCTCCAGCCGGCCGAGGTCTAAGGGTGATCCGAAGAGCGTCCCTTCGTGGATGTAGACGATGTGGCCGCTGCGAAGGTAGCGGCCGTGGTAGCCGCCTCGCTGCAAGACCTTCCTCGGGCCTTTGGGCAGCGACTGCACGACGATGCTCGCGTTTTCGAAATCGCCGGCGGCGCCGGCCGTGAAGAGCACCGCCTTGCCGCCGGGCAGCGCCTGCGGCCACCGATCCGAAGACGCTCCGGCGGCCTGATCGGGCGTCGTCAGGACCTCCGGCGTCCCTCCCGCCGAGGACACACGCGCGAGGCCCCCGGCGGGTTGAGGCGTGAAGAGGATCGTGCCGTCCTCGCTCCAGGTTCCGCCCCGTTCGTCCGGGGCATCGCAGAGGGTCACGGCCGCGCCGCCCGTCACGGCGACCTTCTTGAGCTTGCCGTCGGCGAAGAAGCCGAGCCACTGAGAGTCGGGCGAGAAGAACGGGTTGCGAGCGCCTTCGGTCCCCGACAATGGGGAAGCCTGTAGCTGCTCGAGCCGGCGCACGTAGAGCTTCGACCGCTGGCCAGCGGCTTTGCTCGCAGTGAAGGCGAGCAGCTTGCCGTCGGGGGAGAGGATCGCCGCGGTCCCCCCAAAAACCATCGCGAGCGAGGCGTCGGCGCCCAGCTCCACGCTCAGGCGCACGGGCGCCGTCGCCTCGGGGGCCGGCCGCCACGGCGCCCAGAGGACGAGCACGAGCAGGGCCAGCCCACCCGCGAGAGTCCATGGCAGCGCCCGGCGCCAGAGCGGCGCGACCCCCGCCGCCGCGCGCTCGGCCGTCGCCGACTCCTCTCGGCCGATGAGCGCGTCCTCGATCGCGATCCGCGCCTCGCCGATCGCCTGGATGCGCCGCCGCGCGTCCTTCTCCAGGCACCGCCGCAGCAGGCGCCGCACGCTCGGCGGAATGCCCACCGGCAGCGCGCTCCATTCGGGCTCCGTCTTCAGGACCG
>CAZVOI010001209.1:0-1859 GCA_964628275.1 uncultured Acidobacteriota bacterium | reverse complement strand
CGTGATCCTGAACGACGCGCCACCACTGCTCGGCCGGCGGATCGTGACGGCCGGCCGCCGCTTGCGCTGCTCCGACGCCGAAGCCGATCATGCCTATCGGCGGGACACGCAGCTTCGGGCCGCCGACGTCGAGCCCTTCCTACGGCGCGCCCGGGAGCGCAAGCTCGCGGCGCTCGCGCGATGACGTTTCTGGTCGAGCGCTTGCTGGAGCTGCGTCGGCACCTCGACCACTTGCGCGAGATCCGGCCGCGCGTGAGCGGACCGGAGTCTCGCGAGCGCGATCTCTCGCTTCACAACGACGTCCGCGGCTAGCTGACTTCGCTAAAATGACGTCCACCCGCCTCATCATGATGATCGCCGCGCTGCTATGGATGGGGCTAACGCCTTCAGGCGGAAGGTACGCTTGGCTGCGGGCCGAGGAGCCGCTCTTCGTCGAGTCTGCTTCCGCCGTGGGCCTCGTGTTCACCCATGTCAACGGCGCGAGCGGAAAATACCATCTGCCCGAGATGATGGGCTCTGGTGTCGCCCTGTTCGACTACGACAAGGACGGCGACCTCGACGTCTTTCTCGTGCAGGGTGGCGCACTCGAGGGAAGCGCTGGCGGCGGCGCGCCGACGAGCCGCCTCTTCCGCAACGACCTCGAGGTCGCGGCCGACGGCCAAAGGACGCTGCGCTTCACGGACGTCACCGCGCGTGCGGGTGTGGGGCTCGCCGCGTACGGAATGGGCGCCGCGGTCGGCGATTACGACAACGACGGCGACATGGACCTGTTCGTCACGTCGTTCGGCCCGGAGACGCTATTTCGCAACAACGGTAACGGGACCTTCAGCGACGTGACCAAGGAGGCAGGCGTCAGCGACGCGCTCTGGAGCACCAGCGCGGTCTTCCTGGACTACGACCGCGATGGCGATCTCGACCTGTTCGTCGCGAACTACGTGGATTTCAGCGTGGCGGGCAGCAAGACGTGCACCGACGCGCTGGGCGCGCGCGACTACTGCGGCCCGCGCGCGTATCGTCCCGCGCCGGACCGCCTGTACCGGAACGAAGGCGGCGGCCGCTTCACGGACGTCACCGAGACCGCCGGCATCAGCAAGGCCGATGGCGCAGGCCTCGGCGTGGTGGCGGGCGACTACAACGGCGACGGCTGGCTCGACCTGTATGTCGCGAACGACGCGACGCCGAACCAGCTCTGGATCAACCGCCACGACGGGACGTTCGTGGACGAGGGGCTGCTCTCGGGTTCTGCGCTCAACGCCGCCGGCAATCCCGAGGGCAGCATGGGGATCGCGTCCGGAGACTTTGACGCGGACGGCGACGAGGACCTCTTCGTCACGAACATCGTCGGGGAGACATTCGCTCTCTACGTGAACGACGGAAAAGGCAACTTCGAGGATCAGCGAGTGCGCGCCGGCCTGGCCGCCCCAACGGCGGCGTTCACCGGCTTCGGCGCCGACTGGTTCGACTACGACAACGACGGCTGGCTCGACCTGTTCGTCGCCAACGGCGCGGTCAACGTGATCGAGGCGCAACGCGGCCAGCCGGCGCCGTTCCGGATGAAGAACCAGCTCTTCCACAACACCGGCGCGGGGCGCTTCGTCGAAACGAGCGCTTCAGGTGGTCCTGCGTTCGCGCGCGCCGAGATCAGCCGCGGCGCGGCGTTCGGCGACATCGACAACGATGGCGACACAGACATCGTCGTCACCACCAACGGCGGTCCGGTCAGGTTGCTGCTCAATCAGGCCGGCCGCACGAACCACTGGCTGCAGGTCGCCCTCGAGCAGGGCCCTGGGAACCGTTCGGCTCTCGGCGCCCGGATCGGCGCCGAGCGTGGCGGACGCCCGACCCTCTGGCGCCGGCTG
>CAZVOI010001208.1:0-1572 GCA_964628275.1 uncultured Acidobacteriota bacterium | reverse complement strand
ACACGCCGCTACAGGCGCTGGTCACGCTCAACGATCCCGCGTTCTTCGCCGCCGCGCGCGCCCTCGCGGGACGCGTCCTGAAGGAAGCCGACCGCACGGCGGCCGAGCGCGCCGACCACGCCTTCCGGCTGGGCACGTCGCGGCGGCCGACCGCGGCGGAGCGGGCGCGGCTCTTGGCGTTCCACGCCCAGCAGCTCGCGCGCTTCCGCCAGGATCCGGGCGCGGCGCGACAAGTCTTGGGGATCGAAGACGCGGCGCCCGGGGGCGGCGCATCAGCCGAGCGCGCGGCCTGGACGATGCTCGCGAACGTCGTCTTGAACCTGGACGAAACCCTGGTGAAGGAGTAGGCCGGTGACTCACCACCGCGAGGCGCTGCGGCTCCGCACCCGGCGCCACTTCTTCCGCCAGACAGGCTTCGGCATCGGCGCGATGGCTCTCGGCGGCCTGCTGCGTGAAGATGTGTTCGCGGCCACCGCGCCGAAAGCCAAGAACATCATCTTCTTGTTCATGGCGGGCGCGCCCTCGCAGCTCGACCTGTTCGACCACAAGCCCAAGCTGAACCAGTTCGACGGCAAGCCGATCCCCGACGACCTCGTGAAGGGCGAGCGCTTCGCGTTCATCCGCGGCACCCCGAAGCTGCTGGGCTCGCCGTACGCGTTTCGGCAGCACGGCCAGTCGGGGGCTCTCGTCTCCGAGCTGCTGCCGCACACGGCGGCAATGGTGGACGACATCGCGATCCTGAGGTCGATTCGCACCACCCAGTTCAACCACGCGCCGGCGCAGATCTTCATGAACAGCGGCCACCAGCTGGTGGGCCGGCCGTCGCTCGGCGCTTGGCTCGTCTACGGCCTGGGCAGCGAGTCGCGCGAGCTGCCCGGTTTCGTGGTGCTGCTCTCGGGCGAGAACCAGCCCGACGGAGGCCGGAGCTGCTGGGGATCGGGCTTCCTGCCCAGCGTGCACCAGGGTGTCGAGTTCCGCTCGCAGGGCGAGCCGGTGCTGTTCCTGACCAACCCGCCCGGTGTCCGGCCGGAGGACCGCCGGGCGTCGCTCGACGTGATCGGCGCCTTGAACCGGCTGCGTCTCCGGGTGACCGGCGATCCGGAGATCGAGACGCGGATCGCCGCGTTCGAGACGGCGTTCAAGATGCAGACGAGCGTGCCGGAGCTGGCCGACCTGGCCCAGGAGCCGGCGGAGACGCACGCGCTCTACGGCACCCAGCCGGGCAAGCGCTCGTTCGCGAACAACTGCCTGCTGGCGCGCCGGCTGGTCGAGCGCGGGGTGCGCTTCGTGCAGCTCTATCACCGCGGCTGGGACCATCACGGAACCAGCAGCCGCACCGACATCACCAACGGCCTGCGCCAACTGTGCCGCGAGACCGACCAGGCCGCCGCGGCGCTGGTCCTGGACCTGAAGCGGCGCGGGCTGCTGGAATCGACGCTGGTGGTGTGGGGCGGCGAGTTCGGCCGCACGCCGATGAACGAGGAGCGCAATGGCTCGAAATTCCTGGGCCGCGACCACCATCCGCGCGCCTTCACGATGTGGCTCGCCGGCGGCGGCATCAAGCCCGGCGTC
>CAZVOI010001207.1:0-6290 GCA_964628275.1 uncultured Acidobacteriota bacterium | reverse complement strand
CAGGGTCGATTTGCCGGCCCCGTTCGGGCCGAGCAAGGCGTAGAGCTCGCCAGCCCCCACGTGGAGATCGGTCCCGTCGAGGGCGGTCTGGCCGCCGAAGCTGCGACGGGCCCCGATGACCTCCAGGGCGGGCGTGGCCATGCGCCTGGATTGTAGTGGTTCCGCCGACGCCCAACCCCGGCCTTGAGCTAGACTCAACCCGCCTCGCCAATTCGGACACCACGGTCCTGCTGATCGGCGAGACCGGTGTCGGCAAGGAGTTGTTTGCCGACTACATCCACCGCGTCAGCACCCGCTGGGACCCACTGCTGGTCAAGATCGCGCCTTCGCTAGGCGGAGAAACGGCTTGACCCACGACGGGCTCTTCTGGGCGCTGGCAGCGACGGCTGGGACCGTGGGCGCCCTCCACTCGATCGCACCGGACCACTGGGTGCCGTTCATGGCGGTGGCGCGGGCACGAGGCTGGTCTGCCCGGCTGACGGCACAGGTGACGCTCCTGTGCGGCTTCGGCCACGTGACGGTTTCGGTCCTTCTGGGCCTGCTGGCCCTCGTTCTCGGCCGCGAGGTCCTGGAGATCTTCGGAACCCAGCTAGAGTCCGTCGCCGGAGTCCTGCTGATCGGCTTCGGGCTCGTCTACGGCACCTGGGGCCTGCGGCGCGCCGTCGCGGATCGGTTACACGGTCACTCGCACGTTCACTTCGACCACGTGCACGACCCCACGCGCGCCACCGTGGGTGCGCTGCTGTTGCTGTTCAGCGCCGACCCGTGCGTGCGCCTGATCCCGATCATGATTGCCGCCGCGCCGCTGGGCTGGCCGCGGCTCTTGGCCCTGATCGCGATCTATGAGGTCGCGACTTTGGGCTCGATGCTGGCGCTAGTGATGGCCGCCCGCGCCGGGGTCGTGAAGCGGCTCTCGGCGCCGTGGCTGGATCGCTACGCAGACGCGCTCGCCGGGGGCCTGGTCGTGGCGACCGGAGTGGTCGTCTCGGCGTTCGGCTGGTAGCGGCCGGTTCGCGCCGCCCAACCGGAACCAGCGTGAAAGCGGCCACCGTTTCCAGGTGTTCGTGTAGGGGCAGGCCTTCAACCTCACCAACCACACCAACGTTCGCGGCTACTCGGGAGTCCTGACGTCGCCGTCCTTCGGACAGCCGCTGCTCGCGGAGCCGGGCGCAGGCTTGAGCTGGGAGCGAGCGTGGCGTTCTGAGCGCTACGGGACCAGCGGACCGCGCGTCTTTCGCATCAGCAGCTCGTCGTGACCCTTCACGACGTAGTCGTGCAGCACGCCCACGGGCTCGAAGCCGAGCCGTTCGTAGAGCGCGCGGGCGCGCGGGTTGAACGAGGACACGCACAGGAAGAAGTTCTTGAAATCCCGGAAGACGCGCTCCTCGACGACACCGAGCAGTTCCGTGCCGAGCCCCTGGCCGCGAGCGTCCTCGGCCATGCACAGCGACTGCAAGTAGCCCACGAAGCCGCCTTTCAAGCTCAGGATCGCGAAGCCGGCGCGCGTCTCGCCGCGCCAGCCGACCCAGGTCTCGCGCTCGGGGTTCGTGACGAGCGCGTGGCATTCCGGTTGACCGCGCTGCAGCGTGATCCACGGATCAGTCGACGACATCGTGCGCGCGCACCACTCGGCGTCTTCGCGGCTCGCCAGCGGCCGGACCTCGAGCACACCCGTCACTCCGCGAGCTTCGCCAAGTGGGCGCGCACGAGCTCGAGCGCGGCCGCTCCAACTCCAACAAGACAGGCGACTGCGACGATGGCCTGCTGCATCCAACCTCCCGAGAGCGAATCATAACGGGCGGGACGCTAGACTCCGCGCATGCCCAGAACCGTCCGCTGCGGCCTGATCCAGGCCCGAAACGTAAAGTCGCCCGCCGAGTCGAGCCTCGAGGAAGTCAAGCAGGCGATGATCGAGAAGCACATTCGGATGATCGACGAGGCCGGCGCCAAGGGAGTCCAGATCCTCTGCTTGCAGGAGCTCTTCTACGGCCCCTACTTCGCCGCCGAGCAGGATACGCGCTGGTATCACTTCAGCGAACGCGTGCCGGACGGGCCGACCACGCGGCTGATGCAGGAGATGGCGAAGAAGCACCAGATGGCGATGGTGGTGCCGGTCTACGAAGAAGAGGCGACCGGCATCTATTACAACACCGCGGCGGTGATCGACGCCGACGGCAGCTTCCTGGGCAAGTACCGTAAGAACCATATCCCGCACTGCCTGCCCGCGTTCTGGGAGAAGTTCTACTTCAAGCCCGGCAACCTCGGCTACCCCGTTTTCAAGACGCGCCATGCCACGATCGGCGTGTACATCTGTTACGACCGCCACTTCCCCGAGGGCGGCCGGCTGCTAGGGCTGCACGGCGCGGAGATCGTGTTCGTGCCGTCGGCCACGACCTCCGGTCACTCCGACAACCTCTGGAAGATCGAGCAGACCTCGATGGCGATCGCGAACGGTTACTTCGTGGGCACCAACAACCGCGTGGGCCGCGAGGAGCCCTGGAAGTTCGGCGAGTTCTACGGGTCGTCCTACTTCTGCAACCCGTACGGACAGATCCTGTCGATGGGCAGCCGCGATCAAGACGAGCTGGTGGTTGCCGACCTCGACCTCGACATGATCGACAAGGTGCGCGCGCACTGGCAGTTCTATCGGGATCGAAGGCCAGAGAGCTACGGCGACATCGCGAAGGACATCCTCTGAGCGAACGCCGGTACGACCTCGTCCTCGAGAACGGCATGCTGGTGGACGGGAGCGGTGAACCGCGCCGGCTGGCCGACGTGGCGCTGCTGGGCGACCGCATCGCCGCGATCGGTCCGAGGCTCGAGGCGCGGGAGAGCATCGACTGCACCGGCCACGTCGTGGCGCCCGGTTTCATCGACGCGCACTCGCACTCGGACCTGCGTGTGATCGCCGAGCCGACGCTGCCGATGAAGCTGCGCCAGGGCATCACGCTCGAGGTGCTCGGCCAGGACGGCATCGCTCCCGCGCCGGTGCGGCCGGAGGACCGCGCAGCCTGGAAGCAGTCGCTGGCCGGACTCGACGGCGACTTTGGCGTCGTCTGGGACTGGGCCAGCGTCGGCGAGTACCTGGCTCGCGTCGCAGCCGCGCGTCCGGCTCAGGACATGGCCTACCTCGCGCCGCACGGGGCGCTGCGCCAGTGCGCGATGGGCGGCGGCAACCGGCGCGCCAACCCCGAAGAGCTGGCGCGGATGCAGGCGCTCTTGGAGGTCGCGATCGCCGAGGGCGCCTGCGGGATGTCGACGGGCCTGATCTACCCGCCGTGCTGTTACGCCGACACCGCCGAGCTGATCGCGCTGGGACGCGTGCTGGCGAAAGCCAAACGGCCGCTGGTCGTTCACATCCGCAGCGAGAGCGATCGCGTCCTGGAGGCGGTCGACGAGATGGTCCATGTCGGCGCGCAGTCAGGCTGTGCGATCCACATCTCGCACATCAAGATCGCCGGCCGCCAGAACTGGTCGAAGGCCGAGGCGATGTCGCGGCGGATCGACGATGCGCGAGCCAACGGCGTGCGCGTCACGGCCGACCAGTATCCCTACATCGCGGGCAGCACGCTGCTCGGCGCGATCCTGCCGCCATGGGCTCACGCCGGCGGTGGCGACGCGGCTGTCAGGCGCTTGAACGACGCCGGCGAACGCGCGCGGATGCGTGCCCAGATGGCCGACCCCGAGCCCTGCGACTGGGACAACTTCTGGAAATGGAGCGGGCCCGAAGGCATCCAGATCGCCGACATTCCTTCAGGCCGCCATCTCGAGTGGCTCGGCAAGACGCTGGCCGATGTGGCTCGCGACGAGAAGAAGGATTCCTTCGAGACGGCATTCGACCTGCTGCGCGACGAGCGCCTGGGCGTTGCGATGGTCTCGTTCTCGCAGGACGAGGACACCGTGGAGCAGTTCCTGAAGCAGCCCTGGGCGGCGCTGTGCACCGACGGCCTGCTCGGAGGCCGGCCGCACCCGCGTGCCTACGGCAGCTATCCGCGCGTCCTCGCACGCTACGTGCGCGACCGGCGCACGCTCACGCTCGAGGAAGCCGTTCGCAAGATGACGTCACAGGCGGCCGAGGCTTACGGCTTCACGAACCTGGGGGCGATTCGCCCCGGCTTGCGCGCGAACCTGGTCGTGTTCCACCCCCTCACCGTCGAGGACAAGGCGACCTTCGACGACCCGCTCCAGTTCCCGGTCGGCATCCGCGACGTGATCGTGGGTGGCGGCATCGCGGTCCGCAATGGCGCCATCACCGGCGTTCGCGAGGGCAAGCTCATCACGTAGCCGTCCGAGATTCCGACAGTCGAAGTCGGACCAAACCCCATCTCTTTCTTGCGGTGCTGAGAACGTCGTAGAGTAGCCCCCGTTCCGCCATGCCGGTGCTCACCGATCCCCTGGGCTGGTTCACGCTCGACTTTCCCGAAGGCTGGGACCACGAAACCGAGGACTGCGTGACGACGTTTCACACCACCCACGGCACGCTCTACATCTCGGGCGGACGCCACGCCGGAGGCAAGCAGGGGAACTTCGGCGGCGCCGATTTCCTGACCCGCTTCCTGCAATCGATCGGCAGGGGCGTGTCGGAAGACGAGGTCACCGGCTTCGCCGGCCTCGGCTGCCGGATCTACTACTATCGCCGCGAGGACGGCGACGGCTATTGGCGCTACTGGTCTGTGACCGACGACGAGACCGCGCTGCTGATCTCGTACTCCTGCGCTCGCGACGACGCCAGAAAGGAAATCGACGCGGTCGACGGCTTGGTGCACTCGGTCAGGCTGTTTCACTCCGCGCCAGTGCATTGAGTCGATGGCCGAGCTGATTCCCGCGCCGTTCGGCAGCCTGCTGCGGCGGCTGTTCCGCGAGCTCGAGCGGGAATCGAAGATCTACGACCTTCCCAAGCGCAAGTTCTGGCGCGGCTCGCCCGATCTGGACTTGTCGGTGCTGTTCCATGGCCGGCGCGCCGGCAATCCCCTGGGGCCCGCGGCGGGGCCCCAGGACCAGATGGCACAGAACATCCTGCTGTCCTGGCTCGCTGGCAGCCGGATCCTGGAGCTGAAGACCGTCCAGATCAACGACCGCTTGACGATCCCGCGACCCTGCATCGACGCGAGCAACGTCGGCTACAACGTCGAATGGAGCCAGGAGCTTCGGCTCGCCGACTCGCTGCGCGAGTACGTCAAGGGCTCGATGCTGATCGACATCGTCCGCGCGGCCAACGTCCTCGAGCGCCCCCAGCCGTCGCCCCAGGACGACACCATCCTCGACATGAGCGTGGGCTATGACCTCGCGGGAATCCGTTCGGCGCCCGTCGTCGCCTGGATCGAGTCGATGCGGAACGCGGCTCACGAGGTCGACGCGCTGCGCGAGCAGATTCCGGACGAGCTACGCCGGTTCCGAGACCTGGAATTCCGGACCAACCTCTCTGACCAGATCACGCTCTCCACCTTCCATGGCTGCCCCGCTCACGAGATCGAAGGCATCGTCCGCTTCCTGCTCCTCGAGATGGGCGTGCACGTCACGGTCAAGCTCAACCCGACGCTGCTCGGGAAAGCGCGCGTCGACGAACTGCTGCACGACGTCCTCGGCTACAACGAAGTTCAGACGCGCGCCGAGGACTTCGAGAAGGACCTGCAGTGGGAGCAGTGCCTGGAGCTGACCGACCGGATGGGTGAGCTGGCGCGCTCGCTCGGGCGGACGTTCCAGGTCAAGTTCTCGAACACGCTGGTGGTGCGGAACCACAAGCACTTCTTCCCCAAGAGCGAGGCGGTTCAGTACCTCTCCGGACAGCCGCTGCACGTGATCACGCTGAACCTGGTCGAGAAGTACCGAAAGGCCCGGCCGCAGGTGCCGATCTCGTTCTCGGCCGGCCTCGACAACCAGAACTTCCCCGACTGCGTGGCGCTCGGCTTCACGCCGATCACCACCTGCACCGACCTGTTGCGTCCCGGGGGCTACGGGCGCCTGCCCGCGTACCTGGACCGGCTCGAGGAGCGGATGCGGGCGCTCAGCGTCCGCACGATCGCCGACTACGTGATCAAGACCGCCGGCGACGACGCCAAGAACGCACACGAGGCCGCGCTCCGCAGCACGCCGGTCCTCGTAGCCAAGGCCACCGCCGACCCGCGCTACAAAGCGGAGAAGAACCGGGCCGTGCCGCGCAAGATCGGCTCCAAGCTCTGGCTTTTCGACTGCATCAACTGCGACAAGTGCGTCCCAGTGTGTCCGAACGACGCCAATTTTTCCTACCAAGTCCCGGCGCACCGCGCGGTCTACGCGAACTACACGGCTGC
>CAZVOI010001206.1:0-2283 GCA_964628275.1 uncultured Acidobacteriota bacterium | reverse complement strand
ATATCGGCCTGAGCTTCAGAGGCGCGGGCCAGCGGGAAATCCAGAACAGCCTGTCGCTCGACGGCCTCAACTCCTCCTCCAACCTGCTCGCGGCGACCAGCATGCGTCCGATCGCCGACGCGGTGACGGAGATTCAGATCCAGACCGGCAGCACCTCGGCCGAGTACGGCGCCTACCTGGGCGTCCACATCAACGTGGTCACCAAGAGCGGCACCAACGCCCTCCACGGTTCCGTCTTCAGCTTCTTCGAAGACGAGTCGCTCGACGAGCGCGGCTACTTCGAGAACCCGGACCTTCCGAAGAACCCGCGCAATCGCAAGCAGTTCGGGGCCGAGCTCGACGGCCCGCTCGCGATCCCGGGCGTGTACAACGGCCGCGACAAGACCTTCTTCATGCTCGCGTACGAAGGCGTCCGCGCGGAGGCAATCTCGAGCCCGTTCGCCTCGGTCCCGACGGACCTGATGCGCCAGGGCAACTTCAGCGAGATCACGACGCCGATCAAGAACCCCGCCACCGGGCAGCCGTTCCCCGGCAACATCATTCCCCCGTCGCTGCTTTCGCCGACCTCGCTCCAGCTCCTCCAGTACTACCCGAAGGCGAGCCGGCCGGGCACCGCCAACAACTACCAGGGACCGAGCGCCTTCGACGACAAGGTGGACCAGTTCCTGGGCCGCCTCGATCACAACGTCAACAACAAGATCCGCCTGAGCCTCCGGTACAACTGGCACAAGAGCTACAGCACCAACCCATTCAACGCGGCAATCCCGGTCACGGCCGTGACGCAGCCGCGCGTCAACAAGAACTGGCTGCTGGGCTATACCCACACGCTGAGCCCGAACCTGTACAACGACTTCCGGATCGGCTACCACCGGATCGAGTTCGACACGCTGAACACCTTCTCCGTGAACGGCCCGGAGGACGCGGGTTCGGCGCTCGGCATTCCGGGGTTCGACGGCGACGTGAGGTACAGCAATCCCGGCATCCCCAGCATCAACCTCAGCAATTTCAGCGGGCTCGGCGCCGGCGGCACGAACTGGGAGCAGTTCGACACCACCTACCAGGTGTCGGACGTGCTCTCCTACACCCGCGGCTCGCACAACATCCGTGCCGGGTTCGACCTGCGGCGGCTGGCGACGGGGCGCAAGGCGGCGAACGATGCGCGCGGCCTCTTCAACTTCACCGGCGACATCACCGGCTACTCGGTGTCGGACTTCATGCTCGGGCTGCCGCGCACGGTGATCCCGCCCACCGACCAGCTGCAGGGCCACGTCGGCGGCTGGCGCAACGGGTTCTTCATCAACGACGTCTGGCAGGCGACGCGGAACCTGACACTCAGCCTCGGCCTGCGCTACGAGCTCAACACGCCCGTCCAGACCTACGCCGGGTACGCCTCGATGCTGGCCGAGGACTTCGAGACGCTCATCCCGTCCAGCTTCCCCACCGAGGGCTTCGAGTTCCACGAGCCGAACCGCTCGGACATTGCTCCGCGGCTGGGCGCCACCTACCGGCTGGGCGAGAAGACCGTGCTGCGCGCGGGCTTCGGGATCTACTACAACCCGAACCAGATGAACACGTTCACGTTCCTGACCAACAACCCTCCGCTCGCAGCCGTGACTACGTACACGTCGGACCCCGCTTTCCCGACGTTGTCCTTCGAGCGCCCGACTGGCGTCGTCGGGCCGGCCGGGCGGCCCGACGTGATCTCGCCCACCCGCCACCTGCCGAACGCCCGCAAGGACCAGTGGAGCTTCGACATTCAGCGCGAGCTCGGCTGGAACCTGGCGCTCGACCTCCAGTACGTCGGCTCGAACACCAGCCACCTGGACCGCAGCTTCTTCAACAACACGCCGCAGCCGGGCCCCGGAGCGGTCGACCCGCGCCGGCCCAGCCAGACGTACAGGAGCCGCCGCATCATCCAGAACGACCTGATCGCGGACTACGACGCGGTCTCGGTGATCCTGCACAAGCGGATGAGCCACGGCCTGCAGGCCGACCTGCACTACACCTGGTCGCGCACGCGCGACATGGGCACCCACTCGAACGGCGGCAGCTCGGTGATGAACAACTACGACATCTGGGCCGACTACGGGCCTGCGAACTGGGACATCCCGCACCGCTTCGCGGCGAGCTACCTCTACGAGGTGCCGTTCTTCAAGAGCTCGACGCAGCCGCTCGTGAAGTACCTGCTGGCGGGCTGGCAGATCTCGGGCGTGACGATCATCCAGAGCGGGTCCCCGGTCAACATCACGTTCGCCGCCGACCGGGCGAACATCGGCATCTCGG
>CAZVOI010001205.1:0-4448 GCA_964628275.1 uncultured Acidobacteriota bacterium | reverse complement strand
AGGTCGGCCGCCTGGTCGAGGCGATCCGGGAGATGGGCGAGCTCGACAACACGCTGTTCTTCTACATCGTGGGAGACAACGGATCCAGCGCCGAAGGCGGTCCCGACGGCAGCTACAACGAGATCCTGGCCCTGAACGGCATCGTCAGCGACGTCTCCTCACAGTTGTCGCACCTCGACGAATGGGGCGGGCCGAACACATTCCCGCACTTCTCGATCGGCTGGGCGCACGCGGGCAACACGCCGTTCCAGTGGACGAAGCAGGTCGCCTCGCACTTCGGCGGCACGCGCAACCCGATGGTGATCCACTGGCCGGCGCGGATCAAGAACGCGCACGGGGAGATCCGGGCGCAGTTCCATCACGTGATCGACGTGGCGCCGACGGTGCTCGAAGCCGCCGGGCTTCCGCAGCCGACGATCGTCAACGGCACGAAACAGCACCCGATGGATGGCGTGTCGATGCTGTACACGTTCGACGATCCCGCGGCCGCGGATCGCCGCAAGACGCAGTACTTCGAGATGTTCGGCAACCGCGCCATCTACCACGAAGGCTGGGTCGCGGCCACGCGCCACTCGATTCCGTGGCTGATGGTGGCCAACCTTCCGACATTCGACAAGGATCGCTGGGAGCTGTACAACGTCGCCGAGGACTTCAGCCAGGCCAACGACCTGGCGGCACAGAATCCGCAGAAGCTGAAGGAGCTGCAGGACGTCTTCACCAAGGAAGCGATCCGCAATCACGTGTTCCCGCTGGACGACCGCCGCGCGGAGCGCTTCGACGCGCGGATAGCGGGTCGTCCGGACCTGATCGGCTCGCGGACCTCGCTCGTCCTCAACGAGGGCATGACGGGCATCACCGAGAACGCCTTCATCAACATCAAGGGGCGCTCGAGCGCGATCACCGCCGACATCGAGGTGCCGAAAGGCGGCGCGAACGGCGTGATCATCGCGCAGGCCGGGCGATTCGGCGGCTGGAGCCTGTACATGAAGGGCGGCCGCGTCCACGAGGTCTACAACTTCGGGGGCCTGGCGCGAACCACGGTTTCTTCGCCCCAGGCGCTTTCGCCCGGCCGACACACGATCTTCTACGAGTTCGCCTACGACGGCGGAAAGCCCGGCTCCGGGGGTATGAGTCGGCTGAGCGTGGACGGGAAGCAGGTCGCTGAGGCGCGCGTCCCGCGCACGATGCCCTTCCTCTACTCGGCCGACGAAGGAGTCGACGTCGGGATGGACAACGAGACCCCGGTGACGGAGGACTACAAGCAGGGCGCCACCAAATTCACCGGGCGCATTCTCAAGGTCACGGTCGAGGCGAAGTAGCGTGATGGGAGCGCGGGCGTCGTGAGCCTGCAGAAAAGGGAGTTCGTCATGATGCGTGACAAAGGGACGTGGATGGTCGCCGTGGCCGTGGTCGTCCTGGCAGCGTCTCTGGCTTTGGCCCAGGCTCCCGGGGGGCAGGCCCCGCCCCCGACGGCGAGCCCCGCATCGCTCGGCCTGTTCGTCTATCCGGCGAACAACCAGGACAAGGCGCAGCAACAGAAGGACGAGGGCGAGTGCTACGCGTGGGCACGCCAGCAGACGAACATCGATCCGCTCGCGCCGCCGGCCCCAGCGCAGCAGGCTCAGCAGCCGGCGCAGCAGGGGCCGGACGGCTCGGCGGTGAAGGGCGCGGCCAAGGGGGCCGCGACGGGGGCCGCCATCGCCGACATCGCGGGCGAAGACACCGGTGAAGGGGCGGCCAAGGGCGCGGCGCGGGGGGCCGTGAAGGGCAAGGTCAAGGGGAAGAAGCAGCAGCAACAGGCCGCGCAACAGGCCCAACAGCAAGCACAACAGCAGGCTCAGGCGCAGGACCAGCAGAGCAAAGCGACGTTCAACAAGGCCTTCGGCGCCTGTCTCGAGGGCCGGAGTTACAGCGTAAAGTAGGTCCAGCGAGAACGCGCGCGGGCGCGCCGGGCACGGCCCTCGAGTTCCGGCTAGCTCGGCCGCTGAGCGTCGACATCGTCGTATAGGGGCGAACAAGGAGAATGTGAAGATATGAAGACTCGTACTTTCGTTGCCGCGGCCGTTTTCGCGTCGCTGGGCGCGACGGCCTTCGCGCAGGACGTGAAGACGGACTATGACAAGGCCGCCAACTTCGGCGCCATCAAGACGTTCTCGGTCAAGCTCGGCACCGCGTGGGGCAATTCCATCGGCGAGAAGAGGGTCGTTGACGAGATCACGGAGGCGCTCACCGGCAGAGGCTGGACCAAGGCGGAGGAGGGCAAGGCGGACGCGAACGTCATGCTCCACGGCGCCACGACGACGAAGCGCGAGCTGAACACTTTCTACAGCGGCGGCGGTGGGTATGGCTACCGCGGCTTTGGCGCGATGGGCATGGGGTCGGCGTCGACCACGACCACCGAGTACGTGGTGGGCACGCTGGTCGTCGACATCTTCGACGCGAAGACGAAGCAACTCATGTTCCGCGGCACGGCGACCGACGAGCTTTCCGACAAGGCGGACAAGAACCGGAAGAAGCTCGACAAGGCCTCCGAGAAGATGTTCAAGGACTTCCCTCCCGGATCGGCCAAGAAGTAGGTCGGGCTCTCGACACTGTCATCGGATGGCTGTCCTGGCGTGGCTGCACTCGCTCCACGCCCAGGACGGCCCAGCCTCTGTCGCGCCGGCCGTTCGACGGCCATCGTTGCATTCTGGCTGGGCGCCGCATCCGCGTCCGCTGATGTGGACCTGGCCGCTCTCGCGGCTTACGAGAATCGTCCGGTCACCAAGCTCGAGCTGACCGGCCACAAGGTCACGCGCGAGTACGTGATCACCCGCGAGCTCGAGACGCGCGCGGGCAGCCCCTTCAAAGCCGCGACGGCGGCCGCGGACGTCCAACGCCTCGACAACCTGTCGATCTTCGCGGAGATCGGCGTCGTTGCGGAGCCCGACGCGGACGGCGTGCGCGTGACGTTTCGCTTCAAGGAGATGCCGTCCTTCATTCCCTTCGTGAGCTTCAGCTACACCGAAGAGAACGGCTTCTCGGTGGGGCCGGGGCTGTCGTCGCTGAATCTCGCGGGGCGCGGCATGTCGCTCTCCGCGCGCGCCTACTTCGGCGACGCCAAGCAGCAATGGGCGCGCTATTCGTGGCCTTGGATCAAAGGCGACCACGTCTCGTTCAACTTCTACGGCGCGCGCCTGACTCGGCCCGACACACTGAACGATTTCAAAGAGACCAGCTACGAGTTCTCGCCCGAGGTCGGCAAGTACTTCAAGGAGCACGGCCGCCTGAAGGGCAAGTTCTCGCTGTTTCGGATGGAGAGCGACGTCGACGGCAAGACGCTCGCGCCCGACAATCAGGACGTGCTGCCGCGCCTCGGAGCCTCCGTGGGCTGGGACACCCGGGATTCGTGGTTCATGCCCCGCCGCGGGTGGAAGAACGAGCTGGAGCTGTGGCGCACCGGCCTGGGTGGCGACGCCGACTTCTGGACCATGAACCTGGACCTTCGCCGGTATCTCCCGGTCGGCAAGCGACAGCGGCTGTTGCTGAGCGGGCTGACCTCACTCCAGAGCGGGACAGTGGACGAGGACATTCCCGTCTACATGATCTACCGCCTTGGCGGCGCCAACACGATCCGCGGCTACCAGGTCGCTGACCTGGGGCAGCAGCTCTTCGGCAAGAACCAGATGATCGGCACGGCCGAGTACTCGTGGAACCTGATGCCGCTGCGGCGCTGGGACATCTCGAAGTTCGCGTTCAAACTGGGGCTCGACTTCGCGCTGTTCGCCGACGCGGGGCTCGCGTGGAGCACGTCCGACGAGTTCCGTTGGAAGCGAGGCCGCGGCGGGTTGGGTGCAGGCCTGCGCCTGCTCGTGCCCGGCTCCGAGATGGTGCGCTTCGACGTCGCCTGGAGCGAGCAAGGCGGTTTCCAGTTCCACTTCGCGAGCGGGACCAAGCCCGTCGCGCAGCGCAACCGGGTACGCTAGGAGGTCCGATGAGCGCCACGCCCGTCCCAGATCCGAACGCCGCGAAGCCCGGGCCGCTCGAGCGGCTGCTGGGCTTGGTCAGCGAAGTGCGTCCCGGCGAAGCGGGGCGGGCCTTGCTGATGCTCGTCAACATCTTCGTCATACTCGTCTGCTACTACATCATCAAGACCGTCCGCGAGCCGCTGATCCTCAACGCCAGCGTGCCGGAGAGCCTGCAGCGGCTGGGCATCCGCGGGCCCGCCGAGGTGAAGACCTACGCCTCCGCCGCCCAGGCCCTGCTCTTGATGGCCTACGTGCCGGCGTATAGCTGGTTCGCCTCGCGCGTCGACCGGATGAAGCTGGTGCTGGGCGTGACCGCGTTCTTCGCGCTGAACATCGTGGCGTTCGCGATCGCGGTCGGGGCGGGTGTCGAGCACATCGGGGTCTTCTTCTACATTTGGGTAGGCATCTTCAGCCTGTCGATCATCGCCCAGTTCTGGTCGT
>CAZVOI010001204.1:0-5358 GCA_964628275.1 uncultured Acidobacteriota bacterium | reverse complement strand
CGGCGTAGGGCTTCTTCAGGACGATGCGCACCAGGCCGTCTTGACGGCGCTCGATCTTGTCCTGCGCGATGGGCGGCCGCAGCACGTAGCGCAGCAGCGCCTCGCGGCCTGGGGCGTCGAGCGCACCTGCGCGCGTGGCCGGCTGGGTTCTGCACGACACCGACCTCGACCCCATCCGTGACGACCCTCGCTTCGAGGCGGTGATCAAGAGCTTCGGTTGATCACAGCGGGATGTAGCAGATGTTGCTGGTGAGCATCATCATGATGAAGATGATGCAGGTGACCATGGGTCCGAGATACACCCTGCCGGTGAGGTTGAAGAACCACCGGTTGAAGCAGGGCAGCAGAATCATCATCGGAATCACCCCGAGGAGGAGGTTGACGTAGAGCCACTCGTCCGTCCAATAGACGGTACCGGTGAGTGCGAAACAGACATACTGGATCACCAGCAGCATGATCAGGCCTACCGAGTTGCCGAGGGCATTGACCAGCAGGCCGACCCATTCCTTCTGGCCTTCGAAGCGACCGGCCGCGTTCACCCGAATGGAGTTGGCCAGATAGAAGATGAAGAACAGCGGCACGTACTCGAGAGCCACGATCAACATCTTGTTCGGAAAAGAGGCGGCGGCCGACACAAAAGTGAATCTGAAGTCGGTATGAAAGACGCCATAAGAGGCGAAAAGCAGCGCGTAGAACGCGGCGCACACCGTCAGGGCCAGGCCGAAGGTCAGAGCCAGCTCCTTCATCGTGATCCTGAGGCCCCACATCTCCGGATTGACCCCATGTTTCCTGCCGTGGAACCAGTAGCTGAGGAAGAACACGGCCAACGCGATCAGACCATTCGCAACCGCCCACAGCAGGATGGCGTTGTTGATGCGCTGCGGGAACCACCAGGTCGGCGTCCGGCCGCTCGCCTCTGGAAACAGCCCCAGGGTGGCCCGCGCCATCGGGATGAACAAGAAGCACGCCACGAAGGCGGTGATCACGAAGATGAGCCCGAACAGGATCTTCCCGTTTCTCCCCGGTACGGGCAGGGCGGGAGGAATGGGATGGGCCAGTGCACTGAATACGGGCACTCGCAGCAACAGGGCCGCGAAGGGCACGAGGAACAGGAAGGCGCCCACCAGGGCCATGAGCGTGAACAGCTCCTTGAGCAGCCACGTCTGATCCGAGGACGGGATGGCCGGCCGCAGACCAAAGGCCAGAGCGAAGAAGTCGACCACGGTCGCTATATGCCGGGTGTCGTAGGGCAGCAAGGGGTGGACCATTCTGGTGTTGTGCACCACCCGCATGGTCCTTTGAGCAGGGTCGCCATACACCTTGTCGATCTCCACCGCCCTAACCTTGTCCGCAGGGAAGATCGAATTGACCAACCGCAGGGCTTCGGGGGCCGCGGCCAGGCGCGCGTGACCCTGCTCGTTCCGGTACGCTCCCTCGTCGTAGTAGGCATAGTCGACGCCGACGCTGGCCTCGATGGGCGCGAGCACCTTGTCGGTCAGGGTGAGCACATACCCGCCGACAAAGACCGCGGCGAGCTTGTTCTGCGCTCGCGCGGCCGCCCGCTCCGCGTCCGTGATCGCTTCGCCGCCGTCCGAGTCCTGGTCTTTCGCCTGCTTCAGCGCACGCGCCTGCCGGGCGCCAAACCGCGACGCCGACTGCAGAACGCCATTCCCGCCCGCCGAATAACCGGCTGCTCCGATTCTCGATTTGTCGATGTAGTTGAGGTTCGGCGTCCCGTGCACGTACTCCACCACCGGGACCACGCCGTAGCCTTCGACCGTCGCGGACTGTCTCTGCAGGCTGGAACTGGACGCGCCCTGGCTGTACGGGTCGATGGTGATGACCGCGATGCCGCGGCGGGCGAGTTCGATGGAGTAACCGTCCATGGTCTCCTTGCTGCGTTCAAAGCCCGGGCACACCACCACCAGGGGCGCCGGATTCTTCTCCGTGGCCGTCTCGGGGCGGAACAGATCAGCGGCGACCCACTGGCCGTCCTCCGTCGGAAACTTGAGGCCGACCACTTGAATCCGGCCTCGATCGGTCCGCACCAGCGACGCACCCATATCGCCGATCAGGATGAAGGCCAGCGACAGCCATAGCAGCTTGACCGGCCATTGCTCTTTGCGCATGTGCAGTCGCCTCCTGGGTACTGGGTGCTGCGCGACGCCCGGAGGGACGCCGGATCACCGGCAAGGGCTAGAAGCGGAACCCGAGCGAGAAGTTGTACTCGCGGGGAGACTGGTAGCTGTTGGGACTGACCGGCTGGCCAAAGCTCGGCCCCTTCTTCCAGTTCACCCCTTCCACCGGCGAAGCGGTGAAGGGGTTGAACGCGGCCAGTGTGGCATCCCCACTCCTGCCGATGATCGTGGTGTTGAAGCTGGTCAGCGCGGCGTTGTTGAACACATTGTTCATGACGCCGCGCACAAACACTTCCGCCGTGCCCCTCACCTTGTGGTTCCAGGCGAGCGAGAGGTCGGTCCGCCAGCTGCCGTCGAAGCGGTACGCCCCGCGCTCGCTCACGTAGTAGGGGACGGTCGCCGGCGGGCTCAGGTAGCCCGGATTGGTCACGTAGGGCCTCGAGTCGACCAACATGCTGAAGTCGTACGGCAGGCCCGAGTCGTAGCGCTGCATGAATCCCAGGTTGAAGGTGCCCAGCGACGGGGGCAGCGGCGCTTCATAGCTGCCCCAGACGCGCAGTTTGTGGCGCTGGTCACCGTTGAGATAGCCATAGGGGTAGTTCCAGCTCGCCTGCCGGTACTCAGGGTACGAGTTCGCGCTGGCAAAGGTGGTGACGCTGGCCGCGTTCTCGGCCTCGATGCTGCCGCGGGTGAACGAGAGCATGTAGTTCCCGCTCAGTTGCAGGCTCTTCCAGGCCCGATAGCTGTACTGGATGCTCATTCCCCGGTATTCCCGCTCGACGCTGTCGGTGTTGTTCACGACGTCCAGATTGAACTTCTGCCCGCTCCTCGGATCCGTGACCACCCCGGTCGTCAGGTCGAGAAAGTCGCCATAGATATTGCTGAACTTCCGATACAGAAAGTCCAATCGCACCGAGCCCTTCGTCCCCAGCGCGCGAACCACGCCAGCGGTGTACTCGTCGGTAGTCGCCGGTTGAACTCCCGGATCGACGGTGGTGTTGACCCCGGGGATGGTCGGACTCTGGCGCGGCGCCCGGTTCGGGCCACCGGTGGCAGTCCACCAGTCGAAGAGGACCTTCAGGGCATCATAGGAGTTCAGGTACGGCCCGGTCGCCCCGGTGTTCACGCTCGGGCCCTGATACAGGAAGCTGTACGAGGCTTGGCGGCCGGCCGCCGAAGCGGCGTCGGCCACCTGGGTGATGAAGGTCCCTACATACTTGCCGACCCCGACGTTGGCGAGCCACTTCCCGCTGCCCGTGAGGTCGAAGGTCCCCCCGATGCGGGGGCTGAACAGCCCGGCGTCCGCAACGGGCTCCCCGCCCTGATCCCTTACGTTGTTCTTGTCGTAGCGAACACCGAGATTCAGGGTCAGTCGATTATTCACTCGCCAGGTGTCGTTGAGGAACGCGGAGGTGGTTCGGATGTCGCTGCCCACCGTGTTCTCGAAAACCGGAAGCCACTCGACGAAGGTGGTCGCGGGCGAGAAGATCGGATGGATGTTGAAGCCGTCGATCCTCGCTCCGGTCGCCTGCACGCGGTAGTCGCTGGCCGCCGAGTTCTGGTTGTTCTTTCGCGTGTCCTTGAAGACGTCGACTCCGGCCACGAGACTGTGGGTTCCCGAGCCCGTCGTGGAAAGGAAGTAGTTCACCTTCGCGTACGCGTCCCAGTTGTTCAGGACGTTGGCGTAGTTCGGGCAGACCGCGCAAAACGTCGGCGCGCTGAAGCGGGCCTGACCGCGGGATCGATCCCAGACCGGGGTGCCGCGGAGGAGGTCTGTGAAGGTCGACCCCTGATCGAGCAGGTTCAGTTTGCGGGCAGAGTACTGAGCCTCGACGAACAGCTTGGGACTCACGACAGCCTGGTAGTTCGCGGCCACCAGGGACTCCGCGGTCCGGTCGTTGTACAGACTCGCGGCGTCCATGATCGTGCTGAAGCTGTTGTTCGTGGTGGCCAGGGTCTTCCTCAGGTACGACACCTTCAGGGTGTTGCGGGCATTGATGGCGTAGGTGAGCTTCCCTTCGCCACGATTGTCGTCGACGCCCCTCGTGTAATTGAATCCGGTGTAGGGCGCGGTGATGTTCGTCGAGTCCTTCTGGAAGCGCCCGGCTCCGAAGAACCACAGCTTGTCCTTCCGAATGGGTCCGCCAAAGGTCAGTTCGTACGCCGGCACCACCTTGTCGAGGGCGGCATCACCGGGGAATGGAGTCAGCGATCGCCACGAATCATTGGTGAACGATGTCCGAAACGAACCACTGAATGCGTTGCCGCCCGACTTGGTGATCATGTTCACGACCCCGCCCTGGAACCTTCCGTACTCGGCGGAGATATTGCCGGCCGAGACCTTGGTCTCCTGGATCGCGTCCTCGATGAAAAGCGTCCGCGGCTGCTGCCGCTGGGTGTCGTTGATGTTCACGCCATTGACGAGATTGAGATTGTCGTAAGACAGGGCGCCCGAGATCATGATGTTCCCGGCCGGACCATTCCTGGTGGCGCTGGGAGCGAGGAGCGTGGCGGCATCGAGCGAACGCCCGAGGGGAAGCACCTCGACCGAACTCGCTTTGAGCGTGGTGGCCAAGGTGCCCGTGGGCGCGGTCTCGCTGTCGGGCGCGGTGACCGTGACCACTTCGGTCAGCGCCGCGATCGACATCTGGACGTTGACGGGCAGGGTGTCCGCCATCTTCAGGCTGAGGATGCGCCGGGTCGCCGAGAATCCCTGCAATTCGAAAGTCAGGGTGTAGTCGCCCGCGGGCAGGAACGGCAGGATGTAGTCGCCCTGGGCGGACGAGACGGCGGTGCGGAGTCCCTGCAGGAAGGGTGACGTCGCGCTCACGGTGACGCCGGGCAGGGCCAGGCGGTCGGGGTCGGTGATCTGCCCGGAAATGGTCCCGGTCGGGTTGCCCTGCGCGAACGCGCTGCTCGACGCCAGCGCCAACGCCGCCGACCAGCACAAAAGTCGTGATCCCGTCATGATCATGCCTCCCTGGCATCTCCAAACCGCGTGGCGCGGATGGTTACTGGGGACAGTTTAGCGGGGGGGTCGCTTCCCCGAATTGTCGCAAGTTGTCGCGGTCAGGGGGTCGGGCCCGGGCGCTTCTGGCTCCGCTTTGGGCACGATGCGCGATCTCCACTCGCTCGCTGCCGCCAGCACGCCTGCGTAGCGGACGGTGTGGTGGCGAGGCGGAGGGACGCTCGCGGCCAGCCGGCAGAGCAGGGACAGCGG
>CAZVOI010001203.1:0-1743 GCA_964628275.1 uncultured Acidobacteriota bacterium | reverse complement strand
GGCCGAGCAGATCCTCGACGAAGTGGTCGCGCTGCGGATGGGCGCGCGCGTCCCGGCGTCCGTGTGAGCGAGCGCGACGAGCTCGCCGCGGACCTGCTCGCCCACGGCCGCTTCCTGGCCGGGCTCGGCACGGTGGGGGTCGCCTGGCCGCCCAAGGCTGCCGGGGCGACTGCGTCGCTCGAGCCAGTGCCGCTTGTACAACTGGACGTCGCGAGCGCCGCAAGCGAGACACGTGGCGCGGATCTCGCCGCGGTCCGCGCCGATCTCGGCGATTGCCAGCGCTGCCGGCTGGCAGGCGGCCGCAAGACGATCGTCTTCGGCCAGGGCAACCCCGAGGCGGAGCTGATGTTCGTCGGCGAAGGCCCGGGCGCCGACGAGGACGAGCAGGGGCTCGCGTTCGTCGGCCGCGCCGGCCAGCTCCTCACCGACATCATCGAGAAGGGCATGCAGCTACGGCGCGCGGACGTGTTTATTGCCAACGTGATCAAGTGCTTGAGGTACAACACGACCGTCCTTCTCGAAGACGGCTCCTGGGAGCGAATCGGACGGCTAGTCCGGCAACGGTACTCCGGCAAGGTCATGAGCGTGGCCTCGGACGGGACGCTCGTGGCCCGGAAGGTTGTCGGATGGCACGCCACGCCGCTCGGAAACCGCAGCGTCTTCAAGGTCTCGCACGTGGCGGCCCGAGGCCGTGGTGGGAAGCGCGTGGTCACGTGGCTGACAGGCGACCATCCGGTGCTCACGAGGCGCGGCTTCGTGAAGGCGGAAGACCTCGAGGATACGGACGAGGTGGCGACCGGCGCAGGGTTGAGCCCGGTGGCCTCCCAGGTGATCGCCGGCACGCTCCTCGGCGACGGCTGCATTCCCCGCGCCAGTGCGCACCTGCAGATGACCCACTCGGCGGCGCAGGAAGAGTACGTCCGGCTCAAGGCTGGTGCCCTGGCCGAGCTCTCGCCCGTGATTGGTTACAGCACTGCGAGGGCCAAGAAGGACGGACCCAGGTACCCAACGGTCACGTGCCGGACTCGCGCCGCCCGAGCCCTGCACGTCGTGCGCGAGCGGTTTTACCCGGGCCGGGGAAGCAAGCATGTCCCGTCGGACCTGCGACTGACGCCGCTGGCCGCGGCGGTCTGGTTCCTCGACGACGGGTACACGAAGACGAAGTCGGACACACTGGCGTTGTCGGAGATCGCGGCCCACAGCTTCGTGAACGACGGGATCGGCACGCTGGTCCAGGGTCTGCGTGACGAGCTGGGCATCGAGGGCTACCTTCGGGACTCGAGCCCGGGCCGGATCCAGTTTGGCTCAGAGGCGTCGCTGCGTCTCTCCGCAATGGTCGCCCCCTACACACCCCCTTCGCTGCGCTACAAGCTGCATCCGCGGGTGCGGGGGCGCGTGCCGTTCGATCCCTCGCTGTACGCCGCCGGTGAGCGCGTGGTCCTGTTTGACCGCGTGCTCGCACGGAAAGTGGACTTCAAGGGTACCGACAGGACCTTTTTCTGCATCGACGTGGAGGAGACCCACAACTTCGTGACGTCAGGCGCCGTGGTCCACAACTGCCGGCCGCCCCAGAACCGCAACCCGGAGCCGGACGAGATCCTCGCCTGCCAGCCGTGCCTCGAGGCGCAGATCCGCGCGATCCGGCCGCGCGTGCTGGTGGGGCTCGGCAAGTTCGCGGCGCAGTGGCTGCTGAAGACGGCCGAGCCAATCTCGCGTCTGCGCGGCCGGATGGGCCAGTACCAG
>CAZVOI010001202.1:0-14316 GCA_964628275.1 uncultured Acidobacteriota bacterium | reverse complement strand
TCCAACTGGTGCTCGACGGCGCGGACGCCAACACCGCGACCGCCGTCCTCGGCTACGCGTCGGCGTTGGTGGGCGCAGCCAACGCCCGCCGAGCCGCCGAGCGGATGCCGGGCGGCGCGATCGTCCAGCCGATCGACTATGAGCCGCGCGTCTTCTACAACCCGGAGCTGCGCACCACGCAGTTCCTGGTCCCCGGGCTGATCGGCTTCATCCTGATGATCACCGCGGTGCTGTCGACGGCGCTGTCGGTCGTCCGCGAGAAAGAGCGCGGCACGCTCGAGCAGCTTCGCGTCACCAGCCTTCGCTCCGGCGAGCTGATCGTCGGCAAGACGCTGCCGTATCTCGGCATCTCGCTGTGCGCCACCGCGATGATCCTGGTCGCCGCTCGCGAGCTCTTCGGCGTGTCGGTGCGCGGCTCGTATCTCGATCTTTTCGTCGCCACCGTCGTCTACCTGATCGGCGCCCTGGGCTGGGGCCTCCTGGTCTCCAGCCTGTCCGACTCGCAGGCGATGGCGTTCCAGGTGGGCCTGGTGACGTCGATGCTGCCGGCGATCTTCCTTTCGGGTTTCATCTTCCCGATCCGCTCGATGCCCGCGCTGGTTCAAGCGCTCAGCTACGCGATCCCCGCCCGCTACTTCCTGGTGGTTTCGCGGGGCATCATCTTGAAGGGCGCCGCGCTGACGGACTACGCGCGCGACATGGGCTTCCTGGTGCTGTACGGAACGCTGGTGATGGGCGTCGCGTACGCCCGGCTGACGCGGCGCGAGGTCTAGGCATGCGCTCGCTGCTGCAGGTGATCATCAAGGAGTTCCTGCAGCTTCGGCAGGACAAGAAGATGATCCCGGTGATGATCGTCGGGCCGCTGGTCCAACTGCTGGCGCTCGGCTACGCCGCCAACATGGACGTCACCGACATCCCGCTGCTGCTGGTCGACCAGGATCGATCCAGCGAGAGCCGCTCGCTCACCGAGCGTTTTCGTGGTTCCCGCTACTTCGAGATCGTCGGGGCCGAGGACACGGCGCAAGAGGTCGACGCCTGGCTGGTGACCGGCCGAGCCCAGCTCGCGCTGGTGGTGGCGCCGGGTTTCGGCGCCGCGCTCCTCGCCGGCAAGCCGGCGGCGGTCCAGATCATCGCCGACGGCAGCGATGCCAACTCGGCCGTCGTCGGCCTCGGCTACGCGGGAAGCATCTTGAATGCCATCAGCGCCGAACATCTGGCACCGGCGGCGCGTCGCGCCCGCGCGAGCATCGGCCGGATCGAGCTGCTGCCGCGCGTCCTCTACAACCCCGATCTGAAGAGCCGCTGGTTCTACGTGCCGGCGGTGCTGGCGATGGTGCTGATACTGATCACCACGATGCTGCCCTCGATGGCGGTGGTGCGCGAGAAGGAGATCGGCACGCTGGAACAGATCAGCGTGACGCCGCTGCGGCCGTGGCAGCTGATCGTCGGCAAGCTCACGCCGTTCGTGCTGATCGGGCTCCTGGACACGCTGATCATCGTCGGCCTGGCGCGCGCCGTGTTCGGCGTCCCGCTGCGCGGCTCGCTGGCGCTGCTGATGGCGCTGACGGCTCTCTACCTGTTGAACACGCTCGGCCTGGGCCTCCTGGTGTCGACGATGGTCCGGACCCAGCAGCAGGCGATGATGTTCTCGGCCTTCGTGCTGATGGTCCCGATGATCTATCTCTCGGGTCTGATCTTTCCGATCGAGAACATGCCGCGCGGCTTCCAGCTCGTGACCTATCTGATCCCGGTTCGCTACTACGCGATCGTGATCCGCGGCGTCTTCTTGAAGGGCTCCGGCCTCGCGATGCTGTGGCCCGAGGCGCTGGTGCTTTTCTCGACGGGAATCGGCTGGCTCACGCTGGCGTCGCTGCGGTTTCGGAAGACGCTGGACTAGCCGCGAGCAGCAGCAGCGTCAGCGGCGCGCAGAGGCCGAGGGCCGAGGCGCTCGGCGCGAAGACGAGCGCGACCAGCATCGTCAGCGCAACGCCGGCCAGGATCTCGCCCAGCGACGTGGCGCGGCGCCAGGTCTCGAGCGCGGCGGCGAGCACCCCCAGGCTACCGAGCGCCAGCACGAAGTGGAGAAGCGGGGTGCTCTCGAGGCCTGCGTAGCTGGCGACGTTCACGAGGCCGACACCTGGCCCCGGATCGCGGGACCCGCCGAGCCACTGATCCAGAACCAGCACGGGCCCCACGAGCGCCGCGATGACCCGCACCCGGCCGAGGTCACGACGCATCGCGCCGGATATGGCGACGAGCAGCGCGCTCAACCAGACGAAGACGCTGGAGCCGAAGACGGTTGCCAGTGCCGCGCTCGGCTGAGCCATCACGACCGCCAAGCCGGCGAGAGGCAGCGCGGTGATCCGGGCGGCCGCGAACAGAACGACGCCGAGCGCCAGCAGCGACACCAGCCGGCCATCGCTGGCGCCGAGGACACGCGACGCGAGCGACGCCGCGAGCGAGTGCGCTGCTTGCGGGGGCCCCGCGGGTTCCAGCCGGAAGCTGGGCGACCACGCCTGACGAGCGGCCGGTGCGGGCGCCAGCGTTCGCTCGACGGCGCGGATCGTGTGCGATCGACTTCCGATCCGCGCCACCAGCCGGGTCGGCGCCACGATCAGAAGCGTGAGCGCCGAAACGGCGAGGGCCAGTCGCACCCGCGACGACGCGTCGAGAACGGCGGCGGCCGCATACGCGAGCGCCAGGCCCGAGGCCACGGCGGCCAGCGCCAGGCCCAGCGGATCGGACCCGAGTCGAACCGGCGACCAACCGGAGCGCAGCGCGTCCTCCCACACCAACCGAAGCGGCGTGCGATCCACGAGCGTTGCGGAGAGAGCCAAGAGGCCGAGCGGCAAGAGGGCGCCGTCGACGCGAATCGACCCGAGGAGCGCCGCCAGCGGAAGCAGAATCGCAACCGCGATCAGGTAGTTTGGATGCGGCACGCGCGAGAAATAGATCGTCGCCAGCAGCGCGACGCTGCCGGCCGCCAGCGCGCTGCCCACGTCATTGCGCCGGAGCTGGGCGCGAGCGAGCAGCAGAACCAGAGGCGCCAGCAGCGCCAGCGACGCGGCCAGCGGGAACGGGTCTCGCAGCGAGCGCACGCCGCCGGCCACGATCACCAGATTGGCGAAGCCGATTCCGGGCGTCCCGCCGAAAGGGTACAGGTCGCCGCCGAAGCCGACGTTGTAGGCAACGATGTCGCTGAAGAAGGCGCGTGGATCGAGCGCGACCACCGGCAGGACGACGGCCAGGAATGCGGCGAGCGCACCAGCGGGCGTCGCTCGCAGCCGAAGCAGCGCGTCACGGCCCGCGAGGTCGCCCAGCGATCCGGCTCCGCTAGCCTGGATCAAGAGGAAAGGGGCGTAGGGCCACGCGAGCTGCTTGGTGGCGCAAGCCAGCCCCAGGAGCACTCCGCCAGCGACGCGCCGGCCGCGCGATAGCCGCTGCGCCGAGGCCAGCAGCAGCGCGACGAACAGCAGGTCGTTCGCGCCGAAGGCCTGATGCCAGTAGACGAGCGGATTGAGCGCCACCAGCGCCGCCGCCGCGAGCCTGCGTTCGGGCGACTCGAAGAGGCCCTGGGCGAGCAGCGCCGCCAGGATCATCGCGACGAGCGTGACCGCGCGCGCGTCGAACGGAACGCCGGCCGCGCGCGAGACCGCGTACGCCGGGAGCATCGCCAGGTGCGTTCCGGGGAGATACGCGTGGTGGCGCACGATCGGGTTGCCGCCGTACTCGCGCCAGAAAGACGAAGCGCGCGATTGCTTGCCGAGCATGCTGTCGCCGTAGTCGCCGCCGTGCGGGCTCTTCCCGGACGTCAGGCGCTCGAGGGCGAGCGGAAGCTGGACGACACCGCCGTCCTGGCCGAACGGTCGACCCGTGACGACACCCACCGAGACGTGGAGGGCGGCGGGCAAGAGGACGACAAGCGCCACGGCCAGGGCCAGCAAGACGGCCCGCAGCCGCACGCCGGCGCGAGAAAGAGCCGCGGCCAGGTACAGCGTCGCGAGCAAAGTGGCTCCGCCGCCGAGGAGCAGTGCCAGCGGATCCCGGTCGAAGGGCGCCCCCGCGGGAAGCCAGGGGCGCACCCAACCTGGAGCCGCGAGCAGCTCGGGGTCGTGGAGGAGCCGCCACGCGAGCGCGCGCGACGGCCCCTGGATCAAGGCGTCGCCGGCGATCACCAGCAACAGGCTCGGCACGACGACCCCGTCCAGCGGAAGCGAGCGCCGGACCGGGCAAGCGTCGCGGTTCAGGGGATCAGGCGCAGTTCACCGTGCGTCTAGAAGAGGGAGGGGCGGCAGGTGAAGACGTAGTTCGTCCACGTGTCGCGACCACCGGTAACCAGGTCGTACAGCTCGCTCGAGCTGCTGTCGGACTTGACGCTGATCTCGTCGTCCGTGCCGCCGATCGCGCAAACACCCTGGGCGCGCAGCGTCGTGGCCACCCAGCCGGTGTAGGTCTCTTGCGAGATCACCTTGCCGGACGAGTCGAAGACGTCGGGGTGCTCGCGCCGGACCTGAGCCTGGGCGGCGGCCACCTGCGCCTCGAAGCGCGGCGGCGGCTCGGCGGCGCAGCGGAAGCTGCCCGGCAGGCCCCCGACTGCGCAGGCGAACGGAGTCGCGGTCGGTGCCGGCGTAGGCGTCGCGACGACGGTTGGCGTGGTCGGGGCGTCGTCGCAGCCGCAGCAACCCGAGTGGAGGAGCGCGGCGAGTACGACCAGGGCGCTCCCGAGACGGGCTCGGTTCATCTGTTCTCCTGAGCTAAAAGGCCGCGTCGCGGCAGGTTGAATTGAAGATACGAACTGCAAACGAATCCGACTTGATCATGTCGAAGTGTTCGGTGAAGACGTTGTTCCGCTTGACCTGGAACTCGTCGCCATCGTAGATCGCACAGAAGCCCTTGGCCTTCAGCTTCTTCAGCATCTCGGCGATGTACATCGGCTCGTTCACGATCTTGTAGCCGTACGGCTGCCCGAAGTTCTCCCCGAAGTTGAAGATCTGTGGCGTCGCGCGAGCCATGTCCTCCGCGATCACGAGGTCCTGAGCGTCGTAGACGTCGCCGTCGTACACGGAGGAGGGCTTGGTGCAGAAGGTCAAGGCGCTCTGCGGCATCCTGCAGTCGGCATCGCGTCCCATGGGCAGCGGAGAGAAACTCGGAATCGGCTGGGCCGGATTGCAGGTGACGCTGTAGTTCGCCCACGCGTTGCCGTCCGCGGTGATGATGTCGTAGTTCTCGTTGTAACCGCCGCCGTCGCGGATGTTCATCTCCTCGCCGTCGTAGGCCGCGCAGATGCCTTGCCGGTCCAGCGCGTCGGAGACCACTTTCAGATAGGCGCCGGCGGCGACGATCCGACTGCCTTGAACGATGTCGAAGACTTGGCCCGTGGTGGGGTCCCGATGCGTCGAACTGGCCGCGAGGTCTACGGCGCCCCTCACCTGGTTGAGGAAGTTGGGGGTGCGGCGCGAGCAGCCGGCAGAGCCGCCCGTGCCGTTCGGGATCGAACGGCAGGACTGCGGGAGCGCGGAGCCCGTGGTCGGCACCGGCGTCGGGGTCGCTTGCGCGGTCGGGGTGGGCGCCGGTGTCCCGGCGGCTGTCGGCGTCGTCGGCGTGGAGCCGCCCTTGCCGCCGCAAGCCGCCCAAGTCCCAAGAGCCAGAATCGCGAGAAATGCGTACGCCGAACGAGACTTCTTCATTAGGGATGCAATCTTAGCAGAGCCTCGCGGCGAGTCGTGATAGCCTTCTCGCACCCTCAACATCGCATGAGCGACAAGCTCCCCGGGCCCCCGAAGCTGGCGAACAAGGCTGCGCCCGGAAGCTACATTCCGTGCAGCACTTGTGGCCGGCTGTTGAAGATCACCTGGGCGACGCGTAGCGCGGTGTGCTCGTGCGGCGCCCGGCTCGCCCCAAATCGCCCGGCGGCGGATTCGGACTAGCCAACCCTCGCGCTAACCTCGCAGCCACGCCGCGCGCCGGCTCACCGCGGTGTGACTAGCAGGAGCGCGTCTTGCCGCTTGACGATCATTGCCTCGGGGACGAGCCGCACCTCGCGCACCCGCCGAGCCCCCGCCTTGCGAAGCGCCGCCGCCGCGACGACGTCGGCCACCATGGCGTCGGCGGCCTTCATCAGCCGCCGCCATTCCCGGGTCTGGCCGACGAGCCGCGTCTCGAGCAGGATCTCGTCGCCGCGCAGCCCCTTGAACAGAACCTCGGCGAACGGCGGCAGCGTGGGCGACGAGGTCACGACCAGCACGATCGACCCGGCCGGCAGGGCACGTACGGCCTTCGAATCCTCCGCGCTCAGCTCGAGGTAGAGGATCCGCAGCGCGACGCCGGGCGCCAAGGCGCGCAGCGCCTCGACGTGGTAGGGCAACACCAGCGTGAGCCCGCCGCGCAGCCGGTCCGGATCCTTGGCGACGTCGTCGAGCGAGCACGACAGGACCGGAGTCTTGAGCCGGCTCTTCAACTCCTGAACCAGGATCGCCGCCATCTCGGGAACCGGGTCGACCACGATCACGCGGTCAGGCGGCGCCGCCTGCATCCAACGCTCCACCGCCGCGCGAATCTCGGCGGCGCTGAAGCCCTTGCGCAGGGCGATGTGCAGCGTGAGCCGGATCATCTCGTCGAGGCCGCGCGCGTCCTGCGGCGCCCAAGAACCCGCGTCGCGCACATACACGCCCGAGCCTTTCTTCAAGCTCACATGCCCGGCCGATTTCAGATCCTGGTACGCGGCGGAGATCGTGTTGGCGTGAACCTTGAGCCGCCGTGCCAGCGCGCGTACGCTCGGCAGGCGTTGCCCGGGAGCCAGCGTGCCGTCGAGGATGCGCACCTCGAATTGGGTGACGAGCTGGTCCCGGATCGGCACGCCGCTCTCGCGATTCAGTTGGATGTCCATCGGCCAACGAGATTATAGAGATGAGAAGCTGGGGCAAGAGTCGCGGTTCCCGGATAGCGCTCCGGCTGGCTCTCTACGGCGGCGCCCTGTTCGTCGGAATCCCGTTCGCCTTCGCGCACGTGATGACGCGAAACTATCGCGGTAGCTCGGCGTCGCGGCCCGCGCTCGGCTACGAGGCGGCGCCGCTCGTCTCGGACGGCTTGAAGTTGCGCGCCTGGGTCGCGAAAGGAGATTCCGCCAAACCCGCGGCGATCGTGGTTCACGGCCTCGGCGACAACCTCGAGAGCTATCTCGATCATGCGAAGATATTTCGGGATCGCGGCGACAGTGTGATGTTGCTCGACCTGCGCGGTCACGGCGCGAGCGAAGGCAACCACACCACCCTCGGCGGCCTGGAATCGCGGGATGTCCGTGCCGCGATGGATTACCTACGCACGCAAAGCCTCGCGAGCTCGGGGATCATCTTGATGGGCCACTCGATGGGATCGGTCGCGGTGCTGCTGGCAGCGGCCGACCAGAAAGACGTTCGCGGCGTCCTGGTCGAGGCGCCCTACGACACCTATCGCAACACGATCGCTCACCACGCTCGCCTCTTGTACGGCCTTCCCGGTTGGGTCCCGATCATCCCGCTGGCGATCCGCGCCGCCGAGTGGCGGGCCGGGTTCCGGGCTGATTCGATCGATGCGGTGGACGCGGCGCGCCGCATTTCCGCGCCGCTCCTGGCGATCGTCGACGGCGACGACCCGCGGATGCCCGAGCCGGTCGCGCGACGCGTGGTGGACGCTCACCCGGGACCGAAACAGCTCTGGGTCGCGAGCGGCGTCGATCACGTGGGTGCGATCTTCAATCCCGACTACAAGAAGACGGTCATCGGCTTCCTGAATCAGCACGGCCTCTAAGAGCCCGCTACGACGTGCTTCCGGGGCTGCAAAGTTTGCGTGGGCGGCGCCGTCTTCCCGGGTCCAGGCCCAGGCAACCCCGCAAGCTTCGCGCCTTTCGCGCGTTTTCGCCGTGGCACCTCGCTTGCGTCCTCGTGCCGCGTGCGTCTCGCGACGACGCCGGTCCTGAATCCCGGTGGAGCGCTCGACGTGGCGGTCGCGCTCAACTGGGAAGACCAGCAGCTTTGGTTTGCCCGCGCCCGCGGCTCCAGTCATCGCGCGCGCCGCACATCTCGTTGGCGAGCGGCAGGCGGAGCAACACGGGGGCGACCGCGAGGGCATCCTGGACCTGTTCCTCGAGAAATAGCCGAAGCGAGGTCTACGCCGGCGCGACCTCGACCAAGCAGTCGTAGAACGTCGCGCCGCCGCCCATGTCGGTGAGTTCTTGGCTGGTGACCGTGTTGGCGTTGCGGCCCCCGGGGGCGAGCTTGGCCCACCAGATCGAGAGGCCCACGACGCAGCCGGGGCGCGCGGCGTCGGAGACGCGGGCTTTCGAGAGAAAGGCGCCGCGGTCGTTGAAGGTGCGCACCGTCTGGCCGTCGGTGATCTTGCGCGACGCGGCGTCATCGGGGTGGATCGTCAGCGATGGTTCGCCCTCGCGTCGTACGAACACGGGCTGGGCGGAGAAGGTCGAGTTCAGGAAATGGTGGGCCGGCGGCGAGATGAAGGCGAGCGGGAATCGCTCTGCCAGCCCCGGGTTCGTGAGCGGGCTCTCGCGGGGCGGCACGTATCCCACGAGCGGCTCGATGCCAGTGCCTTCGAGGGCGGGCGCGTAGAGCTCGCACTTTCCCGAGGGCGTCGGAAAGCCGCCGTTCGCGTACGGCGCGAGCGGAACGTTGAGCCGCAGCGAGGTCTCCTTCTCGAGCCGCTCCCACGAGAGGCCGGCGACCGAGGGGTCGTTCCAACGCACAGCTTTCCGCGCGATCGACTCGTCGCTCTCTTGGAGCGCCTCGTGGTCGAGGCGCATGCGCGCGGCCAGCAGCCGAAACACTTCGGTGTTGGGCTTGGATTCGCCGAGCGGCGCGATCGCGGGCCGGCTGAGGCTCAGGTAGTGATGCCCGTATGCCTTGTGCAGGTCGAACTGCTCGAGCGTGGTGGTCGCCGGCAGCACGATGTCGGCGAAGTCGACGGTATCGGTCTGGAAGAGATCGTGCACGACCACGAACAGGTCTTCTCGCAGCAAGCCCGCGCGCACGCGCTCCTGGTCCGGCGCCACCGCACCGGGATTCGAGTTGTAGACGTAGAGCGCCTTCACCGGCGGATCCAGATTCGGATCGGTGAGCACGCGGCCGAGCTGGCTCATGTTCAGCGTGCGCGTGCCGGGTTTCACCAGGTCGGGACGCTCCAGCGCCGCGCTGTCGATCGGGAAGTTGCCCGAGGTCGAGAGCAAGGCGCCCCCGCCGACGTGGCGCCAGGCTCCCGTGACGGCGGGCAGGCAGGCGATCGCTCGCACCGCCATCGCGCCACCGGCGTGGCGATTCAGGCCGTAGTTGATGCGGATCGCCGAGGGCTGGGTGCGGGCATACTCGCGCGCGAAGGCTTCGACGGTGTCCGCGCCGACGCCGGTTTCGGAAGCCGTCTTGGCGGGGGTCCACTCGCGGACGCGGTCGCGCAGCTTGTCGGCGCCGAGCGTGTGGCGTTCGAGATAGTCCCTGTCTTCGAGGCCATCGCGGAAGATCACGTGCATCATGCCGAGCGCCAGCGCGGCGTCGGTGCCGGGCATTGGCGCTATGTGCTGGTCGGACTGCTCTGCCGTCTTCGACCGGTAGGGATCGATCGTGACGAGCCGCGCGCCGCGGCGGCGCGCGGCTTCGACGAACGGCCAGAAGTGGACGTTCGAGCTCACGATGTTCGCGCCCCACGCGACGATCAGCTTGGAATCGACCACCGCTTCGGGATCGAAGCCGATCATCTTGCCGAGCGACGCCTTGTAGCCGGCGCCGCCCGCCGAGGAGCAGATCCCGCGCTCCAGAAGGCTCGCGCCCAAGAGCGCGAAGAAGCGGCGGTCCATGCTCGCGTAGGAGAGCAGTCCCATGTTGCCCGCGTACGAGTAGGGCAGGATGGCCTGGGGACCGAAGCTCGCGATCACGTCCTGAAACCTCCTGGCGATCGTGTCGAGCGCCTCGTCCCAGGAGATCCGCTCGAAGCGCCCCTCGCCCTTCCTGCCGACACGTCTCGAGGGCTGGAGCATCCGGTCCGGGCTATACACCCGATCCAGGTACTGGTTGACTTTGGCGCACAGGAACCCTCGAGTGAACGGGTGGTCCGCGTCACCGCCGATACCGACGGCGCGGCCGCCTTCGAGCGTGATGCTCATCACGCAGGTGTCGGGGCAGTCGTGCGGGCAGACGACCCGCGCTGTGATCGGGCTCATTGCATCTCGCGACCGGACATTCCAGAATTCTATGCGCGCGCGAGCTGAAGCCTGTGCTCGAGGGTGTGGGAAGGGACCATGACTGGAGGAAGAGAGCGACGCCGGCACCCGCGGGTCCAGCTCGATGGGCGAGTCGGCGGGCAAGCTACGGTTTCCGCCGCCTTCAAAGTCGTCTCACTCTCGGAGGACGGCGCCACGATCGAAATCACGATGCCGCTACCGATCGGCGCCCGTTGCGAGCTCCGACTCAATCTGGAGGCGGTGGTGGACGTGAGGAGCAGCGTGATCAACGTGAAGACGCCTGGCAACCCGGGAACGCCGTACGTTCTGGGCGTGCAGTTCAAGGCGCTCCCGGCGGCGGATCGCGCGTTGCTCGAGGCGTTCCTCAAGCGTGAACGCTTGCAGGCCGCAGAGTGAAGATGCAGCGCGTGACGGGCGTGGCGCGTGCACAGGTTCCGGTGCGAGTTCACGATCTGAGCCTGGGCGGGGCCCACATGGTCGTCAGCGCGACGCTTTCGGAGGGTTCGGTCCACGAGTTCATGCTCGAGCTGGGTGGCGAACCGTTCCTGGCGACGGCGCGGGTCGTGCGGTGTCAGCCGCTCGCCAGCGGAAGCGGCTTCGACGTGGCGATCGAGTTCACCTCGCTCGATCCCCGCGACGAAACGCGGCTCAAGACCTACCTCCAGCGCAACGCGCACCTTTGACACGCTCGCGTTCGCTCTAGTCCTCCTCGAGCGCGAGCCGGACCAGCCGGTCGAGCAGATCGCCGAACCGGATGCCGGCGGCCTTGGCAGCCTTCGGCAACAGGCTGTTGACGGTCATGCCCGGCATCGTGTTCACCTCGAGAACGACCGGGCCGCGGCCCGCCACGTCGATCATGTCGCTCCGCGACAGCCCCCGACAACCGAGAGCCCGGTGCGCGGCGACGCCGAGGTTCTGGGCGGTAAGCGTGGCGTCGGCGCTGATCCGCGCCGGACAGATCTCGTCCGACAAGCTGGGATCGTACTTGGCGCGATAGTCGAAGAACTCCCGCTTCGGCACGATCTCGACCACCGGCAACGCCTGCAGGTCGCGGTTGCCGATCACACCCACCGTCAGCTCCATCCCGACGAGCCGTTCCTCGACGAGCGCCCTCGTGTCGTAGACCAGCGCTTCTCGAAGCGCTTCCAACATGCCTGCCGGCTCGTCGACCAGGCTCATCCCGATGCTCGAGCCCTGGGCGACCGGCTTCACCACGGCCGGCAGCAGGCGTGCCGCGACGGCCGCGACGCCTGGCGGGTCGTCTCGAAATGCCCTCCGCTCGACCACGCATCCTCGCGGCACCGGGATGCCGTTCGCCGCCAGCAGCGTCTTCGCCATGACCTTGTCCATGGCCAAGGCCGAGGCGAGCGTGCCCGACCCGACGTAAGGAATCCCGAGCAAGTCGAGCATCCCCTGCAATGTTCCGTCCTCACCGTAGCGGCCGTGGAGAGCCAGAAACGCCACGTCGATGGTGGGACCGTCCGGCCGCGGCGCGAGGGCGTCGGTGGCGGGCCGCGTGGCGGCGGACGCTTTGACGATGTCGCTCTGAAACTCGGCCGGCAACGAGCGATCGCGTTCCGGCATCACCTCGGAGCGAGCGCCGCCCGAGAGCAGAGCGCGCGCCTGCTCGCGTTGAGCCTCCGTCAAACGCGGGTTGGCCGCCATCAGCGCGAGCGTGTCGAGCATGACCACGTCGTAGCGGTCTCTTGGAAGGTGCTCGGCGATCATCTGGCCCGAGGCCAGCGAGATCTCCCGCTCGCTCGACGCGCCGCCCATCAGCACCCCGACACGGATCTTGGGGCTCACGCCCGACGCAGCAGCTTGCCCGGTCGCTTCCCGGTGTGGCTCCCTTTCTCGACGACGGGCACGCCGTTCACGACCACGCAGGGGATCCCGGACGGGTAGCGATGAGGCTCCGAGAAGCTGGCCTCGTCGCGGACGCGCGCAGGATCGAACACGACGACGTCGGCCTTCATGCCCTTCGCGATCCGGCCGCGGTCCCGCAAGCCGACCTGGTCGGCGGGCATGCTGGTCATCTTGCGCACGGCCGCGGGCAGCTCCAGGAGCTTCCGGTCGCGGGCGTAGTGGGAGAGCACCCGCGCGAAGGTGCCGTAGGAGCGCGGGTGGGGCCTGGTCCCGGCGGCACGCTTGACCGGGGCCATGCTGCGGCCGTCGGAGCCGATCATCACCAGCGGGTGCGCCAGCAGCTCGTCCACGTTCTTCTCGCTCATCGCGTGGCCGATGAACGGCACCGAGCCGTTCTCCTCGTCGAGCAGCCGCAACAGCGCGTCGATCGGCTCGACGCGCCAGGAGGCCGCTATCGCCTGCAGGTCCTTGCCGATCAGCGCCCGGTTCTTCTGGCTCTCGACACTCGCGATCACGATCAGCTCGTAGCCGCCGGGCTCGGCGAGCACGTTGGCGTCGACCTCGCGCCTGATCCTCGGCCGTTGCGCAGGGTCGCGCAGCCTGCCGAGCATCGCCTGGCGTCCGCCATCCATCGCCCAGTCCTCGAGCAGGATCGACAACCCCGTCGAGTAGGCCGTGTAGGGATACGCATCCGCCAGCACGTCGATGCCGTGGGCGCGCGCGGCCTCGATCAGGTCGAGCGCCGCGCGCTGCTTGTGCCAGTTCACCTGGCCGGCGGCCTTCAAGTGCGAGATCTCGACGCGGACCTGGGCCTCGCGGCCGATCGCGATCGTCTCGCCGACCGCCTCGAGCAGCGTGGCGTCCTCGTTGCGCATGTGCGAGGCATAGAAGCCGCCGTAGCGCGCCACCACCCTCGCCATGGCCGAGATCTCGTCGCGCGGCGTAAAGCGTCCCGGCGTGTACTGCAGTCCGGTGGAGAGGCCGAAGGCCCCCTGGTCCATCCCCTCCTCGACGGAGCGCAGGACGGCTAACCGCTCATCGGAGCTGAGCGGGCGGTTGACGACGCCGATCGCGTTCGCCCGGAGCGTGCCCTGGCCGAGCAGCAGCGCGTGGTTCAGCGAAGCGCCGACCTTCTCCCAGAACACGCAGTACGAAGCCACGTCGCCCCACTCGGCGCGCAGCTCATCCTTCAGGTACTCGTTACGGCGCTCCTCGGCGCCGCTCCCGGCGAGCGGCGCGGCCGAGGAGCCGCAGTTGCCGGTGACCTCGGTGGTGACACCCTGGCGCACGCGCGAGTCGGCCGTCGGGTAGACGAAGATGTCTCCGTCGGAGTGGGTGTGGATGTCGATGAAGCCCGGGCAGACGACGTGGCCCGTGGCATCGACGATCTGCCGCCCCGACTCGGCAGGGATCGCGCCAATCGCCGCGATCGCGTCGCCCTTGATCCCGAGATCGGCGCGGAACGCCGGCGCGCCGGTCCCGTCGAGGATCTCTCCGCCGCGGATCACGAGATCGAAGGCGGGGGCCGGCTGGGCGCGCAGCGCCGGCGAGAGCGCCAGTCCGGCCGCCGCCTGCGCGCTCCGCGTGACGAAGCGCCGGCGGCTCATCCCAGCACCGGGATCGGCCGCCCACGTTCGTCCACCGACACGAGCACGACTTCGGCCTCCGTGACCGTGACCCGCTCGCCGCGACCGCCGCCCCAACGCTCGGCCTCGACCGTGACCTTGACGGTGATCGAGGTCTTGCCGATGCGCAGCGTCTCGGTGAAGAAGTTCACGATGTCACCCAGGAACACCGGCTCGTGGAACTCCACTTCGCGCATCGCCTTGGTCACGTAGCGCCGCGGCGCCGCCTTGCGCGCCTCCACCGCCGAGGCCAGGTCGATGTGGGAGAGGATCACCCCGCCGAAGATCGTCCCCAGGGCGTTGGTATCTTTCGGCAGCAGCAGCACCTTGATCGCGGGAACGCGCTCGCTCATCGGCTACGGCCTGGGCTGGCCGACGCGGTAGTCGGCGATCGCCTTGCTGAGCTCGGCCAGGTCCCGTGCGTGGGCCGGATCGGCCGCCAGGTTCCTGGTTTCACGTGGGTCCCGCTCCATGTCGTAGAGCTGCTTGCCGGCCTCGCCGCCGCTCCATTCGATGTAGCGCCAGCGAGTCGTTCGCACGGCGTATCCGTCGCGCACCTTGGTGAAGGCGTGCTGCTTCACCGTGGCGCGCGGATCGTCCAGCATC
>CAZVOI010001201.1:0-10637 GCA_964628275.1 uncultured Acidobacteriota bacterium | reverse complement strand
TTCTGGCCGACCGGATCGGCCGCACCCGCGCGCTGATGGGCTCGATCCTGGTGTACTCGCTGGCCAGCTTCGCGTGCGGCCTCTCGCAGTCGATCCCGCAGCTCGCGGTATTCCGGTTCATCCTCGGCCTCGGCATGGGCGGCGAGTGGACGACCGGCGCCGCGCTGATCGCGGAGACCTGGCGGGCCGAGCACCGCGGCAAGGCGCTCGGCCTGATGCAGTCGGCATGGGCGATCGGGGAGATGATCGCGGCCGGCGTCACGCTCCTGGTGCTGCCCAGCTTCGGCTGGCGCGCGGTCTTCTTCGTGGGCGTCCTGCCCGCGCTGGCGGTGCTGTGGATCCGCAAGGACGTTCCCGAACCGGACATCTGGCTCAACCGCGGCAAGGAGAAGCCGGTGTCGCTGGCATTGATGTGGCGGCCCGACATCCGCTGGAAGGGCATC
Source organism: uncultured Acidobacteriota bacterium (assembly GCA_964628275.1). Taxonomy (GTDB): domain Bacteria; phylum Acidobacteriota; class Vicinamibacteria; order Fen-336; family Fen-336; genus CAZVOI01. The sequence continues at coordinate 10,194 of CAZVOI010001201.1, read as the reverse complement.
CTGGCCACCTTGATGAACGCATCCGCGATGTTCGGCTATTGGGGCCTCTTCACCTGGATCCCCGCCTACCTGGCGCTCCCCGAGAAGGACGGCGGGCGGGGGCTGGGCATGGAGTCGCTCACCTGGGTATTGTTCATGGCGCCAGGTAAATGGCTCGGCTACGTGCTCTTCGGCTTCGCGGCCGACGCGTTCGGGCGCAAGAAGAGTTACGTCTTCTATCTAATCGTCGCCGCGGCGCTTGTTCCGCTCTTCGGGAAGACTCAGAGCATGACGATGCTGTGGGCTCTAGGTCCCTTCGTCGGCTTCTTCGGCACCGGCTACTTCTCCGGCTTCGCCGCGATCGCTTCCGAGCTCTTCCCCACCGAGATTCGCGCCACCGCGATGGGCCTCACCTACAACATCGGCCGCGGCTTCTCGGCGATCGCGCCGTTCGTGGTCGGCGCGATCGCGAACAAGTACTCCTTCGACGCGGCGTTCCTGCTGCTGGCCGCGGCCTTCTTCCTGGCGGCGATGCTCGCGCTGGCGCTTCCAGAGACGAAAGGGAAAGCGCTCGAATAGACCTATGCCAGGATCCGCTCCCGTGAAGCAAGCGCTCGCCGGCCTGCGCGTGCTCGACGCGACGCAAGTCATGGCCGGGCCTTTCTGCACGATGCTGCTCGGCGATCTGGGCGCCGACGTCGTGAAGCTGGAGCCGCCGGGCGGCGACACCACCCGCACGATGGCGGGCAGCAGCGGCAGCGAGAGCCCCGGCTTCTGGGGCGTCAATCGCAACAAGCGCGGCATCGTAGTGGACCTGAAGAACCCGCGCGGGCAGCGCATCTTTCGCGCGCTGGCGGCGCGCTCGGACGTGCTGGTCGAGAACGGCCGGCCGGGAGCGATGAACGCGCTCGGCCTCGGCTACCAGGACCTGCGCAAGGACAATCCGGCGCTCATCTACGCCTCGATCTCGGGCTTCGGCCACACCGGGCCATACGCGACGCGCGGCGGCTTCGATCTGGTCGCGCAGGGAATGTCGGGGTTGATGTCGGTGACCGGTGAGCCGGGACGGCCGCCGGCCAAGTGCGGCGTGCCGGTTACCGATCTTTCGGCAGGACTGCTCGCGCTGCAAGCGATCCTGGCCGCCTACGTCCACCGCCTGCGCACCGGCGAGGGCCAGCACGTGGATGCCTCGCTGTTCGAGGCGGGGATCGCGCTCGCGGTCTGGGAGTCGGCGCAGTATTTCTCGGGCGGCGGGATTCCCGAGCCGCTGGGCTCGGCGCACCGCATGTTCGCGCCCTACCAGGCGGTGCGTTGCTCCGACGGATACATCACGCTGGGCTCGGCCAGCACGCCCACCTGGGAGCGGCTCGCGCGCGCGCTCGGGCGCCCCGATCTGCTCGAGCGCCCCGAGTACGCGCATGCGACCGACCGGGTGAAGAACCGCGAACGGCTGGCGAAGGAGATCGAGAGCGTCACGACCACGAAGACGCGCGCGCACTGGCTGGAGCTTCTGGAAAAGGAAGGCGTGCCGTGCGGGCCGATCCTCGACTATCAGGAGGTCTTCGCCGACCCGCACGTGCGCGAGCGCGGAATGGTCCAGGAGGTCGAGCACCCGGAGGCGGGACGCATCCGCGTCGTGGGGCCGGCCGTCAAGCTCTCGGAAACCCCGGCACGCGTCACGCGCGCTTCGCCCACCTACGGCCAGCACACGGCGGAGGTCCTGGGCGAGCTCGGCTACACGCCAGACGAGGTTCGCGCGCTGGCAGCCGACGGCATCGTCGCGCTGGGTCCGGCCGGGAGGTGAGCGTGAGCGAGCCGAAACTGCTGTTCGAGCGGGACGGGCCGCTGGCGACCGTGACGTTCAACCGCCCCGAGGCGCGCAACGCGATCACCTGGGAGATGTACGACGGTCTGCTCGAGGCCTGCGAGCGCGTCGACGCCGAAGAAGAGCTGCGCGTGATGGTGTTGCGCGGCGCCGGCGACAAGGCCTTCGTGGCCGGCACCGACATCTCGCAGTTCCAGGGCTTCCGCACCCCCGAGGACGCGCTCGAATACGAGCGCCGCCTCGACCGGGTGATGGACCGGCTCGAGGCGGTGACCAAGCCCACGATCGCCGCGATCCACGGCTACGCCGTCGGCGCGGGCGCCGCGATCGCGCTCTGCTGCGACCTGCGCTACGGCACCGCCGACGCCAAGCTGGGCGTGCCGATCGCGCGCACGCTCGGCAACTGCCTGTCGCTCGCGAACACCGCGCGGCTCCTGGACGCGATCGGGCCGGCGCGCACCAAGGAGCTGCTGTTCCTGGCCAAGCTGGTGACCGCCGAGGAGGCGCTCGCGGCCGGCCTGCTCAACGAGATCGTGGCCGAAGGGCGGCTCTACGAGCGCGTCCGCGAGGTGGCGCTGGAGCTGGCCGCCAACGCACCGCTGACGCTGCGCGTCACCAAGGAGACGGTGCGCCGGCTGCTGGCGGAGCGCAGACGGGCCTCCGCCGACGACCTGGTGGTGATGGCCTACATGAGCGAGGACTTCCGCGAAGGCGTCGATGCCTTCCTCGCCAAGCGCAGGCCGGTCTTCCGTGGGCGCTAGCGCCCGATGAGCGTCGCGCTCGTCTCGCTGCTCGCGCTGCTGGCGGTGGTGGTCGTGAGCTGCTTCTCACCGATCAACATCGGCTTTCTCTCGGTCGCGCTAGCCTTCTTGATCGGCCACTTCCTGGGCGGGCTCCCAGTGCGGACGATCGTGGCGGGCTTTCCGGCGAGCCTGTTCCTCACACTCGTGGGCATCACGCTGTTGTTCGCGCAATCGCGCGTCAACGGCACGCTCGACAAGGTCGCCGGACACGCGGTGCGGCTGGCGCGCGGCAACGCCGGCATGATCCCGATCGTCTTCTTCGTGCTGGGCGCGGGCCTGGCCACGATCGGCGTCGGCAACATCGGCGCCTGCGCGCTGCTCGCTCCGGTCGCGATGGGCATCGCCGGCCAGGCGGGGATCCCGGGCTTCCTGATGGCGATCATGCTCGCCAACGGCGCGAACGCCGGCAGCCTCTCGCCGCTGGCGCCGACCGGGATCATCGCGCGCGACCTGATGGCGCGCGCCGGCATGCCGGGGGCCGAGTGGCCCAACTTCTTCAACACGCTGGCCGCGCAGAGCTTCGTCGCGTTCGCGGGCTACCTGTCGTTCGGCGGCATAGCGCTGCTGCGCCGCCGCTCACCAGCCGACGCGAGCGCCAACCTGTTCGCGCGGCCCGCGCCGTTGACTCGCCAGCAACGGCTGACGCTCGCGGTGATCGGCGTGCTGATCCTGTGCGCCGTGCTGTTGCGCGTCGACGTCGGGATGGGCGCTTTCGTCGGCGCGGCGATCCTCTCGCTAGCTCGCGCCGCCGACGAGGAGCAGGCGATCCATTCGATGCCGTGGGGCGTGATCCTGATGGTCTCCGGCGTGACGGTGCTGGTGGAGGTGCTGGCGAAGACCGGCGGCCTGGACCTGTTCACCCAGCTCCTGGCGCAGCTCTCCGGGCCGACCTACGTCACCGGCATGATCGCGTTCGTCACGGGCGTGATCTCGGTCTACAGCAGCTCGTCCGGCGTGGTGCTGCCGACATTCCTGCCCACGATCCCGGGCCTGATCGAGAAGCTCGGCGGCGGCAACCCGCTGATGATCGCCTATTCGATCAACGTCGGCGCCCACTTGGTGGACGTCTCTCCGCTCTCGACGCTCGGCGCGCTGTGCTTGGCCGTCGCGGCTCCACAGGAGGATCGCGCCGCGCTGTTCCGCAAGCTCATGATCTGGGGCTGGTCGATGGCTCTAGTCGGCGCGGTCGTCTGCCAGGCCCTCTTCGGGTACCGCTGAACCCGGCGCATGCGCCGCTGGAGCTACTTAGACGCTGAAGAACTGCTCGCATAGCTCATGTTTGTTCCGACGCGCCCAATTTAGATGCCCTGGTCCTTTGGCAACGGCTTACTCCAGTCCACCGGTTCCCCGATGCCGGCGAGTGTCGCGAGCCAGAACCCTGGGAAGCCGATCTCCACTCGCTCCACGATCTTCCGCATGCGAGTTCGCAGGCTCGGGTCCAAGAGCGCCATGTCGCGAAGGATGGCCCAGTCGGAGAGGCTGCCGCGATCCATCAACTGAGCAAGCTGTTCATCGCTGCGCAGATCCACCGACGATCGGTTCCAGAGGGCCTTCGAGCGGGCGAGCTGACGGCTCATGGTTGGCGATTCCTCTCCAGCGACAAGGGCGCCAGCAGCGTCCCGAAATGACGCCCGCGCGCCTTCAGATAATCCCAGTCCCTCCACGGCGGCTTGAGACCGCGGTAGCTGGAGAGATCGATGCGAGGCTCATCGGTAGGCGCAGCGCGAGCGAGTCGATCGACCACTTCAACCAGAACAGAAGCGCCGTTCTCCTGTTCGTACAACGAGTCGAGATCCCTGAGAGCGTCGAGCGCGCCCTGATCCCCCAGTCGATCGAGCAACACCACGCAATCGAGGTAATCGCGAACGGTGTGCCGAGTCGCGAGCAGCCACGCCTTGATGCGAGCCATTTCCGGCAGCGTGGGAACACGAAGGCCGGCCACGACCGCATAGGCGAGCGGCTGCTTTCGGCGAAGCTGGCGAATGCCGGACTGGATTCCGTCGAGCCTCCCCAGAATCACTACCGGTCGTTGAAACCGCTCAGTCCGCCACCCAGCGGCCGCTTCGAGCCGGGCCAAGACTTCGTCGAACCGATCGCGCAGATCCACGAGGACATGATCTCCGTCGAGGCTCTGGCGATGCGATGCGTGAATGGCGGCCGCCGTCCCGCCCACCAGGACGGATCCCGGGACGAGGGCCTGGATGTGGCGTTCCGCAGCCAGCAGGCGTTCCCAGTCGGGCAGCTCTTCGATCACGTATCTAGTTTATTCCTCGCCCCTGAGGATGCGACCGGCGCGGCGAGAGGGACCATGAGGCAGTTAGCGGAGGGAACCGACTACCGGGTTGCTTCGCCCGGTTTCGGCTGTGCGGCCAGCAGCCGATCGATCTCAGCCTTGAACGCGGCGAAGGGCTGCGCACCGATCAGGCTGGCCAGCGTGGTCACTTTCGAGCTCTTGGGGTCGGTGTAGGCCAGGAAGAACGCCGGCGTGCCCGTGATCCCGACCTTCTTGGCCTCGGCCATGTCCTTGCGGACGTCGGCGGCGTACTTGCTGCTGTTCAGGCAAGTCTCGAACGCGGGCGCGTCGAGGCCGAGAGCCGCGGCGTGCGGCGTCCACGGCTCGAGGTTCGTCTGGTTCTCGAAGAGCCGTTGGTGCATCGGCCAGTACTTGCCCTGGTCACCGGCGCAGCGGGCGGCCTCGGCGCCCTAGCCCAGGAATTCCCAAAGATTCCTGACGCCGTTCCGGGCCGCAGCTCGCTCGACCCGACGCTCATGCAGTTCGAGAAACGCTAAACAGGGCCCTCAGTTCGGTCGGAAGGCCCCGCATATACTTGGATCGTGGTAACGGTCGCTGTCGTCGAACGCCGTGTCAATGAGCTCCAGGAAGCTCTGCTGGAGCTCGCTCGTCAAAACGACCGGACCGCTCGAACGGTCGAACATACCTCCCAGACGGTCGATCGCGTCTCTGGAAGGCTCGATCGCCTGTCCGAAGAGATGCGTGAGTTCAAGAACGAGATGGCTGAGTTCAAGAACGAGATGCACGACTTCAAGAATGAGATGCAGGAGTTCAAGAATGAGACGCGGAAAGGCAACGCCGACCTTCGCACATCCCTCAATCAGCAGAACGCCGCGCTTTCAGAAGCTCTAGGCAGACTCGCCGAAGACGTGCTCGGCCCCAGCATTCCGACTCTCTTCAAGCGCTTCTTCGAAGGGGGCGAGCCCGAGTTCGCGATGCGCATCCTTCGAAGGCACAGGGTCACGAAGGAGAGACGAGAGTTCGACACCCCCGCCTGGAACGATCGGGTGTTTCTGGTCTCTGAGACCAAGTCCCGACTGCGCCCCCAAGATCTCGACTTGCTCGCCGACACCATCGCTGAGGTGCGGAACTTCTTCCCGGAAGCCGAAGGAAAAAAGGTGTGCGCGGCCCTCGCCTCCTTGTACATCGATCCTTCGATCGTCGCAGCGGGAGAGCGTCGCGGCTTCCTGATGATCGCGCTTGGAGACAACCTCGCCGAGGTCAAGAATTCGGAAGGCTTCCAACCGGCCGAGTTCTGAGTACGGACCCTGAGCCCCAGCAGGCCGAGAGCGATCGGCGTGCGTAATGAATGTGGGTAGTTGGCCGGTGTCACTTTCCTTCACTGCGATGAAGTCGTTGAAAGGCTTCCTGGACCACGATCCACGGCTCCGCCCGTTGGGCCAGAGACTCCTCGACGATTCGTCGATCCGCGAGGATCTCCGAGCGCGCCGCAAGCTGATCCGCCAGTGTCACGTGAGCTGCCCCGGTTCTTGCGGGAATCTTCGCTGCGTGTGGGCCCCGCCGCCTCTGCGCCGGCGCCGAGCCGCAATGCGTCGTGCCCTTGCGGCTCAGGGAAGAAATACAAGCGTTGCTGCGGGCGGTGAGTCAGCTTGTCGTCGTACCCTGAGTTCGGCTGAACCAGGGCCGGAACGAGTGGGCCCAAGTCGCGCATGACAGACGCGAAGGCGGGCATCTTGTTCCTTTCCGATTTCGACCGCCGACCGGAGGGAGGGCTTGAGCCGATGCTCGACAAACTAGGACCGTTGCCGCGGCGATCCGGTACGTCAAGAAGCCCGGGAACCTACCGATACTGGTCAGACCACAGCCACGACCTCTGCCCGGGCGACAACACGCTGGCGCACCAGACTGGTGCCGAATGGTGTTTCAGGTTGGCGGATGGAACCGACTATCGGGTTGCCTCGCCCGGCTTCGGCTGCGCGGCCAGCAGCCGATCGATCTCGGCCTTGAACGCGGCGAAGGGCTGCGCACCGATCAGGCTGGCCAGCGTGGTCACTTTCGAGCTCTTGGGGTCGGTGTAGGCCAGGAAGAACGCGGGCGTGCCCGTGATCCCGACCTTCTTGGCCTCGACCATGTCCTTGCGGACGTCGGCGGCGTACTTGCTGCTGTTCAAGCACGTCTCGAACGCGGCCGCGTCGAGACCAAGAGCCGTGGCATGGGCCGTCCACGGCTCGAGTTTGTTCTGGTTCTCGAACAGCCGCTGGTGCATCGGCCAGTACTTCCCCTGGTCACCGGCGCAGCGGGCGGCCTCGGCGGCCTTGAAGGCGGATTTGTGGATCGACTCCAGGGGGAAATCCATGAAGACATGCCGGACCTTTCCGGTTTCGATGTACTCCTTGTCGAGCTGCGGCGCCGTCTGACGAACGTGCCGCCCGCAGAACGGGCACTGGTAGTCCGAGAACTCGATCAGCGTCAGCTTGGCGCTGCGCTCACCCTGGGAGGGCGCGTTCCCGAGATCCAGAACGACATTCACGGGTACGGGGGCGGGGGCCGCGGCCCTGCCTTGCAGCAGGGTCTTGATCTCCTGGAGATCCTTCTGGATCGCCTTCTGACCCTCCTTGAGGTCCTGGATCTCCTTCTTCAGGTCGTCGGTGGACGGCTGCTGCGCCAACAGCGGCTGCGACGGCAGCAGGCCTGTCATCACGAGGCCGAGGCACAGGCTTGGTATCCAGCGTGTCATGCGGTCTCCTCGTAGGACTCGTCTGCGCCTTCGCCAGAAGAGACTCCGTCGAAGGTGTACGGGAAGGTCGCCGATCGCGGTTTCAGCACAACCTTCCTTGACTGTCAGCATACGCATGATCCCTTCAATGAAACGCCGTCCGAATCCGTTGATATCCTACGCGCCAGAAGTCGCGTGACCCGGGAAATCCCATGATCCTGCAGGAAGACGCTGCCGTCGACCTCGAGACGCCGAGCGGACCGATGCGGACCTACGTCTGCCGCCCCGTGGCGGCGGGCCGGTATCCGGGGCTCGTCCTCTTCTCGGAGATCTTTCAGAGAACCGGTCCGATCCGGCGCACAGCCGCCTTGATGGCGGGTCACGGTTTCGTGGTCGCCGTGCCGGAGATCTTCCACGAGCTGGAGCCGCCCGGCAGCGAGCTGGCGTACGACCAGGCCGGCGCGGACAAGGGGAACCAACACAAGGTCGGGAAGCCGGTGGCCGCCTACGACGCCGACGCGCGCGCCGTGCTGCGTTTCCTCGCGGCTCACCCCGCCTGCACCGGCCGGCTGGGCTCGATCGGGATCTGCATCGGCGGGCACCTGTCGTTCCGCGCTTCGATGAATCCTGAGGTTCTCGCCGGCGTTTGCTTCTACGCGACCGACATACACAAAGGGAGCCTCGGGTCCGGCGGTGACGACAGCCTGGCTCGGGCCGCCGAGGTCAAGGCCGAGATGATGATGATCTGGGGACGCCAGGACCCTCACATCCCGGCCGAAGGACGCGCCAAGATCGGGCAGTGCTTGAGCGAGGCCGGCGTCCCGTTCACCTGGCACGAGATGAACGGCGCGCACGCATTCCTGCGCGACGAGGGCCCACGCTACGATCCGGCCCTTGCGCTGACTTGCCTGCGTCTCGCGATCGACCTCTTCAAGCGCAAGCTGGGCGAAGGGGACCTCTCGGCAACCACGGCCGCCGGGGCCGCCGAGTCGCGCCACTGATCGGCGCAAATGAGGAGCGCCATCACAACGAACGCCGCCTGTGACGATTCGGACGAGGACGAAAGCGAGGCGCTTGACGAGCTACGCGATCACGGCTTCGTCACCTCGACCGCGCGCGCCCCCCAGATCTCGTCGGCGTACTGCTTGGTCGTGCGATCCGACGAGAACTTGCCCATGCCTGCGACGTTCAGGATCGACATGCGCCACCAGGCGTCGGGCTGGGCGTAGGCCGCCGCCGCGCGCTGCTGGCACTCCGCATAGACGGCGAAGTCCGCGCACAGGAAGTAGCGGTCGTCCCCGCTGAGAGCGTCGGCGATCGGACGGAATAGGCCCGATCCTCCGTCGAGCGCGCCGCTCGCAATCACTTCGATCGCGCGCCGCAGCTCGGGTTGGGCCTCGATCCAGCGCCGCGGCGAATCGGACGCGGAGCGTAGCGCGGCGATCTCTTCGGTGGTGTGCCCAAAGATGAAGATGTTGTCGGCGCCGACCTCTTCGAGCATCTCGACGTTGGCGCCGTCGAGCGTCCCGATCGTCAGCGCGCCGTTGAGCGCGGCTTTCATGTTGCCGGTGCCGGAGGCCTCGGTGCCGGCGGTCGAGATCTGTTCGGAGAGCTCGCAGGCCGGAAAGATCACCTCGGCCTGCGATACGGAATAGTTGGGCAGGAACGCGACGCTGAGGCGGTCCTTGGCGATCGGATCGCTGGCGACCCGATCGGCCACGGCGTGGATCAGCCGGATGATCAGCTTGGCCGTCGCGTAGCTCGGCGCGGCCTTGCCGGCGAAGATCACGGTGCGCGGCACGCCGATGTCGCCGCCCTCGCGGAGCCGCTCGTGGAGCGCGATCGCGTGCAGCGCGTTCAGGAGCTGGCGCTTGTACTCGTGGATGCGCTTCACCTGGCAGTCGAACAGGCTGTCCGGGTCCAGCACAAAGCCGTGCAGCTTCTTGGCGCGGTCGGCGAGCACCGCCTTGTTGACGCGCTTCAGCGCGGCCCATTCCGCGCGGAACGTCTTGTCCTCCGCGTAGCGCCGCAGTTTCTGGAGCTCAGCGAGGTCGCGGATCCAGAAGTCGCCGATCGCGTCGCTGATCAGCCGGGCCAGGCCGGGGTTGGCCTGGAGCAGCCAGCGCCGAGGCGTGATGCCGTTGGTCTTGTTGCTGATGCGGCCGGGCAGGACATGGTCGAGATCGGCGAAGGTGGATTGGCGAAGGATCCGCGTGTGCAGCTCGGCGACGCCGTTCACGGCATGGCTGCCGACGAAGGCCAGGTGGGCCATCCGCACGTTGCCCGCGGCGTCGAGAATCGCCGTGCGCCGCGTGACGTCATCGCCTCCCACGGCGAATGCCTGCCCGCGGAAACGGCGGTCGATCTCCTCGACGATCTCGAAGTGGCGCGGCAGCAGTCGGCGGAACAGGTCGGACGGCCATTTCTCCAGCGCCTCCGGCAGCACGGTGTGGTTCGTGTAGCCGAACACGCGCCGCGTGAGGTCCCACGCCTCGTCCCATGCCACGTCGTGCTCGTCGACCAGCGTCCGCATCAGCTCCGGGATGCCGAGCACCGGGTGCGTGTCGTTGAGCTGGATCGCGACCTTGTCCGGCAGCTCCTGCCAGCGGCGCGGGCC
>CAZVOI010001200.1:0-4625 GCA_964628275.1 uncultured Acidobacteriota bacterium | reverse complement strand
GGAATCAGCACCGGCGTGCAGTAGAGCAGCTTGTACCAGCGGGCGTTGCGCTTGGGTGAGAGCCAGTGCCGCTTCGGGTCGTCTTCGTAGGAGCCCAGGTTGTCGTGGTGGTCGAGGTGCCAGCGCGTGAACTGCGAGGCGGAGATGCTGGAGGTGATCGCGTACAGCAAGCCGAGCGCGCGCTCGAAGGCCGGCTTTGGCAGCATGAAGATCGAATTGTGGACGACCTCGTGCAAGAGCGTCGTCATGTTGAAGAAGGTGAAGCCCTGCAGGATCAGGAGCGGCGCCCAGAGGATCGGGTTGTCGAGCCGCATCAAGCCGTAGCTGCACAGGCCGATGATCGCGAACTGGCGGGCCGTGTAGGCGAGGTGCAGCGCCGGCTGCTTGCGATGCAGCTCCTTCAACTCTTCGAGCGGAACCGCTCGGGCGATCTCGTCCTTGAAGGAGGCGATCTCCTTCCAATACGTCCGCGACTTCATCCGCTGCGATTCTAACCGGCGGGTCATAAACGGATGAAGCCGCGGGAGAGGCCGGCCGTCAGTCAGCGCCGGTAGCGGTCGTCGTAGCGATCACGATCGTCGTAGCGGTCGCGCCGGTCGTAACGGGGCCGAGACGCCTGGTAACCGCGGCGGTAGCCGGATTGGAAGCCGTTCCGGTAGCCGTCTCGATACTCCCCGCGCGGCCCGTAGCTGCCGCGATAGCCACGGTCGCTGTCACGATAGCGGCCTTCGTCCCAGAAGCTGTAGCGCTCGCCGCGCCGGCCGTCGTTCAGGCCTTCGCGGTAGCCCTCGTCGAAACCGCGGTCGAAGCCGAAACGCTGTGCGTCCCGATGGTCGTAGCGGTAACCGTCGCCGATGCGGATCCCCAACCCGACAACCACACCCGCCTCGGCGGGGTTCGGAATAATGAACGTCAATCCGGCAATGAGTCCAGCAGCGAGAACCTTCATCGAAAGCCCTCCTTGTCGCCGGGTAGTGATTGCAACCGACGTGCCGCGGCGCACGGCGCGTTAAACCCTTGCCAATCATCGAGCTGCCGCGATTGGCCCGAGATTGCCGCCGTCTCTCCGAGAGGACACTTCGAGCGTTTCGGCTTGGCTATACTCGCGGCATGGCCAAGCGCACGCTCTACCTCGGCAAGGAGGTCGACCCCAAGACCGGCGCGCTCGGCGCGCGGCTCGAGTTGGACTCCTCGGACCTGCTGACGCACGGCCTGATCGTGGGCATGACGGGTTCGGGCAAGACCGGTTTGGCGATCGCGCTGATCGAAGAGGTCTTGCGGCAGGGCGTGCCGGTGCTGGCGATCGATCCCAAGGGCGACCTGGGAAACCTGCTGCTGCTGTTCGAGGATCTGGAGCCCGCGTCGTTTCAACCCTGGATCGAGCGCGACACCGCGGCGCGGGCGGGCCAGACCGTCGAGCAGGCCGCGAGCGACGCCTCGGCCGCCTGGAAGAAGGGCCTCGGCGAATGGGGCCTGGGCGCCGCGGACATCGCGGCGCTGAACGATGCCCACGAGGCGGCGATCTACACGCCCGGCTCGTCGGCGGGCCGCAAGCTCAACGTGCTCCAATCGCTGGAAGCGCCTGCGGTAGATTTCGAATCCGCCGAGGAAGACCTGCGCGACGAGATCGCGGGCATCGTCGCGGGGCTCCTGGGTCTCTCCAAGATCGACGCCGACCCGCTGCAGTCGCGCGAGTCCGTCTTTCTCTCCAACCTGATCGAGCGCTCGTGGCGGGACGGCAAGAGCCTTTCGCTCGAGACGCTGATCGGCGCTGTCGCCGATCCGCCCTTCGACAAGATCGGAGCGTTGCCGCTCGAGAGCGTGTTTCCGAAGAAGGAACGCCAGGGCCTGATGCTGGCGCTCAACAACCTCTTGGCCTCGCCGTCGTTCGAGAGCTGGCGTGAGGGCGAGCCGCTCGACATCCAATCGCTGCTCTACACCAAGGACAAGAAACCGCGGCTCTCGGTCGTCTACACCGCGCACCTTTCGGACGAGGAGCGGCTCTTCATCACGGCGCTGCTGCTCGACAAGGTCAAGACGTGGATGCGCCGGCAAGGCGGCACCACCGAACTGCGCGCGCTCGTCTACATGGACGAGATCTACGGCTATTTCCCGCCGCACCCGCAGAACCCGCCCACCAAGCGGCCGCTGCTGACGCTCTTGAAGCAGGCCCGCGCCCAGGGTGTGTCGATCGTGCTCGCCACGCAGAACCCGGTGGACCTCGACTACAAAGGCCTCGCCAACATCGGCACCTGGCTGGTGGGCCGTTTGCAGACCGACCAGGACAAGGCGCGGCTGCGCGATGGCCTGGTCGGCTCGGGAGCCGACGCCAGGGCGATCGACCGCTTGCTCGACGCGGTCAAGAAGCGCGTCTTCCTGCTCCACGACGTGCATCGATCCGGCCCATGCCTGCTCGGTTCGCGCTGGGCGATGTCGTACCTGCGCGGGCCGCTGACGCGCGACGAGGTCGCGCGCCTGAAAGTGGAGCCGGGCGACGTCACGGTTCGTATCGCGGTAACCCCGAGCGCGGGGCCGCCACTTCTGCCCGCTCCCTTCAAGCACAGTTACCTGTCCAGGTATGGCGGCGAGGTGCTCGACGCGCACCTGCTGGTGAAGTACGCGGTGCGCTACAAGAACGCCGGCGAGACGATCGCGCTGCGCGCGTACCCGCTCGCCGCCGCGACCGCCGCCGAGGTGCTCGAGGCCGAGCCGATCGAGGTTGACGAGGCCGCGATCGAAACCGCCGCCCCCCACGGAGCGCGCTATCTCGACTTGCCGGCTTTGCTCGCCTCGGCAGGGGCGATAGCCCTCGAGAGGGCGCTCAAGGACCGGCTGCCCGACAAGCTCGCGCTCACGCAGTTCTTCGATCCCCAGACGAAGACGACTTCGCTACCCGGCGAAGACCGCGACGCGCTGGCGGCGCGCCTCGGAGACGGCGGCGGCGGACCGCAAGCCCTGAAGCTGGCCGACCAGATCGAGAAGAGGAAGCGCGATCTGGCGCTCAAGCGGCAGGAGGCCAAGGGCCGCGAGACCGAGAAGTGGGCGGCGCTCGGCACGGCGGCGATCTCGGTCTTGGGCGGGATGTTCGGGGCCTCGAAGCGGACCAGCAGGATCACCAGGGCGATGGGGAGCGGGATCTCCAAGGCCGGCGGCGTGCTGTCCAAGAGCCGCCTGGAGACGACCGCCGAGACGCGCGTCGAGATGCTCGAGCAGGAGATCGCCGCCCTCGAAGAGCAGTTCCACGAGCTCGTGAACGTCGATCCCGCGCGCTTCGAGGAGCGCGTCGTGAAGCCCGCCAAGACCGATGTCAAGCTGCTCCGCTACGACGTGATCTGGGTATATTGATCGGAACCTCGGAGCAGCCGTTGTCGTTAGTCCAAGAGAGTCTCTTTGAAAACTGACTTCTCCGACTGGAAAGCTCGTTTCGAGGGCTTCACGTCCCGCTTCAGCGAACGGTCGGCTGCGGCGCCGCACCCCAAGGCTCCCCGCGACGTGCTCCGCGACGACTATTGGACCAGCGTCCAGGAGCTCTTCACGCGCGACGTCACCCGCGTCGGACTCGGCGAGCTGATGCAGAACGACGCCCAGGAGACGCTGCGTTTCTTCGCCAAGAACGTCGATCTCGAATCGCTCCGGTCGTTGCCGTGGTACCAGCGCTGGCCAACGGCCGTCTGGCAGATGTTTCTGGCTATGGCGTACCGGCTGTCACCGGCGCGCCGGCTGTTGTTCGCGATCGCCGTGCCGCTGTTGGCCTTCGGCTGGCTGCGTTCCCTGTTTCGGTACAGGGGCGGCTCGCCGTTCGTGGGACCGCACTGGCCGCCCTGGGAAGGCTGGCTGGTGGTGGCCGGCACGCTGCTCCTCGGCCTGCTGCTGCTCGAGCTGCGCGACAAGCTCTCGCTGAAGGGCGACCTGGAGATCGCGCGCCAGATCCAGTTCGGCCTGGTCCCGGCCGAGGCCTTCACGCGCCAGGACTTCGTGGTCCAGGCCTCGATGCGTCCCGCCAACACGGTCGGCGGCGACTACTACGACGTGATCGAGCTGGGCGACGGCCGCTTCGCGATCGCGGTGGGCGACGTGGCCGGCAAGGGCATGCCCGCCGCTCTCTTGATGGCGATGCTCCAGGGCAGCCTGCGCACGCTGATCTCCGCCGGCTTTCGCGGTTCCGACCTGATCGGCAAGCTCAACGCGCACCTGTTCGCGAACATCCCGTCGAACCGGCTGGTGACCTTCTTCTACGGCGAGGTCGATCCCGACTCCGGAACGATTCGCTTCATCAACGCCGGCCACAACCCGCCGTTCGTGCTGCGCGCCGACGGTTCGATCGACCGGCTCGACTCGAACGCAGTCGCCCTCGGGATCCTGGCTGATTCGCCGTTCCCGAGCCTCGAGCTCTCGCTCGCCGCGGGCGAGCGTCTGTTCCTGTACACCGACGGCGTGACCGAGGCCTTCAACCCCAAGGACGAGGAGTTCGGCGAGGACCGCTTGATCGCCTTCCTGGCCAAGAGCCGCGGCGTGGGCCATGCCGCGCTGATCGAGTCCTTGAAGGAGAGCGTGCTGGCCTTCTCCGCTCCGGCTCGCCCCGGCGACGACATGACGCTGATGGTGGTCGCGCGCGAGGGCCCCTC
>CAZVOI010001199.1:0-6818 GCA_964628275.1 uncultured Acidobacteriota bacterium | reverse complement strand
CGATGCGCATTGCTCCGACTGCCGGCGCCAGGTTGGCCAGGGCCGCCACGCTGAGCAGGACTCCGATGGCCACCGCGTAGGCCATCGGATCCACGGCGCTCACGCCGTAGAGCAGCGACTCGAGGACGCGGCCGACGAGGGCGGCGCTCAACGCGCCGAGGCCGATGCCGGCGAACGCCAACCGGCCGCCCTGTGCCAGCACCAGCCGTAGCACGTCCCCAGGCTTGGCGCCGAGCGCCATCCGCACGCCGACTTCGCGGGTGCGCAAGCTGACCGAGTAAGAGATGACGCCGTACAGCCCGACCGCGGCGAGCAGCAGCGCCAGGGCGCCGAAGGCGGCCAGCATCGCCGCGCCGATGCGGGTGGGCGCGAGGGTCGTGGCGGCGACGTCGCTGGCGGGCGCGTCCTCGGTGAAGACGATGTTGGGCTCGAGCTTCAAGAGCGCGGTCCGAAGCGCGGGTAGCGCCGCCTTGGCCGGAGTCGTGGTGCGCACGGCGAGCGCTACCGAGCGCGACGTAGCGGCGGGGAAGTGGAGGTAGGCGCGCGGCGCTTCGCCGACCGAGCGGACCTTGTGGTCGCGCGCCACGCCCACCACTTCGTGCGGAGCGTGCTCGAAGCCTTGCGAGTAGATGTGCTGGCCCACGGCGCTGCGGCCGGGCCAGTAGCGCTTCGCCATCGACTGGTTGACGATCACCACTTTTCGGCCGGCGTCGACCTCGTCGGCGTTGAACGCGCGGCCCTCGAGGACCGGGATGCCGACGGCCTCGAAGTAGCCGGCGTCCACCTCAACCGAATCGATCGGCGTCGCCTCGTCGCTCGAACCGTGATGGCCCTGGATCCGGATCGACTCCACGTTGATGTCGGGCGCCAGCGGCAGCCGCGTCGCGTAGGCGACGCCGGTCACGCCAGGCTGCGAGCGCAACTCCTCGATCGCGCGCTTGCGAAACGCCAGCGCTCGCGCGGCGTCGTAGCCGTTCATCTGCAGGTTGAAACCGAGAGAAGACACGACGCTCGGGTCGAAGCCGAGGTCGGTGCCGCGCGCGACCAAGAGGCCGCGCGTCAAGAGCGCGCCCGCGACCAGCAGCACCAGCGACATCGCGAGCTGCCCGACCACAAGCACGTCGCGCAGGTTGAAGCGGCGGCGCACCGTGCTGTCGCCGGTGACGTCGGCCTTCAACGCAGGGACCAGATCCGGCCGGGATGCCATCAGCGCGGGCACCAGTCCCGCGAGCAGCGTCGTCGACACGGAAGCCAGGAGCGCGAACGCCAGCACCTGGCCGTCCACGTCGAAGTCGAAATGGAGCGGGATCGGCAGGCTGTCGGTGGGCAGGCGGCTGAGGATCTGCGTGGCCCATTGCGCGATCAGGACGCCGAGCGCCCCGCCGACCGTCGCCAGCACCAGGCTCTCGCTCAGCAGTTGTCGCACCAGCCGGCCGCGGCTGGCGCCCAGAGCGACACGCAGCGCCATCTCGCGCCGGCGTGAGGCGCCGCGGGCCAGCAGCATGTTGGCGACGTTGGCGCAAGCGATCATCAGCACCAGTCCCACCGCCGCCAGCAGCACCAGGCTGGCCGCCTTCACGTAGCCGTCGAGCATCGGGTGGAAGCGGATGTTGGCCGCGCTGACGACGCTTGGCTTCACTTTCTCGTTGGTGATCGGGTGCTCGCGGCGCAGCCGCGCGTAGATCGTCTCGAGCTGGGCGCGCGCCTCGTCCACTGTCTTGCCGTCGGCCAGGCGTCCCTTCACGAACAGCCAGCGCTGACCGCGCTTCTCGATGCGCGTGCGGCCCGGGTCGTTGTCGGTCCAGCTCTGCACGCCCGAGAAGTTCAGCCGGTCCACCATCATCACCGGGACCCAGAACTCCGGCTGCAGGCCCGGCAGCGTTCCCGAGAAGCTCCGTGGCGCGACACCCACGACCGTGTACTTCGTCCCGCTGATCTCGAGCGCCTCGCCGAGCACTTGAGGCCGCGCCGCGAACCGGCGCTCCCAGAGGCCATGGCTCAACACCACCACCGGCCTCGCGCCTTCCGCGACGTTCTCTTCGGGCAGGAAACCGCGGCCCAGCGACGGCCGCACGCCGAGGAAGTCGAAGTAGTTCGCGGTCACGGCCTCGCCAGTGGCGAGCGCGGGGGTTCCGCCGGTCGAGACGATGCCGCGCACGAAAGAATGCGCGGCGAGGTCGCTGAGCGTGCTGGCGCTTTCGCGGATCGAGAGCAGGTCAGGGTACGAGGTCGTGAGCTGCGGTATCTCGGCGCTCGCGCTCGAATAGACCTCGACCAGCCGCTCGGGGTTCCTGACCCCGCTGCCGCGCAGCAGCACCGCGTTCACGACGCTGAACAGTGTGGTGTTGAGGCCGATGCCGAGCGCCAGGGAGCTGATCGCGACCGCCGCGAAGGCGGGGCGCAGCGCGAGCTGGCGCACGCCCTGCCGCAGATCCTTCAGCCACTCATCCATGTCGGTTCTACGCGGTCGGGCTGCTCCGGGTTCCAAAAAGACGAACGGGTCAGCCCTTCAGGTCGTAGACGTACAGGCTGTCCTGCTCGCGGAGGTACAAGCGGCCGCCGGTCACGACCGGGTGCGGCCAGCTCGGCTTCTTCACGTTCGGGATCGTCAGCGATCCTTTCTCGCGATAGCCGTCGGGTGTGGCTTCGATCAGCAGCACCACGCCGTTCTGGTAGCGAAAGTACAGGTGGCCGTCGGCGAACGCGATCGCGGCCGAGCCCTGGCCGTCGTTGCGGATGTTGCCGCCCCAAGTGACCTTGCCGGTCGCGAGCTCGATGCAGGTGGGGAAGCCGAGGCGGTGGCCATTCCCGCCGTAGAGATAGTCGCCCAGCAGCACGAAGCCGCCGTGGTGGCTCTGGAAGGTCTTGCTGTCGAGGAAGTAGCTCTCGGTGGCGCTGACACCGTCGCCCGTCTTGGCGAGCTTCAGGAGCACGCTGCCGGTTTGATAGCCGGTCGACGCGAAAACGAAGTCGCCTTTGACGACGGGCGTCGAGATGTTGGCGGTGCCGTTGGCCACGCGGTTGCTGTTCCACAGGAACTTGCCGTCGGAGGCGCGCACGCCGACGACGCCCTTGCCGAGGAGCTGGACGTACTGTTTCACGCCGGCGCCTTCCGAGATCACGATCGACGAGTAGCCGGCGCCTTCCTTGCCGTTGGGCCCGAGGTCGGGCACCGCGGTGCGCCAGATCTCCTGGCCCGTCTTCTTGTCGAGCGCCACCAGCGCCGCATCGCGAGCGCCAGGCGTGACGATCACGCGGTCGCCGTCCACCAGCGGCGACTCGCTGAACTTCCAGACCGACATCACGCGGCCGCCGAAGTCGCGCTCCAGGTTCTTGCGCCAGCGCTCCTTGCCGGTCGCGGTCTCGAGGCAGACGAGATCGCCTTCGGTGCCCACCGCGTAGAGCAGATCGCCGTCCAGCGTCGGCGTGCCGCGCGGTCCGGGGTAGCCGTCTTCCCAGACGGGACCGACCCGGGCCCTCCAGAGCAGCTTGCCGTTCGCCTGGTCGAGCGCCAGCACGTGCTGCCCACCATCGACGTCGCCCATCGTGAAGAGCCGGCCACCGGCCATCGAGACGCTCGAGAAGCCGGAGCCCAGACCGTTCGCGACGAAGATCAACCGCGGTCCGCCTGGTTGCCACGACTTCAGGAGGCCGGTGTCCTTCGAGATCGCGTCGCGATTGGAGCCGCGCCACTGCGGCCAGGTCGCAGGAGCATCCGCCGCGAGCAGCGCGGACGCGGCCGCGATGCCTGCGAACAACACGAACCCGACGCCACGCATCGATCGCTTCATGCCTGGATTGTGTCCCAGGCTGGAACCGGTTCAGCCTCGCTCACATCTTTTCACGGCATCCGGATTTGACGCCGCGCGCCGCGCAGTGTGAGATGTGCGCCGCGTGAAGCCCCGAACCCTGGCCCTGGCGGCGCTCGTCCTGTACGCGCTGCATCAGGACGTGTGGCTCTTCGACGACGCGCGGCCGCTGCTCTTCGGGTTCCTGCCGCCCGGGCTCGGCTATCACGCGGTCTACACGCTGCTCGTGGCCGGCTTGATGGCGGCGCTCGTGCGCTGGGCGTGGCCCGCCGGTCTCGAAGAAGACGAAACGAAGCGCGGTGGCCGGCCGTGACCCAGGCGCTGGTCGTCTTCGCTTATCTCGCGGTCGTGCTGTACATCGGCATCTTCGCATTCCGGCGCCCGCACCAGGAAGGCGCCGAGGACTTCTTCCTGGCGGGCCGCTCGCTCGGGCCGTTCGTGTTCCTGCTATCGCTCTTCGGCACCAACATGACCGCGTTCGCGATCCTGGGTTCGTCGGGCCATGCCTTCCAGAACGGCATCGTGACGTTCAGCCTGATGGCCAGCTCTTCCGCGTTGGTCGTGTCGGTGTCGCTGTTTCTGCTGGGTCCTCGGCTCTGGTCGCTCGGCAAGCGCTACGGCTTCATCACGCCGGTCCAGCTCTTCCGCGACCGCTGGGAGACCGTCCACGTCGGCACGGTGATCTTCGTCGTGCAGGCCGCGCTGCTCGTGCCCTACATCGTGATCGGCGTGATGGGCGGCGGCACCGCGCTGCGTGGCATCAGCGGAGGCCTGGTTCCGTATTGGCTCGGAGGCCTGATCGTCGCGGTGGTCGTGATGAGCTACGTGTTCCTGGGGGGGATGCGCGGCACCGCCTGGGTCAACACCTTCCAGACTATCTTGTACCTGGTCTTCGGCGCCGTCGCGATGGGCTTGATCGCCTCGCGGATGGGCGGCTTCGCCGCCGCCGCCGAGGCGCTCTTGGCTTCACCGAAGACTTCCTGGCTCTTGACGCGCGAGCGCGTCTCGCCGGCCTACTTCTTCAGCTACACCTTCGTGCCGCTGTCCTCGATCGCGTTCCCGCACATGGCGATCTTCTGCTTGACGGCGCGGCGCGCTAGCCACTTTCGCCGCACCGTGATGCTGTATCCGCTCTGCATGCTGGCGGTGTGGATGCCGGCGGTCTTGCTGGGCGTGATGGCGAACCGGATGGACGAGGTGCCGGCCGTGCACGCCAAGCTGGAAGCGCGCCAGCAGCTCGCCGCTTCCGGCGCTTCGCTCGCGCCAGCCGACGCCGCCAGGCTTCGGGTCTCGGCACAGGGCGACGACGTGCTGCTGCGGATGCTCGACCACTACGCGCCGGCCTGGCTCGCGGGCCTGCTCGGTGCCGGGGTGATGGCGGCGGTGATGGCCAGCGACTCGCAGATCCTGGCGCTCTCCACGATGTTCACCGAGGACGTGTTCGCGCAGTACGGCGGCACGGAGCGCTTCGGCGAGCGGGCCCAGGTGGCGACCGGCCGCGGCTTCGTGATCCTGCTGACCGCGCTCGCCTACGCGATCGCGATGAGCGTGCCCGCCGCCATCTTCGACCTGGCGGTTCAGTTCGCGTTCGCCGGCTACGCCTCGCTGTCGCCGCTCTTGTGGGCCGCGATCTTCTGGCGTGGCAGCAGCAAGTGGGGCGCCCTGGCGGTGACGCTGTGGACGGCGCTGGCGATCGCGGCGATCGCGGTGTTTCAGTCGGTCGTGCCGCCACCGGCGGCGGGCGGCGCCCAGGTCGCGCTGCGGCTCTTGGGTCTCGACCTGGTCGCGCGCACGCCGGCCGGCACGGCGGTGCTGGGGATGCTGCCAGTGGTTCCGATGACGCTGGTCTCGGCGAGCTTGATGTTGGTCGTGTCGCGGCTCACCGCGAAGCCGAGCGCCGCGACCGTCGCCCGCTACTTCGGATAACTGTTCGCGAGCCCGCGGCCGTTCAGGACGCTGGATTCACAACCCCTTGCAAGTCTCTTGTTGACATTCGACAGGAGCCCTCCTAGGTTACCTGTCGAGAATCTACAGGAGACCCCATGGCCCCTTCGAACGTCGATCTGCTGCAAGGTACCTTGGACATGCTGGTGTTGCGCACGCTGCTTCCGGGGCCGCAGCACGGCTGGGGCGTCTCGCAGCGGATCCAGCAGATTTCGGAGGACGTGCTGCGCGTGAACCAGGGGTCTCTCTACCCGGCGCTGGTGCGGCTCGAGCGCGAGGGCTGGCTCGACTCGGAGTGGGGCGTCTCGGAGAACAACCGCCGCGCCAAGTTCTACCGCTTGACGCGAGCCGGCAAGAAGCGGCTCGAGAAGGAGACCGGCGACTGGGAGCGGCTGGCGGCGGCGGTCGCACGGATCCTGGAGACGGCGTAGCCGTGCCCGCGCTCACGTCGCTCCGGAATCGGATCCGCGCGCTCCTCCAGAAGGATCGGCTCGAGCGCGAGATGAGGGCCGAGCTCGAGGCGCACATCGAGATGCAGACCGAGGCCAATCGCCGGCGCGGCATGGACGCGGCCGAGGCGCGCCGCGCGGCGGTGCTCGCCTTCGGCGGCGTCGAAGGCGTCAAGGAGGAGTACCGCGAGGCCTGGGGCACGCGCTTCCTCGACACGTTCGCCCAGGACCTGCGTTTCGCGCTGCGGGGCATCCGGCGCTCGCCGGGCTACGCCGCGGCAGTGGTGGCGACGCTCGCGCTCGGCATCGGCGCCAACACCGCGGTCTTCAGCGTGGTGCGCGGCGTGCTGCTGCGCCCGCTGCCCTACGAGCGCGGCGATCAGATCGTGGAGCTGCGCCAGCCCGCACCCAAGACCAACGTGAGCGACATCCAATGGTCGATCCTGGAGCTCGGCGACTTGCGGCGCGACTCGACGACGCTCGACGGCGTCGTCGAGTACCACAACATGAACTTCATCCTGCTCGGCGGGCCCGAGCCCGAGCGCGTGCGCACCGGGGTCGTGTCGGCGAGCTTCTTCGACATCCTGGAGGTGAAGCCGCTGCTCGGCCGCGGCTT
>CAZVOI010001198.1:0-1835 GCA_964628275.1 uncultured Acidobacteriota bacterium | reverse complement strand
CTCGTCGATCTGCAGGATGAAGTCCCGATCGCCGGGCAGGGTCAGGTTCCGAATCGGGGCCTCCGTGGCCGCGGCCGGGCCCGCTCCGGCCAGCATGAAGGAAAGTACGCATCCGGCAACGGCGTCTGACCAGGGCTTCGCCTCGGAACAAAGGATGCACCGCATGAGCGACTCCTTCCGTGGAGCCGCTTGGCCAAGCGCTCCCTTCTTGCTTCACTCAAGGTCGGCGCCTAACATGGGCAAGTCCCTGGTCACTTCCTGGCTTTTTCCTGGCCGCTTGGCATGCGTGTCCATTTCGGTGAGTTCGCCTTGGATCGGGACAGCCGGCAGCTTTGGCGCGGGCGCGAAGAGCTGCGCCTGGTGCCGAAGGCCTTCGATCTCCTCGAGCTGCTCCTGGGTGAGCGCCCACGCGCGGTCTCGAAGGATCGGATCCGCGACCGGCTCTGGCCGAAGACCTTCGTCTCGGAGTCCACGCTCACCAGCCTCGTCGTCGACCTGCGCGCCGCCCTTCGTGATCGGGCGAGGAAGCCGCGGTACGTGAGAACCGTCCACCGGCTCGGCTACGCCTTCTGCGGGACCACGATCGAAGGCGAGAGCGCGCGGCAGCCAACGGCCGGCGGACGCCGTTCTCTGCTCCTGCGTCTGCTCTGGGGGGACCGCGCGATCCCTTTGTCCGAGGGCGAGAACCTGCTCGGGCGCGTGGACGGCGTCGCCGCCTGGATCGATTCGCCCTCGGTTTCACGACGTCATGCGCGAATCGTCGTGTCCGGGGGAAGGGCCACTCTCGAGGACCTGGGCAGCAAGAACGGCACGTACGTTCGGGGCGAGAGGCTGTCCTCATCCGCTCCGCTCCTCGATGGAGACGAGATCCGGCTGGGACGCGTGCGGATGACCTTCAACGTGCTTGCGGGGACGGCCTCGACCCAGACGGATCTCGAGCCGTGACGGGACCGGCGGCCGGCACCGCCGCATTCGCTCCCGGCGCGCGGCTCGGCCCCTACGAGATCCTCGCGCCGATCGGCGCGGGCGGGATGGGCGAGGTCTACCGGGCCCGCGACACGCGTCTCGGGCGGGATGTGGCGATCAAGGTCATCGCCTTCGACGTCTCAGCCGATCCCGAGCGCTTACGCCGCTTCGAGCAGGAGGCGCGGACCGTGGCCGCCCTCAACCACCCGGGCATCCTCTCCGTGTACGACGTGGGGACGGAGGCCGGCGCGCCTTACGTGGTCTTCGAGCTGCTCGAGGGCGAGAGCCTCCGGCAGCGTCTGGGACGCGAGGCTCCGCCGGCGCGCAAAGCCGTGGACTGGGCGGCGCAGATCGCGCGCGGCCTGGCCGCAGCCCACGACCGCGGGATCGTCCATCGGGATCTCAAGCCGGAGAACCTGTTCCTGACGAAGGACGGGAGAGTGAAGATCCTGGACTTCGGCCTGGCCAAGCTGCTGCTGGGGGACGAGACGGTCGGGCGAGCGGAGCGCAGCTCCACGCTCTCCACGGGGACGAGTCCGGGCACGCTCTTGGGGACAGTGGGATACATGTCGCCCGAACAGGTTCGAGGCCAGGCCGTGGACGCGCGCACGGACATCTTCGCGCTGGGAGCTGTCCTCTACGAGATGCTGTCGGGGCGGCGGGCGTTTCGGGGTGGCACCGCGGCGGACACGCTGACGGCGATCCTGAAGGAGGATCCGCCGGCGCTGGGATCGGCCCTGGACAGCGGCGTGTCGCCGGCGCTCGCGCGACTCGTGGGGCGCTGTCTCGAGAAGGATCCGGCCGAGCGCTTCCGCTCGGCCCACGACCTCGCCTTCGACCTCGAAACGCTCTCGGCTGCCTCCGGACCG
>CAZVOI010001197.1:0-1849 GCA_964628275.1 uncultured Acidobacteriota bacterium | reverse complement strand
CCGGTGGGGGCGCAGCCCGGCTCGATCGAAGCCGACTCGCTGTTCCGGCTCGGCCTCGCGGCCGGGCCGATCGTGGCGGCCAGCTTCGGGGTGCCGCTCTACCTGTTCACACGCTTTCACCTGACACGCGCGCGCCACGCGGAGCTGCGGCGCACACTCGACGCGCGCAGGGGCTAGCTGCCGAGTCCAAGCGCGTTCGTCACAGCTGGGCGCTCAGTCTGGCCCAAGAGGCCGCCGGAGCTCGGACTCGATCTCGACGCAGGGCGCGAGGCGTTCGGCCCCGTGGGCCGGCGGAGCCCCGTCTCTGCGGAGGCGCATCACCCGATTCTTGGCGCCCGAGCAGAGATGGGGCTCCGCCGGCCTACCTCCAAACTGCGCACACGGCCCGGGCTCGTGGCCTGAGGTGTGACGAATGCTCTTGGACCTGACAGCTAGAGAGACTCGCGTAATACAGTAACAGAGCTATGCTCTCGTCCGGGGGGGGGCGAGAGCTATGGCACAGCGAGACTTCGAAGGGCTCGAACGGCGACGGATGCGAGCCGCGCGCCTGTTCGAGAAGGGCGAGACGCAGGCGTCGGTCGCGCGGCAGCTGGACGTGAGCCGGACGACGGCGATGCGCTGGGCGCGGGAACTCGAGGCCAAGGGCCGCGAAGGACTGCGGGCGGCAGGCCGGGCGGGACGCAAGCCGCGGCTGGCCGAGGAACAGGTGCATCAGGTGGAGCAGGCCTTGCTCGATGGGCCTGCGACCTTCGGGTACGCCACGGAGCTCTGGACGCTGCCGCGTGTGGCGGAGGTGATCCGGAAGCTCACTGGGGTCCGCTATCACCCGGGCCACGTGTGGCGCGTGTTGCGGAGGCTCGGCTGGTCGCGGCAGACGCCGACCACGCGCGCGCGAGAGCGCGACGAGGAGGCCATCGCACACTGGGTAAAGACGACGTGGCCGGCGCTAAAAAAAACGCCGCGCGCCGCCGTGCCACGATCGTCTTCCTCGACGAGAGCGGCTTCTCCGAGCGGCCGGCGATCCGGGGCACCTGGGCACCGAGGGGACACACGCCGGTCCTGATCCACCGCCTTCGCTCTTGGCGCAACCTCTCAGCGATCGGCGCCGTGGCCTACCCGTCGCGCTCGCCCCGGCGTGCCCGACTCCTACTCGCCACCCACACGGAGAACGTCCGCTCGCCGCAGGTGGTCCGCTTCCTCAAACACCTGCGTCGCCATCTGCGCGGTCCCGTGGTCCTGCTCTGGGATGGCCTCAACGCCCACCGCAGCATCGAGACGAACGCCTACCTCGACACCCAGCGCTCCTGGCTCACGGTGCACCGACTCCCCGCCTACGCCCCCGAGCTCAACCCCGTCGAAGGCGTGTGGTCCTGGTTCAAGGGCACCGTCGCGGCCAATCTCTGTCCGGAAGGCCTCGCGCCGATCCGCCGCCAGCTCGGCAAAGGCCGTCGTCGCCTGCACCGCCGCCCCGACCTCCTTCAAAGCTTCCTACACAAGGCCGGGCTCTTCATTTGACCAGAATGTAACTGTATTATACGAGTCTCTCTAGCCCGGCGATCGGGCGGCGCTGCCGGCGGCCGAGCTATACAGGCGCGCGATGGTTGCAGACGCCGGCCCGAAGACGCGCGTGCGCTTGCGCGAGGTGTCCGTCGAGCACGAGGTGCCCTTCCACGACGTCGATGCGCTGCGCGTTGTCTGGCACGGCCACTACTTCAAGTACTTCGAGCTGGCGCGCACCCGGCTGCTGCGCTCGTGCGATCTCGACGCCGGCGATCCGCTCGCCGGCCAGTTTCAGTTCGTGGTGATCGAATCGCATTGCCGCCACGCCGGGCCCCTGCGTTACGGCGAT
>CAZVOI010001196.1:0-3927 GCA_964628275.1 uncultured Acidobacteriota bacterium | reverse complement strand
GTCGCCTTTTCCTTGCCGGACAGCCCGTTGGTGATGAACTCGCGGTCGAGATCCCAAACCGTCAGGCCGTAGGTCGCGGGGTCGAGGTCGCGGTGGGGTGTCCGCTTGGAGTCGAGGGGGTCGAGGTCGGCCACGAGGTGTCCGCGCACGCGGTAGGCGTGGATGAGCTGGAGGACACGGGCCTCTTTCTCCACTTCCTCGCGGTTGCCCGAGGGCCCGAAGAGGCCGGGGTTGATGTCGGTCTCCGAACGCACCGGGCGATGGGGCAGGCCAAGGTCTTCGAAAACGCGCTCGTAGAAGCCGTCGTCGCCCTTCAGCAGCTCTTCCATTCGCGCGAGGAAGAGGCCCGACTCGGCGCCCTGGATGATGCGGTGGTCGTAGGTCGAGCTGACCGTCATGACCTTGCTGATGCCGAGGAGGCCAAGGGTGCGAGGCGCCATCGACCGGTACTCGGCCGGATAGTCGAGGCTGCCGGTGGCGATGATGACCCCCTGGCCGGGCATGAGCCGGGGCGAAGAGGAGGTGGTGCCCACGGTGCCGGGATTGGTCAAGGAAACGGTGGTGCCCATGAAATCGTCGGGCGAGATCGTGCCCTTCCGGGAGCGGGTCACGAGCTCGTCGAAGGCCTTCAGGAAGTCCGCGAAGTCCAGCTTGCCCGCGTCCTTGATGTTGGGCACGAGCAGGGTGCGGCTGCCGTCCTTCTTCTGCACGTCGACCGCGATGCCCAGACGGACCTGATCGCGCTGGATGCGGTGCGCGCCGGCTTCGAGCTCGGCATAGGCATCGTTCATCCGGGGAAACGCGTCGAGAGCGCGCAGGATCGCCCAGGCCACGATGTGGGTGAAGCTGATCTTGCCAGCGCCGGTCGTGGCGCGATGCTTGTTGAGCACCTGTCGGTTCTCTTCCAGCGTACGCACCGGCAGATCGCGCATCGAGGTGGCGGTCGGTACGAAGAGGCTCGCCTCCATGTTCTCGACGATGCGCAGCGCGCCGCCACGGATCGGCTGCGCGATGTCGCCGGGCAACATCGCCGGAACGAGCAGCGCCCGGGATTTCTCCTTCTGGGAGACGAGGGCCGACTCCTGGCGCGAAGCGGTCGCTGACGTCGCCGCGGGCGCGCTGGAAGCGCCGACTGTGATGGCGTTCGTGGCCGGTTCGCGCGGCGCGGCCAGGTCGGCGGCTTCGGGCGCCACGCCCAAGAGCGTGTCGAAGTAGACGCGCCAACTCGTCTCGACCGCGCGCCGGTCGCGCCGGTACTCGTCCAGAAGATCGAGGGCGAACACGTAGTTGCCCCCGAAGTCGCTGATCAGGGAATCGACGATCGGGTCCGTGGTGGTGGACTGCATGGCCAGCCGAGTCTATTCCGTCGTCCCCTCGGCCGTAAGCTCCGTGCGAGCTGCGACGCCCGCCCGACGGACTAAGGCACGATGGGCAAGCTCACGACGTTCGAACTGATGTTGACGCCTTGGGCCTTGCAGAAGATGCTGATCGTGCCTGCCGGAGCGATGTTGCGAATGAAGAGGTCCGGCTGGTACGTGTCGTCCCGGGCCATCGTGTAGTCGCGCTCAAACACGAGACCGCCACCTGTGGAATTCGGATACCACTCGGCTTTCGGCGGATGATTGGCAGTCCTCTGGTTGTTTGCGTCCCGCGGCGTGCAGTCGAGGTCGATCACATCGCCGCGGCGAAACACGCTCGGCACGAAGTTGTAGGTGGTGCCGGTGCGGGTGAAGCCCAAGATGTTGGCGGTGATCCGCACCATCGGGTTGCCCGTCGGCGAGGGCGTTGCCGTGGGGGTCGGCGCGGGTGTCGGCGTTGGAGTTGCCACCACGGTCGGAGTTGTCGGCGCCGGCGAATCGGAGCCACACGCGGCGAGCCCGAGTGTCAGGCCAAGGAGAAAAAAACGGCTACAAGTCGAATCTGACTTCATAAGGCACGGATTCTAGCCTCGGGCGGAGGCCAGAAGAAGCAAAGGATTTCCTATTTGTTTAACCCATTTAATTTCAACAGTTTATAGTGGTTGTTGACTCGAGTGCGCTTGACGTTCGAAACATTCCTCACTATATTAGCGTTGTTAACTATACGATCGCAGTTAAGCGGTCAGGAGCCTAAGCCGACCATGGGGATCGTCGAACGACGGGAGCGAGAGCGGACCGAGATCCGCGTCAAGATCCTCGATGCCGCGCGGGAGCTGTTCGCGAAGGAGGGCTACGAGCACGTCACGATGCGGCGCATCGCCGACGCGATCGAGTACTCGGCGACCACGATCTACAACCATTTCGAGGACAAGGACGATCTCGTGAAGGCGCTTTGCGAGGAAGACTTCGCGCGGCTCCTGGGCGCCTTGCAGCGGGCACCGCGCCCGACCGATCCCGTAGACGCGATCCGGCAGCTCGGCCGCGCCTATTGCCAATTCGCGATCGACCATCCGAACCACTACCGCTTCATGTTCATGACGCCCGACAAGGTGGAGCACCCCGAGCCCGAAAGCCCGGGCTTCCAGTCGTTCGGTGTGTTGCGCGCCCTGGTGGACGGCGCGGTCGCGGCGCGCCGCTTCACGCCTGGCGATCCCGACACGATCGCGCAAGTGCTGTGGGCCAGCATCCACGGCGCGGTGGCGCTGCTCATCTCCATCAAGCCGCAGCACTGGCCGTGCTCGCCCAAGCCTGATCTGGTGGATCAGGTGATCGCGAACTCGATCCGGGGCTTCCTCGAGGCGAAGTGATGGTCTCGCTCGCCCGCAAGAACCTGTTTCACGACCGGCTGCGCTTCGCGATCACCGTCGCGGGCGTGTCGTTCGCGGTCACCTTGATCCTGGTGCAGGTCGGCCTCTTCATGGGCCTGCTGGGAAAATCCACGGTCACGATCGAGAACGCCAGCGCCGACATCTGGGTGACGTCGAAGGAGACGCCGAACGTCGACTTCGCGCACACCTTCCCCGAGACGACGGTGCTGCGGGTGCGCGGCGTGGCGGGAGTGCTGCGCGCCGACAACCTGATCCTGCAGTTCATGAACATCATGCTTCCTTCGGGCGCCGAAGAGGGCTGCCTGGTCTACGCGCTCGACGACTTCTCGGCGTGGAACCTGCCCTGGAACGTGCAGGGCGCCGACGTGCGCGATCTGAAGCGTGGGCGCTACCTGTTGATGGACCAGTCGGCGGTGCGCCGGTTCGGGGCGTTCTCGATCGGCGACTACCGCGAGATCGTCGGCGCCCGCTTCAAGATCATCGGCACGACGACGGGCGCGCAGTCGTTCACCACCGCCCCGATCGTGTTCATGGACTTCCAGAACGCGCAGGAGCGCCTCGAAACGCTGCGCGACAAGGCCCAGTACGTCCTGGTGAAGGCGGAGCCCGGCGCCGACGTGCAACGGGTCGTCGTCGAGCTGCGCCGCGTCCTGCCCTACAACGACGTCTACACGAAGGCCGACTGGGCGCGGCGCTCACGCAGCTACTGGGTGGTCTCGACCGGGCTGGGAATGAACATGGGCGTGACCGTGTTCCTGGGAATCCTGGTTGGCATCGTGGTCGTGGGCCAGACGCTGTACACCTCCGCCGTCGAGCACGTGAAGGAGTTCGGCACCGTGAAAGCGATCGGCGGGTCGAACTGGGACATCTACAAGATCCTCGGCGAACAGGCGCTGATCGCGGCCGTCGTCGGCTTCGGGCTCGGCGGCGTGATCTCGATCTTGATGCGCCCGCTGATGGCGAAGCTGTATCTGACCGTGCTGATCACTCCCGGCTTCGCCGCGGCGGTCTTCGTCGGGACGGTCCTGATGTGCCTGGGAGCCGCGATGCTGTCGTTCCGCCGCGTCGCGAGCATCGACCCGGCGCTGGTCTTCCGAGCCTAGCTCGAGCGAGGTGTGATCGTGGTGCTGCAGGTCAGCGACGTGCGCAAGACGTTCGAGGAAGGCAGTCAAAAGGTCGAG
>CAZVOI010001195.1:0-5520 GCA_964628275.1 uncultured Acidobacteriota bacterium | reverse complement strand
GCCGTATCCGCCGCGGGCGAAGAAGCGGTCGAGCGACTGGCGCAGGGAGGTCTGCCGCCTCGGAGAGAGCCGATCGAACCGCTGGCTCGATTCCCGAAGGTCTCCCTCGAAGATGGCGCCGAAGCGCTGCGCGGGTGGCAGCCCCGCCGCGAGCCGCGGCTGCCAACACTCGAGAACCTCGCGGAACGTGAAGGCGGGCAGCTCGGTCGTGAATACCCGCCCGGCCAGGCTCTCGCGGCCGCCGTGAGCCACGAGCACGCTCGATGAGCCGGTCAACAGCAGGCGAACCGGGAACGTGTCGCCGACGTGCTTGACCTCTTCGTCCCAGCGGCGGAGCTTGTGCACTTCGTCGAGAAACAGATACGTCGGCGCCGCGCCGGTCGGCGGCCGCCTTCGGACCTCCAGCGTATGCCAGGCGAGGATCGCGCGCAGTCCCGCAGGGTGCTCCCGCAACAGCTGAAGATCGAAGCGACCGAAGAGAACGTTGGCGGGCGGCACGCCAGCACGGATCAGGTCCTGGACGATCTGGAGAACGCCGGTCGTCTTGCCCACCTGTCGCGGGCCGCGAATCACCTCGATCAGGCCCCTCGCCTTTTGAAGGCGCTCGCCGAGGTCCTGGATCAGTCGCCGGCGATAGGGCGGAAGGCCCGGCCGAGCAGCTCGACCGGACTTCCACCACGGATTCAGGTCGCTCAGGACCTGGACGACATCCGTAGTCAGCGCCATGTCACAGATTATAAATCGATTTATAATCTGTGACGAAGCCGCTACGCTACTCCGCCAGGTGGCGGATTCGCTTGTTGATGTCGGTATTCACCGAGTGGTACGGGCGGAACAAGCTGCCCGAGTCGAAGGCGGATTGGCGCAGGAACTCGACGTCGGCGTGGCCGACCGCGTTGCTGAAGATCGGCAGCAGGTAGTCGATGCCGATGCGCGAGGGCCGCATCATCTCGGGATCGAAGAAGGACGGGTGCATCTGCCGCGCGTGGATCAGCCCCCAGCGGTCGCGGAAGCCGTTGCCGTCGAAGCTCGATACGTGGAAGCCCTGATCGCGCGTCCATTGCAGCACCGCGACCGCGTTGTTCTGGCCCTCGAGCAGCATGTCCACGGCTCGCCCGCCCAGCAGGGCGGCGTGGAAGCGGTCGAACAGGATCGGCCGGCCCCCGCGCTGCGTGTGTCCGACCTTTCTGGTGAAGATCGCCGCCTTGGCGCTCTCGGCGCGCCGGTAGCTCTGGAAGTAGCCGTCGCCGAAGTGGTTGATCAGGATCTCTCGCAACGCTTCGGCGGCGCCGGTGAGCTGCACGTTGCCCGCCGGATCGTGTGACGCCTGTTTCGCTCCCAGCTCTTCGCCGTTCTCGTTCAGGATGCCTTCGCCGCACACGATCACGGCGTGCTTCTGGAGGTCGTAGAGCTCCTCGACATGGCGCACCAGGGCCTTCAGATTGAGCGCGTGCTCCGGCACCAGGATCAGGTCGGGCTGGCCGTAGGCGGCGCCGAGCGCTATGTAGCCGGCGCTCCTTCCCATCACCTCGACGATGGCGATGCGGCGGTGGCTCTCGGCGGTGGTGCGGATGCGCCGGACGCCTTCGGCCGCCACGAACACCGACGTCGCGAAGCCGGGCGTCACGTAGTTGACCATGCCTTCGAGATCGAACGTGGTCCGCGACGGCGTCCGCGCGTAGCGGAAACCCGGCGGCTCCGGGTGCGGCACGCGCACCCACTCGTCGGGTTCGGTCCGGTGGTTCAGGCCCAGGTCGTTGTCGATCGTCTTCGGCGCCAGCACGACCGGGAAGCGCTCGGCGAGCGGCTGAAGTCCGTTCAAGGAGCCGTCGCCGCCCACGCAGATCAGGCCGTCCACTTGGAGGCGCTTCAGCCGCTCGGCGATCTCGTCGAGCGCCCGGGTGTCGCTCGCGTCGACGTACGCACGCGAGGCGCCGATGATGGTCCCGCCGCGCGTCGCGTCGATCTCGGGGATCTCGGTGAACAGCGGGTTCAGGTGGACGTGCGGCACCTGCGGGCTCTGCAGCGCGCTGAAGCCCTTCATCAACCCGAAGACCTCGACCTTGCGCTGGTTGGCGCGGGTCACGGCTCCCTGGATGGTGGCGTTCAATGCGGGCGTGTCGCCACCCGCGGTCAGTATCGCGATCCGTTTCATGGCTTTCCGAAGTGTATCCGCACGCCGCTCGACATCGGCGGCCACTAGAATGGCGCCCCTGATGAGCCGATCCGAGGCCGCTCCATCCGCCGCGGCTCCTGCGCCGAGCGGCGACGCGATCGTCGCGGAGGGGCTGACCAAGCTGTTCCGCGATCAGGTCGCGGTGGATTCGCTCAGCTTTCGCGTGGCGCGCGGTCGCTTCTTCGGCTTCCTGGGGCCGAACGGCGCTGGCAAGAGCACCACCATCAAGATGCTCACCGGGCTGCTGCGGCCGACACGCGGCGAGGCCTGGATCGAAGGGATTCGGTTCTCCGACGATCCGCTGGCCGTGAAACGGCTGATCGGCATCCTGCCCGAGGAGCTGTTTCTGTACGAGCGGCTCACCGGCGAGGAATACCTGCACTTCGCGGGCCGGATGTACGGGCTCGGCAAGAGCGAGACGCGGGGGCGCACCGAAGAGCTGCTCGAGTTCTTGTCGCTGGCGGACGAGCGCGGCAAGCTCGTGATCGATTACTCGCAGGGCATGCGCAAGAAGCTGGCGCTGGCCGCGGCCTTGATCCACTCGCCGCGCGTGTTGTTCCTCGACGAGCCCTTGAACGGAATCGATCCCGTCTCGGGCCGCATCGTCACCGACCTGCTGGCGCGGCTCGCCCGAAAGGGCGTGACGATCTTCTTCACCACGCACGTGCTCGACGTGGTGGAGCGCCTGTGCGACGAGGTGGCGATCATCGATCGCGGCCGGCTGATCGCGCAGGGCTCGCTGGCGGAAATCCGCGAGCAACGCTCGCTGGTCGGGAGCGCGAGTCTCGAAGACGTCTTCTTGAAGCTGGTGGCCGCCGACGTGAAGCGCGAGGATCTCTCGTGGATCGCTTGATCGCGCTGGTCTCTCTGCGCTGGACGACGGAATGGCGCGCGCTGCGCTTCGCCCGCGAGCGCTGGTTGAGCGCGCTGTTGGCGTTCGGCGGGATGGCGTTCGGGTCGCTGGTGATGTCGTTCTTCGCTTTCGCGGGCCTGCGCGGGCTCGACGCCACCAGCCCGGGATCGGTGCTGACGATCACCGGCGGCCTCGCCAGCGCGATCGGATTTCTGTGGGTGCTTTCGCCGGTCCTGACCGGCATCGCGCTCTCCGAAAGCCACGACATGTCACGCTTGATGCACTTTCCGTTGGAGCGGCGCGTGCTCGCCGCTTCTTCGCTGCTCGCGAATTTCTTGCAGCCGCCGGCGATCGCCCAGGCGCCGTTGCTGCTGGCCGTCTCGGCAGCGTTGTCGCGCTCGCTGCCGGTCTTTCCGCTGGTGCTGCTGGGGCTCGGGCTGAGCTTCGTGTTCGCGGTGGCGGCGGCCCAGGCACTTGGCCTGGCGCTGCATGGCCTCGCGCGCAGCCGTCGTTTCCAGGACCTGGCGATCTTCGCGGGCCTCGGCTTGGGCTTCCTGATCAGCGTGCTGCCGTTGCTCGTGATCGCCGGCGGCATCCGCACGCTCAAACCGTTGCTCGCCGCCGCGGCGGTTCTCGAGTGGCTCCCATTCGCCTGGGGAGCGCGCGCGGCCATACACGCGGGCCGTGGCGACCTGCTGTCGGCCTCGGCATGGGCCGCCGCCGCGGGCCTGGCGATCCTGGCCACGCTCGCGACCTCGGCGCTGCTGATCGAGAAGATCTATCGCGGTGACTTGGACCTGGGCGTGGCGCGAGGCGCCGGCCTGCGCCCGGCCCGGATGGCGCTGCCGGGAGCGCTCGGCGCGCTGATCGAGAAGGACCTGCGCTCGGCCTGGCGCGACCCGAGCTTGCGGGCGACCCTGGTGATGAGCCTGCTCGGCCCGCTCTTGGTGCTGCTGTTCCTGAGCCAATCGCAGCTCTCCGGGCGCGCCGGCTCGGCGGTCCTGGTGCTGGCGAGCTTCGTCGGCTTGCAGGCGTTCGGGGGGAACGCGCTCGGCTTCGAGAGGCGCGGGCTGGGCCTCTTGCTCTCGTTCCCGATCGCGCGTTGGCGGGTGCTGGTGGCCAAGAACCTGTCGGCGCTCTTCTTCCGCTTGCCGGGGCTCTTGACGCTCTTGCTCGCGGCGCTCTTCACGGCGCCGCTCGAGCTCGCGCCGGTCGCCGCCACGATCGCGGGCGCGACCTTCGTGGTCGCCGCGGGCATGGACAACATCTTCTCGATCCTGTTCCCGATCACGGCGCCGGCTCCCGGCAAGAATCCGCTCGCGCACAGCTCGGGTGGCAGAGGCCTGGGCACAGCACTCGTGTCGGCGGCGTTCCTGGTCGCCGCCACGCTGCTTTCGGCCCCGTTCGCCGTGCTCGCCTGGCTGCCGCTGCTGCTGCGTATGCCGGCGCTCTGGCTCGCGGCGCTGCCGCTCGCGCTCGCGGGCGCCTTGGCCGTCTACGCGATGCTGGTGGCGGGGGCGGCGCGGCTCCTGGAGCGGCGCGAGCCCGACGTTCTCGAACGCGTGCTGGCCGAAGCATGAGCAAGCCGGTGGTGGGCGTCGTCGGCCTGGGACTGATCGGCGGCTCGCTGGCGCGCGCGCTTTCGCGCCAAGGCCACGTCGTGATCGGCGTCGACCGCTCCGCGTCGGCCGCGCGAGCGGCGAAACGGGCTCGCGCCGTGGCAAGCGTCGCGAAACTCGAGGCGGCGTGCGCGCGTAGCGACGTCTTGTTCCTGGCGGCGCCACCCCGGGCCAACATCGCCCTGGTGCGGCGGCTCTCGAGAATCGCTCCGCCGGCGCTCGTCGTCAGCGACGTCTCCAGCGTGAAGCAGCCGATCGTTCGGGCCGCGCGGCTCGCGGGGCTCGCGCGCTTCGTCGGCGGTCACCCGATGGCCGGTCGCGAGCGCGGCGGCTTCGCCGGCTCCGCCGCCGACCTCTTTCGCGGCCGGCCGTGGCTGCTGACCGCGTCTCCGGATCGCGGCGCGGTCAAGACGGTCGCGGCCTTGGTGCGGAGCATCGGCGCCCGCCCCGTCGTCCTGCCCGCGGCCGAGCACGATCGTGCGGTGGCCTTCGTGTCGCATCTTCCGCAGATCGTCGCCTGGGGCCTCGCCCGCTGCGCCGAGCGCGATCCAGTGGCGCGGCGGCGGCTCGCGCTCGCCGGACCGGCGTTCGCCGAGATGACGCGGCTGGCCGGGAGCCCGCGGGCGTTGTGGGCCGAGATCCTCGAGCTGAACCGCGCCGAGGTTCGGGCCGCGCTCTCGGCGTTTCGCGCGCTTCTCGCGTCTCCTTTGTAAACATTCGCAAACCACCGCGAGCCGCGCTTGTGCGGCTCACGCGCCGGCTTGAGAATGTGAAGTCCACATGAACCAAGAACTGGCCGCTCTGGGTCTGCTGTTGCCGCTGCTCGCCGGCTCGGCGTGCGGCAAGGGCCGAGCCAGCGTCGACAAGGGCCC
>CAZVOI010001194.1:0-3141 GCA_964628275.1 uncultured Acidobacteriota bacterium | reverse complement strand
CTCAGCTGATCGCTGCCGGCCGAGCTTCCCGACACCCACCGCCGGGGCAACAGGCACGGCGACGGGCTCACGGCTCGGCTCGGCGAGGAGGGCATCGACCTCGCCCGGCAACTCCAGCCTGGCCCTTCCCGCCAGGTCCCGCAGGGCGCGCAGCAGCGGCCGGGCCTCCATCTCCAAGGCCACCTGCGTCGCGGCGAGCAGCGGTTCGCGCGCCTCGCTTCGACCGGCCTGGCCCGCCCCGGACGCCAGGATCGCCTCCGCCTGCTGCCAACGAGCCAGAGCCGCGTCGTATGGCGCTGACTGGTGGGTCCAGGTTTCGGCGACACGGCCCCACACGGCGGGGTCATCGTCGCCTTCGAGCCGTCGCTGGTAGGCGCGAGCCGTGCTGAGATAGGCCTCCGCGATTCGCCTGGTCCCGGCCGATCGCGGCGCGCCGCTGGCCCGGACGAGCTCGGCGGCGGCCCGCACCACCTCGTTGGTGCGGGATCGTGCGGCGGCCAGCGGCGAGAGTTGGCGCCGCTCCCGCGCGTCGGCGGCGACGGCGGCGTCCACCCGGGCAACCATGGCGGCCATCCTGGCGGCGAGAACCCATTCCTCGGTGGATCGCACAAGCGCCCAGCCGCGATCGACGGATCGACTTGCATCAATGACATCGCCACGCCACAGCGCGTAGGACGCGGCCACGAGGTAGTACAAGCCGGCGATCTCGGCTACGAGCAGCGCATCGAATTCGAGCACCGTCTGGCCGAGCAGGCGTCCGGCCACGTCGCCAGCCTCCGTCTCGATCTCGACGGCCGCCAGCCAGACCGACGAGACCTGGAACACAACGCCGACCGGCGCCCAGCTGAGTGCCCGCTGGCAGACCGCGCGAGCTTCGCGGAAGCGCCCCAGCAGGACGAGCGACTCGGCCATGTTGCCGGCCAAGAAGTTGCCGTAGACGGCCTCCAGGCCAGCCTGCTTTGCGTCCTCGATGCCGCGATAGGCGACATCGACCGCGTCTCCACGACGCCCCACGAGGTCGAGGACCGTGGTCAGATTGGCGGTGATCCGGAAGAGCGCGTCGGGGTCGCCTGTTGCGCGCGCCCCCGCTTCGGCCTGACGCAGGAGATCGATGGCACGTTCCGGATCCCTGCCCCAGGCCATGGCCACGCCAAGCGTCGTGATGGCGTCGATCTCTTGAGCCGTGGCGACGGGCTCACAGGCGCGTGCCACGCGAATGGCCTCCCTGGACAGGCGCTGGGCCTCGGAGAACGCGCCATCAACCATGTGCAACGATGCCTGCGACGCAAGCACCGTGGCCCGCTCCGGGCTCGGCTCGCGCGGCATGAGATCTACCGCTCTACGCGCAGCCTGCATCGCGCCGGCTGAATCGCCAGCCGCCTGGCGAACGTCGGCGAGGCGTTCGTTGAGGAGTCCCAGCCGCACCCGATCCCGTCTTCGGTCAAGTGCCCTGATCGCCACCTCCAGGAAGGCGCTCGACCGGGCCGTCCGACCGATGGCAAACGCGGCCGCGGACGCTCGCACCTGGAGCTCGACGCGCTCCGAGCTGGGCAGGCTCGCCCAGGGTCGGATGACACCTGCGTCCGGCTGATCGGGGATCTCGAGCGCCAGCTCAAGGGCGGCTAGCTCATCCGCGGCGGCGTGGCGAGCTGCAGCCACGTCCGCCGCCGCGATCGCCGCGTTTCGGGCCGAGCGCGAATCGTGCGCAGCCATGAAATGCCGCGCAACGGCCATCGCCGGCCCGCCCATCCCGGCTGCAAGGGCGCCATGCAGCCGGGAACGCGCCTCGGGCAACAGGTCACGAACAACCGCGCGACCGATCGACTCGTGGCGGCCGGCGATCCGCTCCTCATCGTCCTCGACCGCGAAACCAAACTCCATGGCCTCGGCCAGGCCGCCCAGCAGATCCGCCCCCAGGACCCCGTCTCCCTGTCGGGGCCCTGCGGCCGACCGCGGAGCCGGGCGGCTGGATTCGGCCTCGAACGCCGCCGCCGAGGCCGCCAACTCCACCGTGCTCAGCGGCCGCCCCGCGACCGCCAGGAGGCGCATGACCCTTCGGCATTCAAGGGAGCGAGCCGCCAGACGGGCCATCACCAGGTCATCGAAGGAACCAGTGAGCGAGGCCTGCGGGAGCTCGTGCCGAGCCGCGAGCAGCTCCTCGGCCACGAGCGGCAGACCACCGGATCGCTCGACGATCAGCAGCAGCAGGCTGGCCGATGCCCGGCTGCCGTCGATCCCCTCGATCAACGCCGCGAGTTCACCGCGGTCGAGTGGCGGGAGCGTCCAGCGTTCCACCGGCTGCGGTGCCGTGGCCAGGCTGGCGAGGTCCGCCGACCATGGATCGTCGCGCGTGACGACGTCGGGTTGGTGCGTGCCGATGATCGCGAGACGCTGGTTGCGCGAGATCCGCGCGAGGAAGGTGACCAGCGTCCTCGTTGCCGCGTCCGCCCGATGGAGGTCCTCCAGCACGAGGACAACGGGTCGCCGATCCCCAAGCCGTCCCAGGAGTCCAAGGACGCTCTCGAGGGTGCGCCCCTGGCGACGTTTCGATGACGTGGCGGTCTGGTGGGGCAGGACTGACGCAGACGGGTCGCCGGCCCGCCCGATGAGGTCGGGGAGCAGCAGCATCACCTCCACAGCGGCCGGCCCAAGCAGGTCGGGGAGGTCCGCCTGCGGAAACCCTCGGAGCGTTGGGCCAATGGCTCGAATGATCGAGCCGTATGGCTCGTCGTCGCCCCCTGACCAGGCGCTGGCCCGCAGGACGGTCCACGGCTCGGCGACGCCGGCGAGCCTTCGAAGACTCTCGTCGAGCAGGCGACTCACCCCGACGCCGGCCGATCCCCCGATGAGCAAGAACCGTGCCCGACCACCGGCGGCGTCGCCGAGAGCGGTCGCGAGCCTTGCAAAGGCTTCCTCGCGTCCCACGAACCGGGTGCTCGTGTAGCTGCCGGGCATGCCCCCCATTCTACCGGCGCAGCGGACGACTCGGTTCGGCCGCCGGTTCGGTTCGGCCGTGGGTCCGGTACGGCCGCCCCTTCGGTTCATGGATGCTCGACCAGCTTCGCCGATGCCCGACTCGGCTAGGCTGGCGCCGATGACCGACGACCGACGTGCGCCGCACCCCTCGAACACGCTCAACGA
>CAZVOI010001193.1:0-9095 GCA_964628275.1 uncultured Acidobacteriota bacterium | reverse complement strand
GAGCGGCACGCCGTTCGCCCCTCGCTACGACATCCGCGCGCTGATGTCCGACGTCAACGGCCTGAAGCCGGGCGCGCCGGTGCGCGTGGGCGGCGTCGACGTCGGCACCGTCAGCAAGGTGGATTTCGGCGGCGCGCGCGCCCGCGGCATGGTCGAGGTGACGATGCACATCGACCAGCGGGTGCGTGACCGCGTCACCACCGAAAGCCTGGCGACGCTCGGCTCGCTCGGCCTGCTGGGCGAGAAGGCCGTCGACGTTTCGTCGTCGTCGCGCGGCACGCCGATCGAGAACGAGGGCTACGTCCCGGCGGCCATCGAGGACCCGTTCAAGGGCCTGCTCTCGGACGCCTCGACCTCGACGGCCCACCTGCGCCGGATCCTTTCGCGGATGGACGCGGGCGAGGGTCTGGTCGGCAAGGCGCTGCGCGACGACGAGCTGTACAACCGGATGGTCGACGTCAGCCTGCGCTTGCAGGGCGTGATGGGCAAGCTCGAGTCGGAGGGGGGCCCGCTGGGCCGGCTCGTCAACGACCAGGAGATGTCGGAGCGTCTGGCTTCCTCGATGAAGGGCATCGAGACCGTGGTGAAGCGGATCGAGACAGGCCAGGGCGCGCTCGGCACGTTGTCCAAGGACGATGAGTTCGCGGCGCAGCTCAAGACCACACTCAAGCGCTTCGACGACGTGATGGCGCGGCTCGAGCGCGGAGAAGGCACGGCTGGCCGGATGCTGAAGGACGACACGCTGTTCCAGCGCATGCACGACGCGTCCGGTCGTCTGGATGGCGTGCTGGCCCGGCTCGAGCAGGGCGAGGGCACCGCCGGCCAGCTGCTGAAGGACCGCCAGCTCTACGACAACCTCGCCGGTTCGCTAAAAGACCTGAAAGGATTGCTCGCAGACGTGCGCAAGGATCCGGGCAAGTACTTGCGCGTAAAAGTCAGTCTGTTCTAATCTGATCCATCCGAGGTGGAGTCATGAGCGACGATCGCAACTCGAGCGCGTCTGGAATCATCCTGTCGTTCCTAATGGGCGGCCTGACAGGCGCCGCCCTCGCGATCCTGTTCGCGCCGCGTTCCGGCCGCGAGACGCGCGAGATGCTGGGCGAGCGGATCCGCGAGGGCGGCGAGCGCGGCCGCGAGTTCCGCGAGCGCGCGACCACCAAGGGCCGCGAGGTCGTCGAAGATGCGGCCGACTACGTGGCCAAGCAGAAGGAAGGCGCCGAGCGTCGCCGCGATCGCCTGACCGCCGCCATCGAGGCGGGCCGGCAAGCGTACCGCGACGAGAAAGACAAGATGTAACTTGAGCGGCTGGGCACTCGTTCTCCTCGGCATCATCGCGTTGGGCTCGCTCGCCCAGACGGCGTTCCTCGTCGTCCTGGCGCTCAGCGGCCGGCGTCTGGCCGCGCGCGTCGACGAGCTGAGCGATCGCTTCCAGAAGGACGTCCGCCCGAGCCTCGAGAGCCTGGCGCGGATCTCCAAGGACCTCTCCGAGATCACCGAGCTCGGAACGCAGCAGGCGCGGCGCATCGACGCGACGCTCTCCGACACGCTCGACAAGGTCGAGCTGTTCACCGGCGGCTTGCAGAAGCTGGTCGCGGATCCGCTGAGCCCGTTCTTCCGCGTCGCCGCCTTCCTGAAGGGCGTGCGGCGCGGCGTCGAGGTCTGGGGCCAGCTTCGCGGCCATGATCGCCGCACGCGTCCTTCGGCGCGCCGCTATAGCGGCGAGTCGGATGACGAGCACATGTTCATCTGATTGAGCAAGGGGGGCCTGCGTCGGCCCCCCTTGAACCCCCGCTCGCTGCGCGGGAGTGAATCCCGCTTGCTCGCAGCCCGTGTTCGCGAACAGTGCGCCGGTTTAGCTCTAGCGACCACCATTCTCCTTTACCCGGCGCGCGATCGTGCGGTCGAGGCGGGCGCGGTCTTCGGGGGCGAACGCGGCGGCGTCGATGCGCACGCGCGAGTCGTCCTTGCCCCAGACGAAGATCCAGCGCGTGCCGGAGTCGACGCGTGACACGTCCTTCCAGGGAAGCGTGGTGGCGCCGAACAGGCCCTGCACCGAGAGGCCCGCATCCTCGGCTCCAACATCGTAGAGGCCGAGGTGCAGCGCGTTTGCAAGCGAGAAGACGGCGAGCGCCCACGCTGCTTTGCGCGGCTTGCCTCGGAGCGCCGATGCCGCCACGCCGGCTCCGCACGCCGCGGCCAGAGCCGCCGCCCACACCGGCCAGCGGTGCGCGATGTGGAGGCCGGTGTTCAGCCAGACGAAGCGCGGCGCCTGGCTGAAAGCGTAGGCCGCGCCGGCCACGAAGAGCGCGGCGCCGACCCAGGGTGCTGCTCGCGGCATGCCGGGATTCTACCGGTTGACTTCAATCACGGTCTTTCACAGACTGCTTTTGGTCGATGACGATGAGCCGAACGCCCGTTTCCGTCTCCGCCTTCGTCGAGACGATCCGCTCGTTCGAATCCGAGCCGATCACCAAGACCCGCCTGCTCGACTACTGCTCGAGCGTCGCCGTGGAGCGCGGCTCGCTCGAACGCTTCGTGCATTTTCGCGACCAGGCCTACACCCGCAACTTGATCCATCGCGACGACGCGATCGAGATCATGGTCGTCTGCTGGCAGCCCGGCCAGCGTACCGTGATCCACACCCACAACGGCCAGCTCGGCTGGATGAGCGTCGAGCAGGGAGCGCTCGCCGTGATCAACTACCAGTGGGCCGGCTGCAACGCCGCGCACAATCAAAACGTCGCCGGGCTCGACTGCCTGGCGGGCGCCACCGAGCTGGACCTCGACCGGCGTGAGGTCCAGGAGTGCTACGCGGGCGGTCCGGTGAGCACCGTCGACAAGCAGCAGACGATCCACCAGGTCGTGGTCCAGGGCAAAGAGCCCGCGGTTTCGATCCACATCTACAGCCGGCCGATCGACTCGTGCGTGGCTTTCGATCTCGAGGAGAAACGTTGCTACAGGCGCCAGCTCTCCTTCTATAGCCGTTACGGCGACGTCGTGATGAGCCAGGCGGATCTGCTTCGCGCCCAAGAACCGGTCGCCGCAAGCCCGCTGCGATGAGCGCGCGTGCGGCCGCGCCGCGGATCCTGGTCGTGGACGACGACCCGCTGGTGGTGCGCACGCTGACCGCGCTCTTGGCGGCCAATGGCTTCGAGGGGATTGCCGCGTTTTCCGGCGAGGAGGCGCTCGACCTGCTCGCCAAGACCGCCGTCGACTTGGTGTTCCTCGACCTGATGCTGCCCGGTTTGTCCGGGCTCGAGACCTGCGCCCAGATCCGGCAGCGGCTGGGGCCGGCGTTGCCGGTCGTGATGATCAGCGCTCGACCCGATCGCGAGGCGATTCGAGCCGGCTACGACGCCGGCGCCGACGACTTCATGGGCAAGCCGGTCGACACGCTGGCGCTGATCCTCAAGGTGCGCGTGCTGCTGCGGCTGAAGGCGCTCCACGACGAGCTGCTGCTCTCGCGCGAAGAGCTGAAGCGGCGCGTGGCGGATCTGGGCCTGCTCCACGAGATCGGGCGCGACTGGTCGTTGATCGCCGAATCGCGCGAGTTCTACCGGATGGTGACCGAGCGGCTGGCCGCGCTGATCGGCGCGCCGATCTGCATGATCACCAACTACGAGCCGGAGTCGCGCACGATGCGCGCGGCGCTGCCGGTCTTCGGCGTGGAGGACGAGGTGGCGCGCCGGCTCCACTACAAGGTCACGCCGGAGTACCGCGCTCTCTGGAGCTTCAAGTCGGGCCGGCCGTACCTGAGCAACCGCGCCCGAACCGATCCGCGGCTGGTCCCGGAGATCGTGGCCGCGATCGACGTCGATTCGATCGTGGTGGTGCCGATGCTCGCCGAGGGCCGCGTGCTGGGGCTCTTGTCCGCGGTCAACAAGCCCGGCGGCTTCAGCGACGCCGACGTTCAGTTGATGTCGATCTTCGCGGGGCCGGCGGCTACCTTCCTGGCGAGCCGGCTGATCTTCGAACAGGTGAGGCGGCGCGGCACCCTGCTCGAGCGGCTCTCCGAGCTGGCGCGCGACATGGCCGGCGCCACCGGCCGCGGGCCGCTCTTGTCGATGACCGTCTCGCGGATCGGCGAAGAATTCGGTTGCGAGAGCGTGGCCTTCTACGCGGCCGCGGCGGGTGCGCCGGCGCTGGAGGCCGACTGGGGCGATGAGCGCGCGCGCGCCAAGACCTCGCCGGACCGGCTGCGCTGGGCGATGCGCAGCGCGCATCCGCTGCGCTCCGCGGTGAACGACCCGGCGGCGGAGCTGGCGGTGCCGGTGCGCGCCGGCGACGAGCTCTTGGGGATCCTCGACCTGGTGCGGCCCGGCGCGCGGCCGTTCGGAGACGACGAGGAAAACGTGCTCTCCGCGCTGGCTCGCCAGCTCGCGGTGACGCTCCAGAACGCTCACAGCCTGGCGGCCAGCGAGCGCCTGGCCCGGCAGATGGCGACACTCTACGACGTGGGGCTCGAGACCTCGGCGCTCCGCGACCTGCAGTCGCTGTTCAGCAAGGGCGCAGAGGAAGCCGGCCGGCTGATCCAGGCCGACCACACGTCGGTGTTTCGCTTCGACGAGGCGACCGAAACGCTCAGCATGTTCGCGTCGTGGGCCCGCAAGCTGAGCCGCGGCAGCTTGTCGCGGCCGGTCTTCAAGCTGGGTGAGGGCATCGCCGGCCGCGTCGCGATCGACTGGAAGCCGGTGATGATCAACGAGGCCGAAGCCACGCCGAACTTCGTGGCGAAGTCGAACCCGGTCTCGCGCCTGTTGTGCTTGCCGCTCACTTACTACGACCAGGAACGCGAGAAAGCCGCGCTCTTCGGAGTGCTGAATGCGACGCGCCGGCCGGGCGGTCCGCCCTTCACCAACGACGACATCGAGTACTTGACGCGTTTCGCGAGCCAGCTCTCGATCGCGGTGGCCAACACGATGGCGTTCCAGGCGGAGCGTGAACGCAGCGAACAGCTTTCTTTCGTGAACGCGCTGTTGCGAGAGATCGCGGGGAACCTGTCGCGCGAACGGATCTTCGAAACGGTGGCGCGCCGCATCCACGAGGCCTTCGAATGCCCGGTGGTGCTGGTTGGGGTGCCCGCCGCCGCTCCGGGTTCTCTGCGCGTGGTCGCCTCGGCGTGCCGCGATCCGCGGCCCGAGGGCTGGACCGGGCACCGGATGGAGCGGGGAGCGGCCGGCCGCGCGCTGCGCGACGGTCGCACGGCGCTCGTTTCCGCAGGCCAGGACCCGGGCTTCGAAGAGGCGCGGGCGCTGCCGACTGCCCGCAGTCAGGCGGCTTTCCCGATTCGCTCCGGCGACGAGGTGGTGTCGGTGCTCTCGATGGAGAGCGAGACCAAGGACGATTTCAGTCGCGCCAAGCTGATCACGCTGGAGACGCTGGCTGACGGGATCGGCGTCATCCTGCGCAATGCGGAGCTGTTCCACGCTCTCGAACAGACGAACGCCAAGCTGGTGGAGCTGGACCGCACCAAGAGCGAGCTCGTGAACATCGTGGCGCACGACTTCCGCTCACCGCTGGCCGGCGTGCTCGGCTACGCGGAGCTGCTCGAGTGGAAGCCCGAGGCGCCGCGCGATGATCGCGTCGAGTATGCGCGGGCGATCATCCAGTCGGCGACCCACATGGCGACGATGGTCGACAAGACCCTGAAGACCACGCGCCTCGAGACCGGCCAGCTCCCATTCGACTTCGGCGTCGCTGACGTCGCCGCGACGCTGCGCGAGGTGACGGCCCGCTTCCCGAAGAGCCCGAAACACACGCTCGAGCTGAGCCTGACCGAAGACACGCTGCCGGTCTGGGCCGACCAAAACCGCCTCGCCGAAGTCGTCGAGAACATCCTGTCGAACGCCGTCAAGTACTCGCCGCAAGGCGGCGTCATCCGGATCGCGGCGCACCGCGACGGCGAGACCGTGGTCGCCAGCGTCCGCGACCCCGGCATCGGCATCGCCGCCGCCGACACCGGGCGCCTGTTCCGTCCGTTCTCGCGGGTCCGCAATCGCCAGACCGCGGACATCGAAGGCACCGGTCTCGGTCTCTACATCTGCGACCGGATCGTGCGCGCGCACGGTGGGCGCCTCGACGCCGAGAGCGAGCCGGG
This sequence comes from uncultured Acidobacteriota bacterium, assembly GCA_964628275.1. GTDB lineage: Bacteria > Acidobacteriota > Vicinamibacteria > Fen-336 > Fen-336 > CAZVOI01. The sequence continues at coordinate 2,998 of CAZVOI010001193.1, read as the reverse complement.
CCAGGGATCGACGTTCTCGTTCAGGCTGCCACTCTACGGCGTGACGGCGCAGACCCGCGCGCCACTGTTGCTGATCGCGACCACCGACGAAGCCACGCGGCGCGAGCTGCGGAGGCTCGCCGAGGATCTGGGGCTCCAGCCTTTCGAGGCCGCCGACGGCGTCGAGGCCGTCGAGGCCGCGTTGCGCCTGGTGCCGGCGGCGATCGTGCTCGACCGGGTGCTGCCCAAACTGGGCGCCGTGGAGGTGGCGCGGCGGCTCCGAGACACGCTCGGCACCGCGGCCATCCCGCTGTTCGCGTTGGCCGCCGCGCACGATCTGGGCGAAGCCGCATCGCTGTTCCGGGCCTGCGTGCCCAAGCCGCTCGATCGCGTCGCGCTCGGGGCGGCGCTCGAGAGCGTCGCGGCCGTCCGACCCGCCGGCGCCTGAGCCGCTTTCGCGCTTGTTGATTCGCGACGCGCTGAGCCTGCGTCCGGGCGACGTGGTCGCGCTGGCCGGCGCCGGGGGCAAGACGACGCTGCTGTATCGGCTCGCCGCCGAGGCGCGGGCCGCCGGCTGGCGCGTGCTGGTCACCAGCACCACTCACATGGGGCTCGCGCCGGTCGAGTCCACCGGCCCGGTCTTCTTCGACGCCGAGGGCGACATAGCGCCGGCGCTGGCACGCGCCCTCGACGAAGCGGGGCGCGCGCTCGTTCTCGGCAGCCGGGTTCGCGCCGACAAGCTCGAAGGCCTGAGACCCGAGCGCGTGGCCGCGCTCTCGGCGCTCGCCGATCTCACGCTGGTCGAAGCCGACGGCGCGCGGCAGCGGTCCTTGAAGACACCGGCTCTTCACGAGCCGGTGCTCCCGGAGAACACGACGCTGCTCGTGGTCGTCGCCGCCCTCGACGCGCTCGGCGAGCCGTTTGCCGGCGATCGAATCCATCGACTGGAGCGCGTGCTCGCGGCATGCGGCCGCCAGCCCTCGGACGCAGTCCGCCCCGAAGACGTCGTGCGCGCGCTCGCCGATCCGGGCGGCTACCCGAGTCGCTTCCGTCCCGGGCTGCGCACCGCGGTGTTCCTGAACAAGCTGGAGTCAGCAGTGGATGGGGTGACCGCCGAAGCGATCGCCACGGCTCTGATTCCTCCCTACGACGTCGTCGTCGGCGGCTCGGCCCGCGACGGAGAGGCGCGCGTACTCGCGTGACCGGCGGCGTTAGCAAGCCCCGCGTTTCCGCGATCGTGCTCGCCGCCGGGGCCTCGAAGCGGATAGGCCGGCCGAAGCTGGCGTTGCCTTTCGCCGGCGGAAGCCTGTTGTCCGCCGTTCTAGAGCCGCTTCTTCACGCGCCCCTCGCGTCGATCGTGGTCGTCCTGGGCAACGCCGCGGAGGAGGTTCAGCGCTCGGTTCGCTTCGACGACTCGCGGATGCGCTTCGTCATGAACCCGACCTGGGCCGAGGGCATGGCGTCCTCACTGTGCGCGGGCCTTCGAGAAGCGCTCGAATCGGAAGCGGTGCTGATCGCGCTCGGCGACAAGATCGGGATGACGGCGCTCCTGATCGATCGCGTGCTGGGCGGCGTGGAGCGCGGGCCGCTCGTCGTTCCCGAAGTGGACGGGCGTGCCTCGCACCCGGTGCTGTTCGGGAAGCAGTTCTACCCGGAACTTCTCGCACTGACGGGCGACATTGGCGCGCGCGACGTCGTGCGGCGCCATCGCGACGAGGCGGTCTTCGTGCCTGGCGAACGGCTTCACGACGTGGACGACGCCGCCGACTACGAGAGGCTGCTGGCCGGACGTCCAGCGCGCGATGACGACGGCCTGGACCTGGCGAAGGACACCTAGAGATCGCCCAGAAGGCGGATGTTCGACCTCGTTCAGCAGATCCCTCGGTGGACACCTCAAAACCGGCCATTAGTCAAACCGGCCACTTGCGGGTGCCCGAGACGGGTGTTACCGGCCGTCGGCTGTATGGCCGCCCCCTTTGCAAGCGTGTCGGCGTCGTCACTCGGACGGTGGTGGTTCTCGTGGCTGCCGATGAAGAAGTTGATGACCGGGATCTTCTTCATGGGCGCCGTCGTCGACCGCCGTGGATCCGTTCCCTTGATCCTGGGCCGGTTCGCGCCCGCTGACGGATCGTCTTCGAATACGGACGGCGCATGACCCTGAAGCGAGAAGCGCAGTGTCTTCCGCGATCGGGCTCGTCGCTCTTGTCTCTACAGGTCACCCAGACGGCGGAGCATTTCCTCCACCTCGCCGCGCCGGATCCTCACCGGTCCTTCAGGCCTTCGGAGGTGAGAGCGTCCAGCTCCTTGAGCTCCCGAGCCAGCGGCCTGCGAGTGGCCAGCGACGCCTGGCGGTAGGCGTCTCGCACTTGCTCCCGGTTCGTCAACTTCCCGAGCTGGCGAAGGCCGGGTCGCACGACTTCGACTTTGGTCTTGGCCCTGAGCAAGCGGTCCGCCCTACTTCCGCGCCTCGGGCGTGACCTGGAGCTTCACGCGCACGCCGTCGCGCAGCACCTCGACCTCGATCGGGACGCCGATCTTCACGGCGTCGAGGGCAAAGGTGTAGTCGTAGACGTTCTTCACCTGTTGTCCCGCGAAGGAGACGATCACGTCGCCGCCGCGCAGGCCGCCCTTCTCGGCGGGGCCGCCGGCGCGGACCCCGGAGAGCTTCAGGCCCTCGACCTCGCCCGCGTAGTCGGGGATCGTGCCGACGTAGGCGCGCAGCGTTTCGCGGCTGCCGCCGGAAGCTTGCGGCGCGACTTGAACGTACACCGGGGGCTCCTGAGTCGCGACGAGATCCAGCGCGATGCCACGGGCGAACTTGGCGATGCGATCCAGTCCGGGGTAGTCGAGCGTGTCGGCGTCGTCGCTGGGCCGGTGATAGTTCTCGTGGCTGCCGGTGAAGAAGTTGATGACCGGGATCTTCTTGGCGTAGATCGCGGTCGTGTCGGTCGGCAGGTACGGGTCGTCCTGCAGGGTCAAGTTGAAGCCGGCGGCTACGTTGCGTTTCTCGATCAGCGGC
>CAZVOI010001192.1:0-2331 GCA_964628275.1 uncultured Acidobacteriota bacterium | reverse complement strand
TGCTTGTATCCGCCGAAAGGCGCCAGGGGATTGAAACGCCCGCCGTTCACGTCCACCTGTCCGGCCCGCAGCCGCCGCGCCATCGCCTGGGCACGCTGCTGGTCCGCCGACCAGACAGCCGCGGCGAGGCCGTAGGGCGTGCCGTTCGCGATCCGCACCGCGTCGTCCTCGTCCTCGTACGCCAACACGCAAAGGACCGGCCCGAAGATTTCCTCGCGCGCGATCGTCATTTGCGGCTGGACTCCGGCGAACACGGTGGGGCGAACGTAGTAACCCTTGGACAACCCGGCGGGCGCATCCGGACCGCCGGCCACGAGATCGGCGCCCTCCTCGATGCCCTTGCGGATGTAGCCGCGCACGCGCTCGCGTTGGCTGGCCGAGACGACGGGGCCGAGCTTGGCCTCGCCGCCGAACGGGTCGCCGACGCTGAACGCGCTGGCGGTCTCGGCCGCCAGCTTCGCCGCTTCGTCCACGCGGGTGCGTGGCACCAGCAAGCGGGTGAGCGCGGTGCAAGTCTGGCCCGAGTTCAAGAAGCACGAGTTCACGGTCGAGCGCACGGCCTTCGCCAGATCGGCATCCTCCAGGACGACCGAAGCCGACTTGCCGCCGAGCTCCAGCGCCACGCGTTTGACCGTGCGGCTGGCGACCTCCGAAACCCGCTGGCCGCCGCGCGTGGATCCGGTGAACGAGATCATGTCCACGTCGGGATGCGCGGCCAGCGCCTCGCCGGCGACGGGACCCGTGCCGGAGACGAGGTTGAAGACCCCGGGAGGCAGTCCCGCCGCCGAGACGACCTCGGCCAGCACGAAAGCGCTGAGCGGCGCCACCTCGCTCGGCTTCAAGACGACCGTGCAGCCGGCGGCCAGCGCCGCCGCGACCTTGGCCACGACCTGGTGGAGAGGATAGTTCCACGGCGTGATGGCTCCCACGACTCCCACCGCCTCACGCACCACCAGCGAGTTTCCGATCCGCTCTTCGAACGAAAAAGTGGGGAGCAAGTCGGCGTAGCTGGCGAGCACCTTCACCGGCAGTCCCGCCTGGATCGATCGCGAGAGGCCGAGCGGCATCCCTAGCTCGCCGGTGATCGTGCGCGCGATCTCCTCGGCCCGCGCGGCCAACCCTTCCGACAGGGCCCGCAACAGGCGCGCCCGCTCGGCGACGTCGCTGGTCGACCAGCTCTCGAAGGCCGCGCGCGCCGCGGCGACCGCCTGCGCCACGTCTTCCGAAACACCGGCCGGGACACGGCCGATCACCTCTTCGGTCGAGGCGCTGATCACGTCCAGCGCATCTTTGCCGATGGGCGCGACCCATTCGCCGTTGATGAAGAGTCGGTCGCGAACCTGCATGGCGCCGGCCTAGGGCGTGCCGCGCGTCATCATCCAGGACTGCAGCTTCTGGACGTCCTTCTTCACGGTGCGCGACGCTGCGAACAGGACGGCCGAGAGGATCGCCGCCAGGATCGGAACCAGGTAGAGCGCCTGGTGCAGGCCCTCGGCCCGGAACGGGTTGAGCGCCGCCGGCGAGCTGACCTTGGCGCCGCCCACGATCGTGGGCAGGACGTCGAGCAGCACGGCCGTGAACGAGCGCTCGGCGACCACCCCGGCGGCGGCCGCGGCTTTCATCGTGAAGTAGTCGCTGGCGACGCCGGTGCCAATCGGACCGAGTGACGCGCCGAGCAGGTACATCGCGCAGAAGTAGAGCGCCATCGCGGTGCCGCGCAGCGCCGGCTCGACCACGTCCTGGATCGTCGAGTAGACGGTCGAGTAGTAGGCGTACATCACGCCGATGCCGAGTCCCATCAACACCGAGAACGACAGCACGCTGCCGCGCGGCTGCATTAGCGCCATGAACATCGGCGGGGTCGCGATCACCAGCGCGGCGGTCGCCACCAGCAGCCGGCCGTCCACGCGCCGGCGGTACATGAAGTCGGCGGCGACGCCGCCTCCGAACAGGCCGATCATCCCCGAGAAGCCGTACACGAACATCGAGACGCTGCCCGCCTCGGCGGTGTTCACGCCGTGAAAACGGATCAGGAACGGGACCAGGAACGCGCCCAGCGCGTACATGTTGAAGTTGTGCAGCGCGCCCGAAGCGATCACCCACCACAGCGTCGGGATCGACAGCACCAGCGCGTACGGCGAGCCGGGCCGGCGGCGGTCGCCCACCGCGTGTTCCTCGACCATCCCGCGCGCGGGCTCGCGGATCCAGAGCGCCGCCACCGCGCACAAGAGGCCCGGGACGGCGGCCACGTAGAACGCCGCCCGCCATCCCCAGGTGTGCGCGATCCAGCCGCCGAGGCCGTTGGCGAGACCGAGACCGAGCGGCAGCCCG
>CAZVOI010001191.1:0-7796 GCA_964628275.1 uncultured Acidobacteriota bacterium | reverse complement strand
CTCGCCGAGATGGAGGTGCTGCTGCAGATCCGCAAGCTGCGCGAGACCGTGGACGAGAAGGAGAAGGAGAACACGCTGGGCGACACGCAGCTCGTTCAGGAGTTGACGGGGCGCGACCCCGACCGCGGGGGCAGCGTTGCCTACGAGAAGGGCTCGAGTTTCCTGCGCGTGCTCGAGAAGCACTTCGGTCGTGAGCGGCTCGACGCCTTTCTGCGTGGCTATTTCGATGCCAACGCGTTTCACGGCATGACCACTGGCCGCTTTCTCGAGCTGCTGCGTGCCGATCTTTTCAAAGACGAACCCGCCGCCTGGGATGCGCTGCTGGTGGAGGACTGGGTCTACGGTCGCGGCATTCCCGATAACCTGGTCGAGCCGCGCTCGCGGCGCTTCGAGAACACTCGCGGCGCCGCCACTGCCTACGTGAAGGCGGGCGCGACCGAGGGTATCCATGCCGATTGGCTCACGGTCGAGTGGCTCGACTTCCTGGGCGGCCTGCCAAAGCCGCTCAACACCGCGCAGATGGCGGATCTCGATCGCCGCTTCGGCTTCACGGCGCGCGGCAACTCGGAAGTCCTGTTTGCGTGGCTCGAGCACGTCGTCGCGGCCGGCTACGAGCCCGCGTTCCCTGCCATCGAACGCTTCCTGACGAGCATGGGCCGCCGCAAGTTCCTGAAGCCGCTCTACGAGGAACTGGACGCGAATCCCAAGACCCGCGACCTCGCGCGACGCATCTACGGCAAGGCCCGCCCGACCTATCACCCGATAGCGGTAGCCACGATCGACGCGATCCTGAAATGGTCGGCAACGCCTTGAACGGCGATGGCCGCGGCGACGGCGCCCGTGCTATCGTGTCCCGCGATGAAGCGTAGTCGGGTAACGCGTCGCGGCTTGTCCGTAGCCCTGCGGGCCGCCGCCTGCCTGCTGCTGGCTGTCATTGCCTCTGACCTCGTCACCGATACGGCGTGCGACTCTTTTGGCTTCGGTGCGGCCTCCGCGACCACGGTTCGGGGAGCCGTCCCGGGCGGGGCGAACGAGCCCTGCGCCGACGTCTGTGTCCCGGACTGCTTTTGCTGCTCCCGCTCGGTCGTCGCGGGTCCGGTCGTCCTTGCGCAGGAACCGGAGCGCCTCACTTCCGTCGTTGCCCCCGTGGCCAAGCGCTGCACGGAAGGCTTCCGTCCCGTCGTCGACCATCCTCCGCTCGCGCGCGCCTAAGCCCGCCGCCTAGTCGAGACGGCTGGGCGCGGCTGGGCGCGCCTGCCCGCGCGCTCCGCCCTCGCCGCCAGTGCAAAAGCCAGGGAGGAAGTGTCTTGCCATCGTCCCATCGTCGTGCGTTCCTGACGTCCGCCGCCGTCGCTATCGTCGTCGTCGCCTCCAACGCTCGCACTGAGGAAGGGCTCGACGTCGAAGCCTTTGTTCAGCTCGTGCTCCGCTCTCATCCGGGCGCTCGCCAGGTGACCGCGTTCGAGATGGCCGCTCAAGGCGAGCACAAGGCCGCCCGCCAGATCACGGACCCTACTTTCGCGTTCTCGTGGGACCAAGCGAGTCTTCCCGAGAGCTCGAGTTCGAGCGAGACAGGCTTTTCCGTCTCTCAGACGATCCCGTGGCCAGGCACGTTCAACGCGAACGTCCGAGCCGGCGACCGCGCCGCGGATGGCCTGCGCGCGCAGGCGACGGGCACCCGGTGGGAGCTGGAGGTGGAGGCCCGGACGACCTTCGCGCGGCTCCTCTACGCGCGCGCCGCCCTCGACATCGCGCGCGCTGCCGAAGCCGACGCCCTCGGGCTCCGCGACTTGACCGCGAAGCGCGCCGAGTTGGGCGAGGCGCGCGAGGTCGACCGCATCAAGGCCCAGGTCGAGTGGCTCCGGCAGCAGCGCACACTGCGTTCTCAGGGGCGCGAGGCGGAGGCGGCGGAGGCGATTCTCCGGACCCTCGCGGTCGAGCCGCTGCCGCGGCCTCTCGGACTCAAGGGGGAACTACCCCTGTCGACTCCCCCGGTGGAGGCCGCCGACCTGCAAGAGCGCCTCACGCGGTCCAACCCACGCCTGGCAGCCGCACGGGCGGCGGCCGACCGCGAGGCTGCCCTTCTGTCCGTATCGCGACGAGCCCGGATTCCCGACCTCGACCTCACCTGGTTCCGCAGCAAAGAAGTGGACAAAGACGTGAACGGCTTTTCTGTCGGCGTCCGGGTCCCGCTCTGGAACGCGAACCGCGGAGAGATCGCGCGCGCGACGGCCGCTGCCTCGCTGGCCTTGGCCGGGGCCCAGCGGTTGCTCCTGGATCTGAGCGCTGCCCTCGAACGCGTGCGGCAGGAGCTGGACGTCGCCTCCACGCAGGCCGAGATGCTCGACCGCGACATCCTTCCCGCAGCAAGTCGCAGCCTCGAGCTGGCGCGGTTCAGCTACCAGGAAGGCGAGACCTCGCTGCTCGACCTTCTCGACGCGCAACGCACGTTCCGCGAGACGCAGCGCGAGGCAGCCGCGTCGCGACTGGCCCTGGCCCTCGCGCTGGCTGAAGTCCAGCGCCTGGTCGGCCCCGATTTCAATCCCGGGAGATGAGCATGAGGGTCCTTCGAGCGCTGTCCGCAGTCCTCCTCGCCTGCTCGACCACTGCGGCCTGTGGCCGCAAGGCTCGCGACTCCGCGGCCTCCGGGAGCCCGCAGCCGGCGGCCGTGGAGCCCAAGGGCGCACCTGACGAGCATCCCGAGGGCATGCCCCCGACCGTCCGGCTGAGCTTGGCCGCCATCGCCGAGGCCGGCATCGGGACCTGGGCCGTGAAGCCGATCAACCTCGCGCACCTCCTGGTCCTCAACGGAGCCGTCGGCCACGACGAGAACAAGCTGCTCCAGGTGGGGGCCAACGTCCGGGGGCGCGTGGTCTCGATTCCGGTGGACCTGGGCACGCGCGTCGCCAAGGGCGATGTCCTGGTGACCGTCGAGAGCGTGGACCTGGGGCGCGCCCGCGAGGAGCTGGTCCGCGAGCTCTCCTCCCTGCGCGTCGCGAGCCGGACCTACGAGCGCGCGAAGACACTGGTCGAGGCCAAGGCGATCAGCACCGGCGAGTTCCAGTCCCGGGAGGGCGACTACCTCTCGAAGAAGGCGGCGGCCGAGGCCGCGGAGCGCACGCTGCACTTGTTGGGCGAAAGCCAGGCGCAGGTCGACCGGATGCGCGCTCGCGTCGAGTCGGGAGGCGCGTCCCACGATCCGGAGGACGGCGCGACCCTGGCGGTGCGGGCGCCCTTCGCGGGCCGGGTGATCGAACGCAAAGTGACTCCCGGCGCTCTCTTCGAGGCGCTGCAGCCGCTGCTCACGCTGGCCGACCTCTCGACGGTATGGGTCTTCATGCAGGCGTACGAGAAGGACCTCGCGCTGCTACGCGAGGGAGTCGAGGTCACGCTGCGCTCGGAGGCCTACCCGCAGGAGGCGCTCAAGGGGAAGGTGGACTTCCTGGGGAGCGTCGTCGACCCGTCGACCCGTACCATCAAGGTGCGCGCCAGCGTTAGAAACCCCGGCGAGAAGCTGCGGCCCGGCATGTTCGTCAAGGCACAAGTCGACGTGCCGCAGTCCTATGAGGGAAGGACCGTCCTCGCGGTCCCGCAGTCGGCGCTCCAGACGCTCGAGGACCGAACTACCGTCTTCCTCCAGACCGAGCCCGGCGTGTTCGGCCGCCGCAGCGTGGAAACCGGCCACAGTTTCGAGGGCTTCACCGAGATCTACTCCGGCGTGAAGGCTGGCGACGTGGTCGTGACCGAAGGCAGCTTCGTGGTCAAGTCGGAGTTCGCCAAGGCCACCTTGGCGGAGCAGGAGTGATGCTGGCCCGCATCGTCGACTGGAGCCTCGACAACCGTCCGCTGGTGCTGATCCTGGCCGCGCTCGTCGTGCTCGGGGGCGGCTTCGCCCTGACCCAGCTTCCCATCGACGCCGTGCCGGACGTGACCAACGTGCAGGTGCAGGTGCTGACGAAGGCGCCCGCCCTCGGGCCGGCGGAGATGGAGCAGTTCGTCACCTACCCGATCGAGGCGGCCATGAACGGCCTGCCCGACCTCTTGGAGATCCGCTCTGTCTCGCGCTATGGGCTGTCGGCGGTCACGATCGTCTTCCAGGACCACGTGAACGTCTACTTTGCCCGCCAGCTCGTTGGCGAGCGGCTCGGCCAGGCCCGCGAGGCGATCCCACCGGGTTTCGGCAACCCCGAGATGGGCCCGGTCTCGACTGGCCTCGGCGAAGTCTTCATGTTCACGGTGGAGGGCGGCGGGCTCTCGGCCATGGAGCGGCGGACCCTGTTGGACTGGGACATCGCGCCACGGCTGCGGGCCGTGCCCGGCGTGACCGAGGTGAACGTCTGGGGCGGACTGCCCAAGCAGTACCAGGTGGTCGTGGACCCGGCCAAGCTCGTCGCGTACGGCCTGTCACTCAAGGAAATCTTCGAGGCTGTCGAACGCGGCAGCGGCAACTCGGGGGGCGGCTACATCGAGCGGAACCGCGAGCAGTACGTGATCCGCGGCGAGGGCCTGGTGCGCGACCTGGCCGATCTCCGCAAGCTCGTGCTGAAGGCCGGCGCCGAAGGCACGCCTGTGACGGTGGGGAGCATCGCCGAAGTGCGCCAGGGTGCAATGCTCCGCATCGGCGCCGCCACCGCCGACGGGAAGGGCGAGACGGTCGTGGGGATGGCTCAGATGCTTGCCGGTGAGAACGCCCTGGCTGTCGCGGGTCGGGTCCGGGTCGCCGTGGAAGAACTCCAGCCCAGCCTGCCCAAGGGCGTCCGCATCGTGCCCTTCTACGACCGGGGGGACCTGGTCCGTCGCGTCATCCGCACGGTCGAAACCAACCTGGCGGAGGGCGGCCTGCTGGTGGTGGCGGTGCTCTTCGCCTTCCTCGGCAGCTTCCGCGCCGGCCTCATCGTGGCGACGGCCATCCCGCTCTCGATGCTCTTCGCCTTCACCGGCATGGCGCAGTCCCGCATCTCCGCCAACCTCATGAGCCTCGGCGCCATCGACTTCGGACTCATCGTCGACGGCGCCGTGGTGCTCGTCGAGAACGTGGTCCGTCGCCTGGCCGAGCCCGAAGCGCGTGGCAAGACCGCTCGGCAGCTGACCGCCGAGGCGGCGCACGAGGTCGTTCGTCCGATCGCCTTCGGCGTGGGCATCATCGTGCTCGTCTACCTGCCGATCCTGAGCCTCGGCGGTATCGAGGGGAAGATGTTCAAGCCGATGGCGTTCACCGTCGTCTTCGCGCTGGTGGGCTCCATCGCATTCACGCTGACGCTCATCCCGGTGTTGGCCTCGCTCTTCCTGAAGCCCGGCTCGATCGAACACGAGCCTCGCTTCGTCGAGCGGCTGCGTGTAGTGTACCTGCGGCTGCTCGACGCTTGCTTCACGCACCGCGCTTGGGTCCTGGCGCCCGCGGTCGTGCTGCTGGTCCTGGCCGGAGTCGTCGCCACGCGCCTCGGTGGCGAGTTCATCCCACGCCTCGACGAGGGCGACATCGTTCTGCAGACGTTCCGGCTGCCGTCTGTGGCGCTCTCCGAGACGGTCGCGGCCAGCTCTCGCGTGGAGCGGATCGTGATGCGCTTCCCCGAGGTCAAGACCTTCGTCAATCGATCGGGCAGTCCCGAGATCGCGACCGACGTCATGGGCATCGAGCTTTCCGACGGCTTCATCATGCTGAAGCCGCAGTCGGAGTGGACCGTCCGGAGCAAAGGGGAGCTGATCGAGAAGATCGAGCAGGCACTGCAGAAGGAAGCACCGGGCAACGGCCTCGCGTTCACTCAGCCCATCGAGATGCGCTTCAACGAGCTGATCGCGGGCGCCCGCTCGGACGTTGCGGTGAAGCTGTTCGGAGACGACCTCGAGATCCTCGCGAGGAAAGGGCGGGAGATCGCCCAGGTCGTGACGGCCGTGCCCGGCGCCGCGGACGTGCGCCTCGAGCAGACCACTGGCCTTCCGACCGTCCGGGTCGCTGTGGACCGCGACCGCTGCGCCCGCTACGGCATCTCGGTCAGGGACGTGCTCGACACCGTTGAGGCCGCCCGCGCGGGCAAGGTCGTGGGCACTGTCTTCGAGGGCCAGCGCCGCTTCTCGCTCGCCGTGCGCTTCGACGATCGGGCCGCGGAGAGCCTCGAGTCGCTGGGCAGCGTCCCCGTGGCGTCTCCTTCCGGCACGAGCGTACCCCTGGCGCAGCTCGCGGACATCCGCATCCACAGCGGACCAGCCCAGATCAGCCGCGAGGCGGTGCGCCGCCGGATCGTGGTGGAAGCGAACGTCCGTGGCCGCGATGTGGCGTCGTTCGTGGCGGAGGCGAACGAGCGGCTCAGCAAGGAAGTCCAGCTGCCCGCCGGGTACTACGTGCGCTTCGGGGGCCAGTTCGAGAACCTGCAGGCGGCGACGCGCCGGCTCGGCGTGGCGGTACCCCTGGCCCTCGGCCTCATCTTCGCCATGCTGTACTTCACGTTCGGCTCACCGGGCCCAGCGGCGCTGATCTACCTGAACGTCCCCTTCGCCGCGGTGGGTGGCGTCTTTGCCCTCGCGCTCCGCGGCATGCCATTCTCAATCTCCGCGGGCGTCGGCTTCATCGCCCTCTTCGGTGTGGCGGTCCTGAACGGGGTCGTCCTCATGTCCCAGATCCGGGACCTGGAGGCGCAGACGGATTGGCCTCTTGCCGAGGTGCTCAGGCGCTCGTGCGGCCTGCGCATGCGGCCAGTCCTCATGACCGCGCTGGTCGCATCGCTCGGCTTTGTGCCGATGGCCCTGGCCACGGGCTCGGGGGCGGAGGTCCAGCGCCCGCTCGCCACGGTCGTCATCGGCGGGCTCGTCACCTGCACCGCGCTGACGCTCTTCGTCCTGCCCACGCTGTACGGGCTTCTCCGCCGCAAGGCGGCGGAGAGGAAGAGTTAGGACGAGACCAGGTGGCCGTGCCCGTTCCCGAGCGGGGCTGCTTACGACAGGTCCGTTGCGGGACTGTTCACCGTTTTGTCCCGGGCCAGCAGCCACTCGCCACAGGATTCGAGATACTCCTCGAAATCGGCGACCGCGGCGTGTGGCTCCGCCCCCGCCGCAAGCATGGCCTCGCGGCTGAAGCTGGTCGTGATCGCGACGCACGTCATCCCGGCCGCCCGCGCCGCTACCACGCCGAGGGGCGCGTCCTCGAAGGCGAGACACCGGACAGGGTCCGCCCCGAGCAGCCGAGCAGCGGCCAGGAACACGTCGGGAAAGGGCTTGCCACGACCGACCTGGCCGCTGCGGGCGATCCGGGTGATGCGGTCGCGAAGGCCGAGCTCGCGCAGCGAGTGAGGCACGTTCTGCGCCGGCGCAGAGGTCGCGATCGCGACGCCCACGCCGTACGCGTCGAGCAGATCGAGGAAGCGCACGAGGCCGGGCATCGGCACGAGACGTCCGCGCGACAACTCGCGGTACAGGGACTCCTTTTCGTCGGCGAAGAGTGATTGCTCCTCTTCGGAGAGCTCGCGGCCGAACAGGTCGGGAAAGATCTCGCGGTTGCGCCTGCCGTCGAAGCGCGCTCGTTGGGCCATCTCGATGGGCGGCAGGCCGTGTCGCTGCGCGAAGATCGCGAAGGCCTGCACGTGAAAGCCCATGTTGTCGACCATGGTGCCGTCGAGATCGAAGATGACAGCGTCGAAGCTCACGCTCCTTCTCCCGACAGATTGAAGACGGGCTGCAGCGGGTAGTCGCGCGTATCGCCCCGGTAGAAGACACGCTCCAGGAACAAGCCGGAGGGCGGCGCCGTCAACTCGGCGGCCATCGTCCTGGGCGCTCGCAGGAAGCCCTTCACGTCGTCCTGGCTG
>CAZVOI010001190.1:0-2287 GCA_964628275.1 uncultured Acidobacteriota bacterium | reverse complement strand
GACCGCCAAAGGGGAGGAGATCGATCGGGTCCTGGGTCTCGAGATCGGGGCGGACGACTACGTCACGAAGCCGTTTTCGCTCCGCGAGCTGATGGCTCGCATCGGTGTGCGCTTGCGGCGCCACCCGCCGGGGCTCGCGCTCGGCCAGCTCCGCCGGAACCTCGCTGTTGCCGCAGAAATAAGGGTCTTCGCGGATCACAGTGGGTCGTTTGCGGCACTTCTGGGCAGCGGCGGCAGGAACGCGGCGATGATCTTGAGCCGCAGGTGCTCCTCGTCTCGGTAGCCATAGGCCCGCCTTTGGATGACGCGGATCTTATTGTTGAGCCCCTCTACGAGACCGAGGCTGATCTTGTTCTCGGGGTGGCAGTATGAAGCGATGCCGGCCCAGTGACGCTCGATCATCTTGGCGAACTTCACGTAGGGGGCGAGTCGTTGCCACTTGAGGCTGTCCTGCCAGCGTTCGAAGAAGGCCCGTGCTCCTCGCTCGGTGCGGTAGTCCCAGAGCTGACCAAAGGACTCCTTGAGAACATAGGCAGTGTTGAGGCGCCGGTTGGCCTTCAACAGCTTCTTGAGGCTCGCTTTGCCGTTCTGGGAGAGGTGCTCGCGATGGGAGAGCAGCGTGTAGCGCTGGCCCTTGATGTACGCGCGATCCTTGCCCTGCAGCCGCCGGAATTCGTGACGCCGCACTTCGTCGAGGGCGTCGGAGAGGTGGCGCATGATGTGGAACTTGTCGAAGACCACGCGCGCGTTGGGGGCGTTCTTGGCGAGCGAGTTCCGGAAGGGCTTCCACATGTCCATGGCGGCGATCTCGATGCGCGCGCTTTTCGCCTTGCCCAGCGCGGCGAAGAAGAGATCAAAGTCGGCTTCGGTACGACCCGTGCCTCCGACCCAGATCGGTCGCCGTTGGTTGAGGTCGCTGACGATGACTCGGTAGTCATGGCCCTTGCGGACAGAGATCTCGTCGACACCGATGGCCCGGGGTGCCGGCGGACCGGCGCGCTCGACCTGGAGCTGCATGTAGATCTTGTCCAGGTTCTTGACGGTGCTGTCGTGCAGGTGCTCGAGCTCGGCGACGCCCTTGTTGGTCATCTCGCGGCAGAGCGCACCGACGTGCATCGCGTACCGGCGCGTGTACCTCGGATTCTTCGCCAACCAGTCCAGCTGCTCTACAAACACCGCGCGGCATCGCCGGCAGTAGACACGCCAGCGCTCAAACTCGACGTCGATGCGCCACCCGGCCACTGAGAGGTCCCGTGCCCGGCAGGTCCGCTTGTCGTAGCGGCCTCGACCTCGATGCCCGCAGCACGAGCACACCGCCGTTTTTTTCGCCGACGCAGGACAATGACGCGGGCGTACCGATCGCGGAACACACCCTTGAGCGCGGAGGTGGCCACGAAGCCGGGCAACGAGAACAGTGCGCGGATCGACGCAGGGCTCTTCATCACACCAGCCTGCCTTCAACTCCGCGCAGGTTTCAACCCTGAGGCTGGTCAGGGAAAGCCTGGTTCCATGCGGTCTGGCGGGCTCTCAGCCCTCGCGGAGGCCCACTCAAACCCGCGAAGACCCTGTAAATGCATCCATTTCCCTATGACGATGGGAAAATTTCCCTAGAGCCTTAGGAGAGGGCTCCCCGCAACCTCGTCCGAAGCGTCTCGACATAGAAATTCCCCAATGAGAACAGCCGCTTACTCTGAGTCCGGCGTTACGCCTTCTCGCAAAGCAAACTTCACGAGCTCTGCTGTACGACGGCAGCGGAGTTTCTGCATCAGTCGATCGCGATGCTGGCCGACGGTCTTGGGGCTGATCATCAGCGCCGCCGCGATCTCCTTGTAGCTGTTGCCTTCGGCGATCAACTGGAGGACTTCGCGCTCGCGCGGTGTGAGCACGGAAAGCTTCTCCGCCGTCGCGGCCTTGCTGGTCTCGAGGTAGCCCTCGAGGATCATGCGCGACACCGGCGCGCTGAAGTAGTTCCCGCCATTCCGTACGCTCTCCAAGGCCGCCACCAATTCGCTGCCGGCGGCGCTCTTCAGAAGGTACCCGGCAGCGCCGGCTTCGAGCGCCTGTCGAACGTAGGATTCGAGGAGGTGCATCGAGAGCATCACCACCTGCGTGTTCGGGAACCGGTTCCGCACCTGACGCGTCGCCTCGATGCCGTTCAAGCCCTTCATCGCGATGTCCATGACCACGACATCGGGATGCAACTCCTCCACCAGCGCTACGCCCAGGCGCCCGTCCTCCGCCTCACCAACGACCTGAAAGGCGCCGTGCTTCTCGAGCAGGGTCCGCA
>CAZVOI010001189.1:0-4725 GCA_964628275.1 uncultured Acidobacteriota bacterium | reverse complement strand
CACCTGGAGGCCGGTGGTGGTGAGGATCGACGTCTTCGTCTCGCCGCTGCCGATCACCTCGCGCACCGTCGCCAGCTTCACGAAAGCCTCGCTGACCGACGCCGCGTCCTTCGAGGCCACCACGATGTCCACGTCGGCCGCCGTCTCGCGCAGGCGGCGCAGGCTGCCGCAGTACTGGACGCGCTCGACGGCCGGCAGCGCCTGGAGCGTCGCCACCAGCTCGCGCGCGACCGGCATCGCCAGCGCGATCGGCCAGCGCTTGTCCTTGCCGGTCGTGCCGATCCGCTCGAGCGCGTGCAGCAGCTTCTCTTCCTGCTTGATCCCGAGCCCCTTGAGCGCGCGCACGCGCTGCCCCTGTAGCGCGGCGCGCAAGTCGTCCAGGTTGTGCACGGCGAGCTCGTCGCGAAGCCGCGTTACGGTCTTCGGCCCCAGACCGGGAATCCTGGTCAGCTCCACGAACTCCGGCGGGAACTTCTTGCGCAGCTCGTCGAGCTTCGCGATCGTGCCGCCGGCGAAGTACTCGCGGATCTTCTTGGCCGTGCTCGCGCCGATGCCGCCGATCGCGGTCAGCTCCTTCTCGGAGAGCGACGCGAGGTCGCCCCGATATGAAGCGAGCGCCTCGACCGCGTTCTCGTAAGCGCGCACGCGAAACGAGTTCGGCGAGCCTTCGTCCAGGACGGTGAGCTGCGCCATCTCCCGAAACAGCGCGATCAGCGAGTCGTTCCGTTCGGCCATTGCCAGGAGTCTAGCGTTCGCAGGGTCCTTGCACGGACCGATGCGCGGGAAGAAACTGCGCCGTGGCCCCGCCGACCGCCTTCCTCTGGGACTTCGACGGCACGCTGGCCGACACGCGGCAGCGCAACTTCACCGTGGTGCGCCGGTTGATCGCCGGAGCCACCGGCAGGTCGATCGACGAGATTCCGGCTCTGGCATCTCCTGAGGTCTACGACCAGACCAATCGGCGCTACTCCAATTGGCGCGAGCTGTACGCGCGGGAATTCGGCTTCGACGACGACGAGACCGATCGGATCGGCCGGCTCTGGTCGAGCTACCAGCTCCAGGACGCGACACCAGCCGAAATCTTCGAGGGGATTGGCGAGGTCCTCGAAGCGCTCGGTTCGGTGGCGCACGGTATCGTGTCGATGAACGCCAGCGACCAGATCGCGCGCACCCTGGCCGCCGCCGGGCTAGCCGGCCACTTCCGAGTGATCGTGGGCTACGACGAGGTCGACATCAAGCGCCAGAAACCGCAGCCCGACGGGATCCTGGCCTGCCTGGAGCGACTCTCGGCGCTCGGCCCCGGCCGTGTTCTCTACATCGGCGACCACGAGACCGACGTCCGCTGCGCGCGGAACGCACAGCAAGCGCTCTCGGCCCGCGGCCTCGCAGTCGAGATGGTCAGCGTGGCCGCTTGTTTCGCCGGCCACGCCGGCCCGGACACCTGGACGCATCAGCCCGACTACGTGGCTTGGTCGCCGCAGGAGATCCTCCAGATCGCCCAGCGCTTCGGCTTCTAGTACGTGAGCCGGCTTCAGCCCCTCCCGGGGATGACGTCGATCTGCAGCCGCGGGTCGGTGGCCGGCACTCTGGTCACCGGCAACCCCAGCTCGCCACGGACGATGTTGCAGCCCTGTGCGATGGCGCTCGCCTTGTAGAACGCGATCTCGCGGTTGCAGCCCTGGCGCCCGAAGCCGCAGTCGCTCGACACGATCAGCCGCTCCGCCGGGATGAACTTCAGCGCCTTGCGGATCTCGCCCGCGACGTCCTCGGGCCGGTCCGCCTGCAGCGACCTATGGCTGACCGCGCCGATGCAGATCTTCTTCTTCAAATCGTGCTTCAGCGGCTCGAACAGCTCGAGGTCGCGCTGGTTGCGGTCCTTCATCTCGAGCGTCCAGACGTCCCCGCGGCACTGCTCGAGGTACAGCTCGAGCGAGGCGGCATAGCTGGTGTCCTCCATCACGCGCTGCATGTTGGGATTGCCCCAGCAGGTGTGGATCCAGATCTCCACGTCGTCCAGCCCTTCGACTTCGCGGTTGAACGCGTCGACCATGAACTTCACCGATTCGGCGTCCTTGCCGAAGGTGTTCGCCATGAAGTGCAGCGTCGGCTCTTCGATCTGGATCAGGCGGCAGCCGGCGTCGCGCAGCGCGCGCAGCTCGGTGTTCATCGCCTCGGCCATGTCCCAGATGACCTCGCGCTTGTCCTTGTACTTCGGCGTGTGGATGTCGAGGAACAGCCCCATCACCTGCGAGCAGCAGGTGCCGAAGCGCACCGGCTTCGACGCCTTGGCCTGCGCGATCCGCCAGATCTTCGGGTAATCGAGCGGCCGGTGCTCGATCTTGTCCACCACCTGCGGCCAGCGCCAGGCGGTGTAGATCTCGTTGAGCAGCGTCCCGGGCGGGTAGTGGAGCCACGGCGCCGTCGTTGCCTCGGGCTGCAGGTGGTCGCCTTCGAATCCGGCCCAACGCTGCAGCGGGTAATGGTGCCAGGCGCGTCCCGCCATGTCCTCGTCGCAGTGGAAGTCGCCGTGCGTGAGCAGGTCGAGGCCGGCGCGCTCCTGGTCGCTGATCACCACCGCCAGCGCGTCCTGGAACTTCTCGCGGAACCGGACGTCGAGCATGCAGCTGTCGAGCGCTCGGCCCCACATGCTGACGTCGAACCAGCGCGGGCGTGGCCACGAGCCCGTGACGGTGCTCGGGAGCATCAGATTGGCGGTGGCGGTGAACATGGGGGAAGTTTATGCGCTACATCTCCGGCAATTTGTACGGCTTGCGATAGACGCGGCTCAGCAACTTGTCCGCTTCCGCATCGCTGACGAAACGCTCCCGCTTCCCGTCGAACTCCAGCGATCGGCCCAGCCGGTACGAAATGTTGCCCAGGTGACAGAGCGCCGTCGACAGGTGACCGTCGTCGAGCGAGGCCTTCAGCTCCTCGGACTTGCGCGATCGCACGGCCGCGATGAAGTTCTCGAAGTGCGCCTGCCCGGCCAGATCGCCTGACCCAGCCTCGTCGGCGGTCAGCGTCGGACCCGGCTCGTTCTTCCGTCCGAAATATACCTGCGCCTTGTCGTCGCCGACCTTGATCCAGCCTTTGGAGCCGAACACGTAGATGCCCTGCGCCTCTGGCGGACCGCCGAACCAGTTGCGCAGGTCGCACTGGAGCTCGGTGCCGTCAGCGTATTTGTACGTCGCGAATTGCGTGTTCGGCACGTTCTGATCGGTCGCTGCGCCTGCCTCGTGCAAGCCGCCGGTGCAGTGCACTTTGCGCGGATGCTCCTGCTTTCCGAGCAGCCAGCGCGCGGCGTCGAGCGAGTGGACGCCAGTGTTGCCGAGATCCGTCGTCCCGTACTCCCAGAAGAAGTGCCAGTGATAGTGGAAGTGGTTCTCGTTGAACGGCCGCGACGCTGCGGGTCCGAGCCACATGTCGTAGTGGACGCCCGCTGGCGCCGGACCGTCCGCCACCAGGCCGATCGGATCCCGCGCGCGCTGGATGGTCGTCCTGGCTGAATGGACCGCGCCGAGACCGCCGTCGCGCAGGAACTGGACGGCCTTCGAGAGGACTGGATTGCTGCGGCGCTGCGTGCCGACGCTGACCACGCGGCCGTACCGGCGCGCGGCATCGATCATGCGGCGACCCTCGACGATGTTGTGGCAGATCGGTTTCTCGACGTACACGTCCTTGCCGGCCTGAACGCCCCAGATCGTCATCAGCGCATGCCAGTGGTCGGGGGCGGCAATCGTGATCGCGTCGACGTCCTTGTTGTCGAGCACGCGGCGGAAATCGGTTTCCGTCTGCGGATCGCCTCCGTACTTCCCCTTCAGGAACGACAGCGAGTCCTTGAAATGCCGCTCGTCGACGTCCACGACGTGCGAGATGCGGACGTTCTTGACGGCTGAGAGATGCTCGTAGTGGTCCTGGCCGCGGCCTCGGCTGGTCCACGTCGGATGCCCCTTGTTGTCGCCGCGGATACCGATGACCGCGACGTTGATGGTCTCATTCGGGCTCGTTCGGGCGTAACTGCGTCGCGGAAACGCAGCCAAACCAGCTGCCGCCGCCGTGCGAGTCATGAAATCTCGCCTGTGCATGGGAGGTTCTCCGTCCTAAAAGCAGACCAGCCGGTCGCGTCGGCGGTTGATCTTGCGGAAATCGACACCGGGGACCTTCTGCAGATCCTCGAGCGTTTTGCACGGCCCGTGCGTGGTGCGATATGCGATCAGCGCGGCGGCTTCCTTGCGCAGCAGTCCGGCGACGGCTTCGAGGTCGATCGCCGGCGCCGTGTTCATGTCGACCGGCTTGGGCGCGTCGCCCTTGAAGTTGGCGGACAGGTAGTCGAGCACCTCGGCCAGCTCCGCATCGCTGCCTTGGGCGCCCAGCGTCACCATCTTGGCGATCACCTCCCGCCAGCCGCCGCGCGTGAGCCTCACGGCCGCGCCGCGTGCCGCAGGGTGGCAGGTGCCGCAGACGCGCACGGTGACGTCCTTGCCGGGGCTGTCGGGAAGGGAATCCTGCGCGGCCGCGGGCGGGGCACACGCGAGCAGCGCGACGACCACTGACGCGAGGGTGAACCGCATCGTCCTTCAGTGCTCCATCGGGATGCCGAAGGCGTACAGGTGACTGTCATCCGTCACCAGGTAGACCTGTCCCGACCCGGCGGCGAGCTTGGCGCGCGCCGTCGACGTGATCGTCAGACCGCTGTTCCAGAGGGGCTTTCCGCTGGCGGCGTCG
>CAZVOI010001188.1:0-8521 GCA_964628275.1 uncultured Acidobacteriota bacterium | reverse complement strand
CGAAGAGCGGGGCGCCGCGCAACACGGTGACGGACTTGACCTGGCCGTCCGGGGCGACCAGCGCCTCCAGGATGATGGTGGCTGAGAGCCGAGCCTGTGCCGCCAGATCCGGATACACGGGTTGCACGACCTTGAGCAGCTTGGGCGCCTTGATCTGGCCGCCGACCCGGACGGCCTTCGGTGGAGGGGGCGGCGGCGGCAGGGCCGTTATGCCGCCGACGATCCCACCCAGAACACCGCCGGGCACCCCGCCCTCGACGCCACCTGGCACTCCGCCTTCGACTCCCCCGGCCAGATCCAGGCCCCTGTCGGGCAGGATTGCCTCGGGCACCTCGATCGGAGCCACGAACTTCGCGTCCTCGGGCACCGGAACGGGTGCCGCCACCACCTTCGCCAAACGCGGCCCGGCTGCTGGAGGGGGTGGAGGCGGCGGTGGCGGAGCCGCTTCCGGCGGTGCCACGAAGAACGCCCGAGCGGCCTCGCCTGCCGCCGGTAGGACGCTGTACGTCCAGAGCGGCACCAGGATGACCAGCGCGACCAGGACGACGTGAACCACGGCCGACACAAAAAGCGTCGTGGAACGCTTCTTCGCATCACCTTCTGGTTTCTCGAGCAACAGGCACTCGAAGCGAAGCACAGGGTTCGGTTCCGCTGCGCGTTCCGGGTAGAACCTCAAGACTGTCGGCGGCATGGCGGGGGCTGGATGTCCCATGACTGCTCCCTCTTCGCCGAAGAGATACAACAAGGTACGTGCCACGATCCGACTCCTTCCAAATCGTTCACGCGAGACGCAAGCGGCGCGCATTGCCCTTGTCAGCCGAACGAATTGCGGGCCGGCGAAGCGCGCCGCGCTCTCTTTGCGGCAGACCGCTCCATTTGGCCGTCGCTGGGAGCCTCTCGCGCGCGCCGGCTCCACGGCATCCACGACGTGGCTCGCCGGCAGCTGCTATCTCCGTCTTAGAATCTGGGCCGCAGTCATCCGAAGAAAAGCCCATGCCTCTAGCTCCCGGCAGCCACCTCGGCCCCTACGAGATCCTCGGCCTCCTGGGCGAGGGCGGGATGGGGGAGGTGTATCGGGCCCGCGACCCTCGCCTGCGCCGCGAGGTGGCGATCAAGACGATCCACGAGCGGCTCGCGCGCGACGGCCTCGCCCAGACCCGCTTCGAACGCGAGGCCCGTGCCGTGGCCGCCCTCTCTCACCCGAACATCGTGGCCATCTACGACGTGGGCCAGGACCAGGGGATCGCGTTCGCG
The DNA here is from genome assembly GCA_964628275.1 of uncultured Acidobacteriota bacterium. Lineage (GTDB taxonomy): Bacteria > Acidobacteriota > Vicinamibacteria > Fen-336 > Fen-336 > CAZVOI01. Next base: position 7,267 of record CAZVOI010001188.1, on the reverse strand, counting down.
GTCAGCGAGCTGCTCGAAGGGGAGACGCTGAGCAATCGCCTGCGGCGGGGGCCGCTACCCTGGTCCGAGGTCGTCACGCTCGCCACGGCGATCGCCGACGGCGTGGGGGCCGCCCACGCGCGCGGTATCGTGCATCGCGATCTCAAGCCGGCCAACGTGTTCCTCACATCCGACGGGCGGGTGAAGGTCCTGGACTTCGGCCTCGCCATCGCCGCCAGCGCGGTGGCCGGCATGGTGAACGAAGACTCGCCCACGCTCTCAGCGCAGACGAGGCCCGGCGCCTTGGTGGGGACGGTGAACTACATGTCCCCCGAGCAGGCCCGGGGGGCGGCGGCCGACGCCCGGAGCGACGTCTTTGCTCTCGGCTGTCTCGTCCATGAGATGGCGACCGGGGTCGCCGCCTTTCGCCGGCCCACCGTGGTGGAGACCTTGGCCGCGGTACTTCGAGAGGAACCTTCCTCCTTGCCGGAAGCCATCCCGCCTCCGCTCGCCCGGCTGATCCGTCGCTGCCTCGAGAAGGATCCCGCGTTGCGCTTCGCGACCGCGGGAGAAGTCGCTGCCCAGCTGCGAATAGTGGCGCATGGCGATCCGCCTCCGCTCGAGCGGGAGGGTAGCCCCGCGCCGGTCGACTCCCTGGCCGTGCTCCCCTTCGCCGACCTGAGCCCGCAGAAGGACCAGGAGTACTTCTGCGACGGCCTGGCCGAGGAGCTGATCAACGGCCTGACCCGGATCCGGGGCCTGCAGGTGGCCTCCCGCACCTCCTCCTTTCAGTTCAAGGGGACGGCGGTCGACGTGCGGGACATCGGGCGCCGCCTGGGAGTGCGGGCCGTTCTCGAGGGGAGCGTCCGCAAGGCCGGGGAACGACTGCGCGTGACGGTTCAGATCACGGACGTGGCGAAGGGCTTCAGCCTGTCCTCGGAGCGCTACGATCGCGCGCTCGAGGATGTGTTCGAGGTCCAGGAGGACATCGCTCGACGTGTGGTGACGGCGCTTCAGATCCGGCTCTCGGAAGGCGAGCGGCGCGTCCTGGAAAAGCCGCCGACCGCGGACGTGCGTGCCTACGACTTCTACCTGCGCGGTCGGGGCCTCTTCAACAAACTTCATCTGGCCGCGCTGCTTCAAGCTCGGGAGATGTTCGGGGCGGCGATCGCGTCCGACCCCGTCTTCGCCCAGGCCCATGCGGGGCTGGCCGACGCCTGTTCCTGGCTCTACCAGTGGCGCGGCCGCCGTCCAGAGCAGCTCGCGGAGGCGCTCTCCGCCAGTGCCCAGGCTCTTCTTCTCCGGCCCGACCTGGCCGAGGCCCACGGCGCCCGCGGCCAGGCCCTGGCGCTCTCCGGAGACGTCGAGGCGGCCGAGCGGGAATACCGTACGGCCATCGACCTCAACCCGCGCCTCTTCGAACCCCACTACTCGTACGCCCGGACGTGTCTGCAGCTGGGTCGGCTGGCCGATGCGGCCCGGCTCTTCGAACGTGCCGCCGAGCTCCAGCCCGAGGACTACCAGAGCCGGTCGCTGCTGGCGATGGTCTATACCGGTCTTGGCCAGCCCGAACGGGCGCGCGAGTTCGGGAAGCAGGCGGTGGCGAATGCCATCCGTCACCTGGAGAAGAACCCGGAGGACGTGCGGGCCGTGTACCTGGCCGGCCTCGACTTGATCCGCCTGGGCGAGACCGACCGCGGCCTCGAGTGGGTCGAGCGAGCCCGGCAGATGGATCCGGATGACGGGGGAACGCTCTACAACATCGCTTGTGCTTACGCCCTCGCCGGACGTTCGGACACGGCCCTGGATGTCCTCGAGCGGGCTCTCGACAGCGAGATCACGAATCTGGCCTGGATCGCGAACGACCCCGACTGGGCCTCGCTTCGGGACCACCCCCGCTTCCAGGCCCTGATGGATCGTTTGAGGTAGGTCGACGAAGGGCGGGCGCCACCGGCCCGGTGGGACGGGCGCATTCTAGCCATCTGATCGCCGCTCGCGCTTCAGGCGGACGCGTGGCGAGCCGACGGCTGCTCGGCGATGGCGCGTTGGCCCCAGGTGAGAAGCTCGGCAAGACGTGAGATCACCTCGACGCCCGGAGTTGGGCGGGGCGCGCCGTCTCCGCCGACCAAGAGCCGAACTCGCTTCGGCAAGGCTGCTCGAAGCTGGCGGATCTGCCCGGCCAGCGCCGGACTCTTGTTGGCACGGGAGACGCTGAGCGCCACCGCGCAGGCGCCGAGGTGCCGAGACAGCGTCACCATCTCGCCGGCGGGAGTCTCGGTACCCAGGAACAGCACCCGGCAGCCGGAGCTCGACAGCGTCAAGGCCGCCATCTGAAGCCCGAGCGCGTGCGTCTCGCCCGGCAGTGACGCCAGGATCACGAGAGGGCCGTGGGCACGTTCCTCGAAAGGCAGGCACAGCGAGCGCAACAGGTCTCCGATCCGTTCGGAGAGAAAGTGCTCGTGGCGCACCTCGAAGCGCCCGGACTCCCACGCCTCGCCGACGCCGCGCACCAAGGGCGCTACCCGGGTCTCCAGAAAAGGGAGCGGGCCGAGCCGGGCCCAGTCGCCGAGCAGAACCCGCGTCAATCGCTCCGCCTCGAAGCCCTCCACGAGCTTCAGCAGCTCGGTCACGTCGAGCGTCTCGGAGGCCGTGACGGGCGGCGCGAGCGTCCGCGGCGGCGGAGTCGCGTCGGGGGTGGCCTCCAGCAGCTGGACGAGGTCGGCATCGGAGGCCATCACGACCTGGCCCGCCCGATGCCCGCGCGCCAGCGCCTGTGTCATGCGTCTCAACCGCGGCACGCTCGCCATCGCATACACGCGGTGTCCGGACGGCTTTCGCTCGGGAACCGGGTAGCCGTAGCGGCTCTCCCAGGTACGCAGCGTCTCGATCGGGATCCCGGTCGCGCGCGAGAGGGCGCCGATCGACAGCCGCGCGCCGGCTTCCCGGGCGCGCACCACCTCCTTCACCTCGAACGACTCGAGAATCTCACGAGAAGGGCTAGTTATCGCTGGTGCGTCAATTCTTGATACCGCGCCCACAGCTTGCCCTGCTTGTAGCTCCGGCGCACACGCGGCGCGCGCGCGTCCCCCGAGGGCAAGAGCTGTGTCCCAGGGCCCAAGCGCTCGCGACCGGCCGGCGGCCGCTTCGGGGCGGCATCGACCGCCGAGCTCCGAGCCGGCTGTGCCGCCGCCGCGAACTCGCGTCGCAGCGCGTCCGACTCGCGAAAGGCGCCACGGAATGAGCTCGTCGTGGTGCGCGCGTGCTGCTTCGAGACGCCCCGCATCATCATGCAGAAGTGTTCGGCGTCGAGCAGCACCGCGACACCTTTGGGCTGGATTGCCTGCTCGACCGCGTCCGCGACCTGCTCGGTAAGTCGCTCCTGCACTTGCAGCCGGCGTGCGAAAACGTCGATCAGCCGCGGCAGCTTGGACAGGCCGAGCACCTTGCCGTCCGGGAGGTACGCGACGTGAGCCCGTCCGTGGAACGGCAGCATGTGGTGCTCGCACAGCGAATAGAACTCGATGTCGCGAACCAGCACGACGCCCGCGTAGTCCTCTTTGAAGATGGCGTCGTTCAAGACGTCTTTCGGGTTCTGCTTCATCCCGGATGTCAGGAAGGCCAGCGCCTTCGCGACACGCTCGGGCGTGCGCTGCAGTCCCTCGCGCCTCGTATCTTCTCCGAGCGACGACAGCAGCCGGCCGACCGCTTCGCTGGCCGGATCGGGGAATGACAGTACTGGAAGCCGATTGGCGCTCGACATCGATGTGCTTCCTCTCTAGCGAAGACTTGGCTTCTGAATACGCCTTGGCTCAAATGGGGCCCGGGACAGGTCTAGACCCCGGACCCTTTCAACAAGAAGCGAATGACTACTTGGGCATCACCACGGAGTCGATGATGTGGATGACTCCGTTGCTGCACGCGATATCCGTCTTGACGACGTTGGCGTTGTCGACCTTGACGCCTTTCGTGGTGTCGATCTTGAGCGAGCTGCCCTGAACGGTCTTGGCCTCCTTCAGCTTGACGACGTCCGCCGCCATCACCTTGCCGGCCACGACGTGATAGGTCAGGACCGCGGTGAGCTTGGCCTTGTCCTTGAGCAGCGCATCCAGATCCGCCTTCGGGACTTTGGCGAACGCCTCGTCCGTCGGCGCGAACACGGTGAACGGTCCTTTGCCCTTGAGCGTGTCGATCAGGCCCGCGGCCTGGAGCGCCGTCGCGAGCGTCTTGAAGCTGCCGGCGGCGACGGCGGTGTCGACGATGTCCTTCTCCTGGCCACGTGCGGACGGAGCGGCGATGAACAGCACGGCGACGGCGGCGAGTGCGGCAAACGGCTTGCGGATGTGCATGATCTTTGTGTCTCCTTATGAAGCCCGGCAGTGCCCCTGCCGGAGGGGAATAAGGCGCGTGGCGTCTTGGCCGACGTCGGCCTCGGGCAGCGCGGCGTGCGCCGTTCGCGCGCGCCACCCGATCTCCCGCAGCATGCCTCCGAAGATGAAGCCGTGCAGCGGGAACGACAAGTACCAGTACCCGAGGCCCAGGAGCCCGAGTGGATCGAAGATGGCGGTCTGGCGCTTCGCGTGGTCACGCCGCTGTACGCCCGGGTCTGACCGACGCTGGTCGACAGCCTGCGGAACGCCAGCGTCGTCACCAACGATGCGTTTCTCACTCACGGTGGAGAAGCTAACGCTTCGTCAGCTATTTGTCAAGCCTTTGAGTAGTTTTTGAGTGCTAAGAGTCGAACCCCGGAGTGGCGAACCGAGCGCGGGACAGCGGCGCGGACAAACCGCCGCGCTCGCGTTCGTGGTAGTTTCCGCCCATGTGCCGGCACGTGACGTGCGGTCGGTGCTGCCCCCCTCATCCCGATGCCCCTCGATCCAACGCAACGTAAGACGGCGGAGCGAGTCGTGGCTCGGTTTCAGGAACGCGCCCCGGCGGATCAGCTCGCACTGAAGGACCGCGCGCTCGACGTGGCGGCCGAGGGCGTCACCATCGCTGACGCGCGCCTGCCCGACCGGCCGCTGATCTATGCCAACGAGGGGTTCGTGCGCATCACCGGGTATCCGGTGACAGAGGTCCTGGGCCGAAATTGCCGCTTTCTGCAGGGGCCGGGCACCGATCCGAACGCAGTCGCGGAGATCCGCGCCGCGGTTGCCGAGTATCGGGAGTGCGTGGTCGAAGTCCTGAACTACCGTAAGGACAAGACGACGTTCTGGAACCGTCTGTCCATCACCCCGGTTCGCGACCACCTCGGCGAGGTCACTCACTACATCGGCATCCAGTCGGACGTCACGGCGCGTCGGGTGGCCGAACAGGCGCTGAGGCGGACGAAGGAAGCGCTCGAACAGGACTTGCGATTGGCGGCGCGCATCCAGCAGACCCTGCTCCCCCCACCCGATATGCGCCTCCGCGGCTTCCGCATGGCCCAAGCGTTTCGCCCGTGCACTGATCTCGCGGGTGACGCCGTGGGCATCGTCCCGCTTCCCCACGGCCAGGTGGGTCTCTATCTGCTCGACGTGAGCGGGCACGGTGTGGGGGCGGCGCTGCTCTCGTTCACCCTGAATCACCTGCTGTCGCCCTCGGTGGAAGGGGCGCTGCTCGTCGAAGAAACCGAGGCCGGTCCCGACATCGTATTGCCGTCGCGGGTGGCCGAGCGCCTGAATCGGCAGTTTCCCATGGACCGCACGCGACAGTACTTCACGCTGGTCTACGGCATCCTCGACGAGTCGTCCGGGCGGTTTCGATACGTCATGGCCGGCCACCCCATACCCGTGCTCCTGCCCAAAGGCGCCCCGCCAACGCCGCTCAACGGCAGCGGCCTGCCCATCGGCATGATCGAAAACGCGCGCTTCGAGGATGAAACGGTGACGCTGCGAGCGGGCGATCGGCTCTACTTCTACACCGACGGTGTCGTCGAGGCGTTCGACGCCACGGAACAGGAGTTCGGCTACGCGCGTCTGGTCGATGAAATCGGTCGACACCGTGATCGTCCCCTTCGCGAAGGCCTCGACCTGATTGCCGATAGCGTGCGCGACTGGTCCGGAGGACATCTGCGCGACGACGTGTCGCTGCTGGCAGTCGAGCGGATCGCACAGACGCCGGGTTAGGCACGATGCCCGGCCGGGCCTTTAACTAGCTGAATCGGGATGAAGGTTCTTGGGATGCCGTCGAGGACGTCAACTCGAGGTTCCCGGATCGGCCCCTTCCGTCCATGGGCTAGAAACGACGCGATTCCGGCCGGCACGCTTGGCCTCGTAGAGCGCCGCGCCCGCTCGGCGCAAGAGGGCGTCATGTCCGGCGTAACGGTCTATGAGGTCGATCCACTTCAGTGCCGCAAATGCGGAGGCCCGCTCAAGATCGTTGCCTACATCAACGACCAGATCTCGATCAAGCGCATCCTCGACCACTTGGGCCTGAGCCCTCCGGAGCAGGAAAAGCCGCCGCCGGCCGTGCACGAGGTCGTGCGCGTGCCTGTCGATGAGGAGCACCGGGAGATGGAGGAGCCCTCCTCATTACCCTCGGCGATGCCTGCCAAAGCCCTCGACCGCGGCGTCCCCGTCAGGGCTGCGGAAGGAAATGCCTATCGGACCAGCGCCACGCCGAGGCCGCCGGGACCGCGCCATTGCGGCCAGCTCGCTTCCGCCTCAGCGGCAGCCACCGTGACGGGGCACAACGCGGCGAGACCGAGAGCCCAGCATGGGACGCGCCATCTGTCGTACACGATGTGCTTCAGTCTAGGACGAGCGCTCCGGCGCCGCAGCACCAACCTCCAGAGGTAGAGTCCACCGACGATGTTCCTCCGCAAACTCGAACTCGTCGAGAACCACGAAGACCACGTTCGGCCGCCGTGCCTCTGCCGGACGCGCCTGGGCGAGGCAGGGTCGTCCCGAATCAGGACTCGTCTGGAAGAAAGGGCAGGATGCGACCATCGGCTGGGCCCATCACCGAGCTGCTGTTGGCCTGGGCTGACGGGGACGAGTCGGCGCTCGATCGGCTGACGCCTCTCGTCTACGACGAGTTGCGTCGCCTCGCCCACCGGCGCATGGGGCACGAGCGACCCGGCCACACGCTGGACACCGCGGCGCTGGTCAACGAGGCCTACTTGCGGCTGGTCAACGTCAGGCACGTCCGTTGGCAGGACCGAGCCCACTTCTTCGCGATGTCCGCTCGGCTGATGCGAAGAATCCTCGTGGATTTCGCCAGATCGAAGCGCTATCTCAAGCGAGGCGGGGGAGCGCTCAAGGTACCTCTGAGCGATGCGCGCGTGGCGTCGCCGGAGAAGGACGCCGAT
>CAZVOI010001187.1:0-4963 GCA_964628275.1 uncultured Acidobacteriota bacterium | reverse complement strand
CAGCAGCTTCATGCGCCCCACGCTGTCGGGGCGGAGCAGCGTCTCGTTGCGCTGCCACGACGTGCGTTCCTTGTCGTACCCGTCGCTGAGCCAGTTCGCCTTTGCGTGGCCCTGCGCGCCGAGCGTCGCGGTCCAGCCCGCAGCGGCGATCACGGCCGCGACGATTCCTGCAACGCTCCGGTGCGACATTGGTTGAACCCGTTGCATGGACGATAGCGTCCTCAGGGGTACTTCCCGGCCTCGAGGTCGCGATACACCTTCTCGACGTTGGCGCCCACCGATCCGTCGAACCGCCCCCCCATTCCGGCGTCGTAGCGCGGCCTGAGCGCCGACGCCACCGAGCCCTTGGCGGTCTCGAGCGACTCCCCGCGGCGTCGCGCCGCGCGTGTTTCCGTGAGGAGATCGGCGATGTAGTCGCGGAAGAACTGGAGGTGCGACCTCGGCTTGACGCCGCCGTGGCCGCCGATGATGTGGTCGAACTCGAGCCGGCCCAGGGCGTCGAGTGTCGCCACCCACTCCGGCGGGTACGCGTCGCCCATGAAGGGCATCCAGCCGTGCAGCAGGTCTCCCGTGGCCACGACCTTCTCTTTGGGTAGGTAGGCGACCACGTCACCGTCGGTGTGCCCGCGGCCGAGGAACAGCAGCACGATGTCGCGGCCGGGGCGGTGAAGGATCAGCGACTTGTCGAAGGTGAGATCCGGAAGCACCAGCTCCAGCGTCCGCAGCTCGTCGAGATACGCCTGGAGCTGGGCGATCTCGTCCTTGGTCTTCGTCTGCGCGGAGGCCTCCTTCTCGGAGGCGAGGCGCGCGCGTGCCCCGGCGATCTGCCTGGGAATGTCCTCGAGTTGCTCGCGCACGCGCGGCATCCCGAGCGTGGCGAGGTTGTGGCGCGTGGCCTCGGAGGAGACGAGCGCGACCTCGCGCGCGAAGGCGCTCGGATAGGCCTGGTTGCCCTGGGCATGATCCCAGTGGAAGTGCGTGTTCACGGCGTATCGAACCGGCTTGCCGGTGACGCTCTTGATCTGCGCGATCAGCGCCCGCGCGCTGGAGGGTCGCGAATGGGTGTCCACCACCAGCACGCCCTCGTCGTAGACGATGACCGCGCCGTTGCAGTTGATGGGACTGCGAGGCTTGGCGATCGCGGCGTACACGCCGTCGGCGACCTTCTGCAGGTCGAAGAGATCTTCCGCGGATAGCGAAGAGGCGCCCGCCATCACCAACAGCGGCGCGACCGTCAGGATCAAACGTCTCATCATGTCTCTCCTACCCGTCAATCGATCGAGGTCGAAGTCTAATCTCCCGAGTTGATTTGTGGCGGGCATGCCATCACCGGAAGGACGACACGCCGTTGCAGCCGGAGCTGCTCCAGACGGTAGGCTCGCGTCGTCGGGCTCAGCGCGGCCTGCGCGAGATCGCGGACTGCGCCCAGGCATCCAGCGAGCGCAGGTCGGGGAAGACGTTGACGCCCGCGGTCGGCTTGGGGGCGCCCTCGCCACCGACGAGCAGCGCCACCCGCCGCGGCAACGCTCGCCGCAGCCTTTGAAGCTGGGCGCGCGTCGGGCTTCCTTGGCTGGCGCGCGAGACGCTGATGCCGAGGGCGGCCGCGCCCAGGTCGCGCGCCAGGGCGACCATCTGCGTGGGCGGCACCTGGCTGCCCAGGAACAAGAGCCGGCAGCCCGCGGCCGCCAGCGTCAGCGCCGCCATCTGGAGACCGAGGGCATGCTGCTCCCCCGGCAACGAGGCCAGAACCACGAGCGGCCCCGCCGAGCGCTCCTCGAACGGGAGGCGTAGCGAACGCAACACGTCGCCCACGCGCTCCGACACGAAATGCTCGTGACCGACCTCCAGCCGCCCCACCTGCCACGCCTCGCCAACGGCGCGAACCAGCGGGGCGACGCGCGACTCCAGGAAGCGCAGCGGGCCGAGACGGGCCCAATCCCCTAGGAGCACGCGCGTCAGCCGGTCGGCGTCGAACCGTTCGATCAGTTTCAGCAGCTCTTCGAGGCTCAGCGCTTCGGTCGCCGGCGTTCCCAGCTCGACGGAGCTTGACGGCGTGGGCCGCGGAATCGCCTCGAGCAACTGGAGCAGGTCGTCGTCGGAGGCGCCGACGACCTGGCCGGCGCGATGGCCATTGGCGAGGGCCTGGGCGATGCGCTTCAACCGCGGCACGCTCGACAGCGGATACACGCGATGGCCCGAGGGCTTGCGCTCCGGAACCGGATAGCCGTAGCGGCTCTCCCAGGTACGCAGCGTCTCGATCGGAATCCCGGTGGCGCTCGCCAGGGCGCCGATCGCCAGGCGCGCGCCCGTTCCCGGATGCGCGCCGCGCGCCGAGCGCGCTCCGTCTCGTGTCATGCGCGCACTTTGAATAGATTCTGAATCGAACGCAAGCCCGCGCGCCTCAAAACCGGAAGCGGACCCCGAGCGACGGCAGCAGCGGCACGCCGCGGCTGGGTGTCTCGGTGAAGCGCGGCCTGTCGGCGCCGGGGTCGTAAGCAAGCTTCGCCTCGTAGGCGCCCGTGTTGTCCCGGTTCAGCAGGTTGACGACGTCGAGGTAGAAGAGCCAGCGCCCGGCCGGCCCCCGCGGGCGGAAGCTGACACGCGCATCGACCCGGGCGAACGACGGCAGCCTCGCGCTGTTGAGGTCGGAGATGCCGCCGCGGTCCTCGATCCAGACCAGCAAGCCGTTCGCATCCCGTTCCGGGACCAACTCAACGGTGTTGCCGTCTCCGTCGCCGTCCCCGCTGTCCGGCTTCGCCGCCACGCGCACCCCGGCCACGGGCGTGCGAGGGAAGCCCGACGCGGCGCGCGCCGTCACGGCGAGGTCGAGCTTGCGGCTCGCGCGCCAGGCCGCTACGAGGCTGAACGCATGCCGCCGGTCGTAGTCGAACGGGTAGCGGCGGCCGTAAGCGTCGCGTTCCGCAAGCGTCCAGGTGTAGGAGGCCCAACCCGTCACGCGGGTGTCGGGGGAGCTGGCGCGCCGGGCGACGTACGCGTCGAGCCCGTAGGCTCGGCCGGCGCCCTGGTTCACTGGCGTGGTCGTGATCTGCGGCTCGCTCGGGATCTGGTCCAGCAGCTCGCGCGGGAAGTCGTAGCTCGTGACCCGCGCGCGCCTCTCCGCCTCGGTCTCCAGGCGCCCCGCGATCAGGTCACCGAAGCGCTTGTAAAAGGCCTCGGCCCGCAAGAGCAGTCCCGGCCGAACGTCGCGCTCCAACCCGAGCACCAAGTGAAGGGCGCGCTCGTGCCGGAGCTCGAGCCGCTTCGCCTCGCTCAGATCGAAGAAGTCGTCCGCCTGGGCCAGCTTCTCGTAACCCGGGCTTTGCGTGAAGAGACCCACGGCGGCTCGAGCGCGTGTGGCGCTGGAGCCCAGCGTGGCGGTGAAGCGAGGCGAAAACGAGCCGCGTCCGTTGCTGCCCGCGTAGTCGAAGCGCAGCCCGGGCTGGAGCACGAGGCCGCGCATCATCTGCCAGCGATGCTGCGCGAAAGCCCCGAAGCGGAACGCGTCGCGCTCCGATTCCAGATCGGCGGGCAGCGACGCGCCACCGCGGACGCTCGACCCCCTCGCCGCGCTGGGGTTCCGCTCGCCATCGATCTTCCAGGCCACGCCGGTGCGCAGCCGGTGCAGCTCGATCCCGGTCTCGACGAGCTGGCGGTTCGAGAGCGCGAGCGACAGCTCCTGGCGCAGCGAGAGGTCCCGCACCGCCAGCTCCCGCGTGAACACGACCTGCGAGAACGCGAAGGATTCCTCGCCGCTACCCGGTGCGTTGGATCGCTTCGATTCGTTGCGGAAGCGCGTGTCGACGTCCAGCGTTTCGGTGTTCCGGTACCAGGCGGCAATCGTCCGGGAGGAGCCGCTCTTGCCCAGAGCGGCGTCGTACTGCAGCGAGACTAGGTCGTTGTCGGCCGCGGTCACGAAGTCGCCCTGCTCGCCGGCAGGTTCGCTTTCGAACGTCGCGTCCGTCGCCTCGCGGCCGCGCAGGCCGATCAGCGTCAACCGCTGGCCCGGACGCGCCTCCCAGGCGAGGCGGCCCTGGAGATCCGCGAACGAGGGCAGGTCGGAATCGTCGAAGCGCTCCGCCACGAGGTCGTAGTACGTGCGCCGGCCGGTGACGAGCCAAGAGCCCTTGGCCGTCCCGGGGAGGCCACCCTCGAGCACGACGTTGGCGTCGGTGAGGCCGAGCGAGATCGAACCGTTCCAGCCGGCGCCTGAGACGCCGTCCCTGTTCTCGACCAGCAGCAGCGACGACAGCCGGTCGCCGTACTTGGCCGAGAACGCGCCGGTGAAGAGCTCGAAGCGGCGCACCGTCTCCGGGTTGAACGCGCTGGTCAGGCCGAACAGGCGGAACGGGTTGTGGACCTCGACGCCGTCCATCAGCGTCAGGTTCTGGTCGGGCCCGCCGCCCCGCACCGAGATGCGGCTCCCGAACTCCTCCGCGGCGGCGACGCCCGGAAGCGTCTGCAGCGTGCGAAACACGTTCTCGGCTGCGCCCGCCACCGCCAACACGTCGGCAGCGCGGACAGGGAGCGCCGCGTCCCCTCCCCCGGACCCGGCCTCGGCCCGGACCTCGACCTGCTCCTGCAGTCGCGATCGATCGAGCAGGTACCCGTCGAGACGGCGCGTCTCCCCTGCGGTGACGGAGAAGGCGACCGACTCGGTCGTGTGGCCGGCGGCACTCCACTCGAGCGTCCAGGCGCCTGCGGGCACGACGAGGACGAAGCGCCCGTCTGCGCCTGTCTCGGCAGACGCTCCGGCGGCCCTCGCGGTCGCGCCGGCGAGCAGGCGTCCCGAGAAGGCCTCGATGACCGTGCCCTCGACCCGCGCGGAGGGGTCCTGCGCGACGGCGCGGGGGGCCGCGGCCAAGAAGAGAGCGAGCAAAGCCGAATGCCTAGACATGGTTCAGGAGCATCAGCTGCTTCGGATGGGGTTGCAGGTAGACCTGGTCGAGCAGGTAGCAGACGGAGA
>CAZVOI010001186.1:0-1905 GCA_964628275.1 uncultured Acidobacteriota bacterium | reverse complement strand
CGCGGCCGTGTTCCTGAAGGCCGCCGAGCTGCTCGCGACCACTTGGCGCGCGACCGTGAACGCCGCGACCATGCTCGGGCAGTCGAAGACCGCGTTCCAGGCCGAGATCGACTCGGCCGCCGAGCTCGTCGACTTCTGGCGTTTCAACCCGTACTACGCGCAGCAGCTCTACGCCGAGCAGCCGCTGTCGAACTCCACGATGTGGAACCAGCTCGACTACCGGCCGCTAGAGGGCTTCGTGTACGCGGTGACGCCCTTCAACTTCACCTCGATCGCCGGCAACCTGCCGACGGCGCCCGCGCTCATGGGCAACACCGTCGTCTGGAAGCCGGCCTCGTCGGCAATCCCGAGCGCCTTCGCCATCATGAAGCTGCTCGAGGCCGCGGGTCTGCCACCCGGCGTCATCAACTTCGTCCCCGGCAACGCCGCGGTCGTCTCCGACGTGGTACTCAACCACCGCGACCTCGCCGGAGTGCACTTCACCGGCTCGACCGAGGTCTTCAACTCGATGTGGCGCACGATCGGGTCCCAGATGGACCGCTACCGCTCGTACCCCCGCATCGTGGGCGAGACGGGCGGCAAGGACTTCATCGTGGCGCACGCCTCGGCGGACCCCCAGGCGCTCGCGGTCGCGGTGGTGCGGGGCGGCTACGAGTACCAGGGCCAGAAGTGCTCGGCGGTGAGCCGCATCTACGTGCCGCGCTCGCTCTGGAACGACGTGCGCGATCGCATCGTCTCGATGCTGGGCGAGATCCGGGTCGGCGACGTCTCGGACTTCCGCAACTTCATGGGCGCGGTGATCGACAAGAAGGCCTTCGACAGCATCTCCGCCTATCTCGCCGAGGCCAAGAAGAGCGCGAGCGTTCTGGCGGGCGGCGGGGTGAACGGCGACACCGGCTACTTCATCCAGCCGACGCTCGTGGAAACGAGCGACCCCGGCTACAAGCTCTTGTGCGAGGAGATCTTCGGCCCGGTGGTGACGGCCTACGTCTACGACGACGACAAGTGGCCGGAGACGCTGGCGCTGATCGACGCCACATCGCCCTATGCGCTCACGGGCGCGGTGTTCGCGAACGACCGTCAGGCGGTCCGGCAGGCAGCCGCGGCCCTGCGCGGAGCCGCGGGCAACTTCTACGTGAACGACAAGCCGACGGGCGCGGTCGTCGGCCAGCAGCCGTTCGGCGGCGCGCGCGGCTCGGGCACCAACGACAAGGCCGGCTCGAAGCTCAACCTGGTGCGCTGGGTGAGCGCGCGGACGGTCAAGGAGACCTTCAGCCCGCCGCGCGATTTCCGCTATCCGTTCATGGAAGCGGAATAGCTCACGGCAGCGGCGTCGCCAGCTCGACGGCCAGCCGCTCCAGGAAGTAGCCGACGTCCGTCACCAGGCCGATCGCCTGCATCGAGCCGCGGTTGCCGAGCTTCACCGGCACCGACTCGACCATGTCGACGCAGATCGTGCGCACGCGCGCGGGCAGCAGGTTGCCGATCGCGATCGAGTGCAGCGCCGAGGCCAGCATCAGGCAGCAGCCCGCGCCGTGGAGCGCCTCCACGTAAGCCTGCTGCGCGAGCATGGTGTCGGTGATCACGTCCTTGAGCGGGCCGTCGTCGCGGATCGAGCCCGCCAGCACGTACGGCGTGCCGCGCTTGACCGCCTCGAACATCACACCCGACTTCACGAGGCCCCCGGCCACCGCCTCGCGCACCCCGCCCAGCCGGTTCACGGCGTTGATCGCGTACAGGTGGTTGCGGCTGCCACCCTCGACGGAGCGGCCGCTCGTCTGGCACACGCCGAGGCTGGTTCCGACGATGGCCTGCTCCAGGTCGTGCACGGCGAAGGCGTTGCCGGTCAGGATCACGTCGATCCAGCCGTCGCGCACGAGGCCCGCGAGCGTCGAAGCGCCGCCC
>CAZVOI010001185.1:0-7230 GCA_964628275.1 uncultured Acidobacteriota bacterium | reverse complement strand
TACTGGCCGGGCAACGGAAAGACGGCTGCATACCCGACCGCGTCACGGTCGCCGGGGAACCAATCTATAGCCCAGGGCCTGATCGCGCCCCAATGGCTGACCACGCGCTGGATAACGCGTCTTTCCTGGTGAGTGCTTTCTGCCGCTATGTCGAGAGAACGGGTGATCTCGATTTCCTGAGACGGCATGAAAGCGCCCTTCGCAGGGGATTGGACCATATCAACCGCGCGGAAAATGGCCTCGTATACAACCGGCCCGATAATCCCCAGTGCGTCTATGGTTACACCGACACCATCCGTAAGACCGGACACCTTCTCATGTGCTCTGCTCTCTACTACGAAGCCTGCAGCCAGATGGCCGGACTATGCAGAAAGGCCGGGATCGGCGAACCGGACGAATACTTGCGCCGGGCCGAACTCATCAAGAAGAATATCGGGCGGTTGTGGGATCGGGATTCAGGGGCTTTCTACGCCGCCGACGGTCTCTGCCGTCAATATGACGTGTGGGGAACCGCGTTCGTGATTGACCGCAATCTGGCGACCAAGGATCAGGAGCAGAAGGCCCTCAGTTTCCTCGTCAACAACTACGACCGCTATGAGCAGAAAGGGCAGATCCGCCATTTGCTCACTTATTCGTCCTGGCAATCGACGTTCAACTACCGCCAGGAAGGTGTCTACCAGAACGGTGGTTACTGGGCCACGCCTCTCGGATGGCTGGTGCCCGCGCTCGCCCGCCGAGATCCCGCCCTGGCCCAGCGGACGCTGCGGAAGTGTCTGGCCGATTTCCGTGAGCGAGGCATCCATGAGTGGATCAATGGCGGCATCACCGTCCTTCCCGATTTTTTCAACAGCGCGATCAGCGTTTACTCACTTCTACACCAGGAAAAGGTTCGCTGAACCCTAACGGGACGGCGGCACGGCCGCCGAAACTCCTCCGAGGCAACGATGACAACCTCGTCGCGGCCATGAATAGTGAGACACTACGACAAACCTCCCCCTCCATGAAGTTCGCCCTATGCGGGTTGCTCCTCTTATTGTGTGGGACGGCCTCGCCTGGCGCAGTCACCGCAGACCGGCCCAACGTCATCATCATCCTCGCCGATGATCTCGGCTACGGTGATCTCGGCTCCTACGGTCACCCGAAATTCAAGACGCCCCACCTCGACCGTCTCGCCGCAGCCGGTGCACGCCTCACCCAGTTCAATAGCCCGGCCCCGTATTGCGCACCGACGCGCGCCTCGCTCCTCACGGGCCGCTATCCCTTCCGCTCCGGGATGACGGATAATCCGGCCCCCGATGGCCAGCGCGGCTCGGAAAACGAAGTCCATCTAGCCGAGAGCGAAATCACTCTCGCCCAGCTTTTCAAAGGTGCCGGCTACGCGACCGGCATCGTCGGCAAATGGCATCTCGGCCACGCGAAACCTGCATGGCTTCCCACCCATCGCGGCTTCGACGAATACCTCGGCATTCCCTATTCGAACGACATGCGCCCCGTGCACTTGCTCGAGGGAGATCAGCGGGTCGAGTATCCACTCGTGCAGGCCAACGTGACGCAGCGCTACACCGACCGCGCCATCGATTTCATCAAGCGCAACCAGGCTCGCGGATTCTTTCTCTACCTAGCGCACGCGATGCCCCACAAGCCCCTCGCCGCCTCCGAGGCGTTCTACAAAAAATCCGGCGCCGGCCTCTACGCCGATGTCATGGCCGAGCTCGACTCGAGCGTGGGCCAGGTCCTGACGACGCTCAACCAACTCGGCCTCGACGGAAAGACCCTCGTCATTTTCACCAGCGACAACGGCGCTTATTTCGGCGGCAGCACCGGCGGCCTGCGCGGCATGAAAGCGAGTTCCTACGAAGGCGGCTTCCGTGTGCCGTGCATCGCGCGCTGGCCGGGCAAAATCCCCGCCGGCCATGTCAATCAGTCGCCCGCCGTCATCATGGATCTTTTCACCACCACGTTGAAAGCCGCGCAGATCGCTCCCCCCGCCGACCGCGTGATCGACGGACGTGACATCATGCCGTTGTTCACCTCTACCGCCGCGAGTCCGCACCACGGAATCCTCGGTCAACTCGGTGCGAATCTCCTCACGATCCGCGATGCCCGGTGGAAGCTCCACGTTCTCCCCGGCCAAGATCCCCGGGCCAAATTGCGCGATTCCGATGCTACCTGGATCGACCCGCGCGCGCCCGATGGCGTGACGATTTTGGCGCCCTTCGAACAATACAAGCCGAGCGACCACCCGGGCCTCACTACCGGGGTCGCGCCCGCGGCCATGCAGCTCTTCGATCTCCAAACCGACCCCGGCGAACAGCACGACGTATCCGCCGCCAATCCCGAAACCGTCGCTCGCCTTCGCAAGCTCTACAACGAACTCACCAAGGACGCCCCCGCGCGGCGCACCGCACCGAACGTGCTCGCGCCTGGCAAGAAACAAACGAAGTGACGCCCACCTGGGCTCGGGGTGGCGTACCCACCGCAGGCTGCGTGACTAGGTAGCCTCCGTTCCATACACTCGCCGCGTCATCGATTTGGTGACCAAACCCAAGTTCCGGAGGCTGTGATGCGACGTGGAATGATCATGCTGTTGATGGCCGTGGCGCTGCTGGCCTCCACGGTGGCGTCCGCGCAAATCGATCAGGGGACGATCACGGGCACGATCCTCGACAAGGTGGGGGGGGCCGTCCCCGGCGCCACGGTAGTGGCGATCCACTTGGACACCAAGGTCTCCCGCGAGACGGTGAGCAACGGGGCAGGCATCTACGCGCTGCCGTATCTCCGCACCGGAAGCTACGACGTGAGCGCCACACTCACGGGCTTCAGCGCCGCGCGCGTCGAGCGCGTGGTGGTGAGGGTTGGATCGACGGCGACCGTCAACATGACGCTGGCCCTGGCCGGGCTGCAGGAGGACGTGACGGTCACGGCCGCGGCCACCCAACTCGATTCGCAGAACGCATCGATGGCCAACGTGGTTACCAGCCGTCAGATCCAGCAGTTGCCGATCATCGGGCGCAACGTGTACTCGCTGGTCACCTTGTCGCCTGGCATCCAGGAGCGCGGCAACACGGGCACGGGAGCGATCATCAGCGGCGCGCGGTCGAACTCGACCGAGGTGCTGCTGGACGGCGCCGAGCAGCGCAACAGCACCACCAACGACCTCGCCTATACGCCTCCGGCGGAGAGCATCGAAGAGTTCAAGGTGGTGACGAACGGCCTGGCCGCCGAGTTCGGGCGCACCGGCGGCGGCGTGATCACGTCGGCGACCCGGTCCGGCACGAACCAGTTCCACGGCGCCGCGTACGGCTACTTCCGCCGCGACGCGCTCAACGCCAACAGTTGGACGAACAAGCGGAACAACCTGCCGCGGAGCGTCCAGAATAACGACGACTACGGTTTCAGCTTCGGCGGCCCGATCTTCAAGAGCCGGACGTTCTTCTTCGTCAACGTAGAGCGCAGTAAGAGCCTCTCACCCGACGACCTGATCCTGACCGTGCCCACGCTGCGGGAGCGCAACGGCGATTTCTCGGAGACCCGCACCAGCTCCGGTCAACTCCTCACCGTCTACGATCCGCTCACGACCAGGCCGGCGGGGACCGGCTACGTGCGGGACCCCTTCCCGGGCAACGTGATTCCCGCCAACCGCTTCGACCCGATCTCGCAGAGGTTGCTCACGTACTACCCATTGCCCACGAATGCCGGCGCCACGAACAACTTCGTCCAGGCCCGCTCCCGCGCGAGCAGCGCGCTCCCGATCGTCATTCGAATCGACCACAACACGGGTCGCCAACGCCTGTTCGCGGCCTTCCGCCGCACCGGAAGTGAGGCCGCCTCGGAGACCGTGAACGTGGCCTTTCCGGACCCTGGTACCAACGGCGAACGCGGAACCAGCGGCAACAGCCGGATGTCGGCCGTGCTGAGCGATACCGTGATCTTCCGTTCGAATCTGATCGGCGAATTCCGCCTGAGCTATACCAACAGCGAGTCTACGACGACGCCGGCCACGCTGGGCTTCGACTTCTCGACCTTGGGGATCGGCGCCGCCGACCCAGGCTTGAAAGCGCACTCGGCGGTGTCAATGTTCCCGCGGATCGAGATTGGCGGGCTCGCGCCCCTCGGGATGAACCGCGCCGGGCTGATCGACGACAACGAGGGCGCAGCGGAGTTGCAGGGGCACGTGACTTGGCTCAAGGGCGCACACAGCGTGAAGACCGGGCTGAACGTGTCGCGGATGAGATTCGACGTCTTCCGGCCCGAGTATCCGTCCGGTCAGTATGTCTACGGGGCGGGGTTTACCCAGGGGCCGAATCCGTCGGTTGCGTCGAGCAGCGCCGGGTATGGTTTTGCCACGTTCCTCCTCGGCGCGCCGACCTCCGGCCGGATCACCGGCGACCCGACGTTCAACGCCTCGCAAATGTACTGGTCGTCGTACATTCAGGACGACTGGAAGGTAGCCCGGACGTTGACCCTCAACCTCGGCCTCCGGTACGAGTATCAGACACCGTGGAGCGAGGCGGCCGATCAGTTGTCCTTCTTCGACCCCGGCGCCGTGGATCCACTGACCGGACGTAAGGGAGTCCTGCGGCTGGTTGGATCTGACGGTACGTCGCGATACCAGACCGACCCCGACCGGAACAACCTTGCTCCCCGCATCGGCTTCGCCTGGAAGCCCCGGGAGAACACCGTGCTGCGCGGCGCGTACGGCATCGTCTACTACCCCGGCAGCGGCGGCATCGGCTCGGCGCCGAGCGACCTTGGCGGGGGCGGCTACCTCACGCAGACGGACGTCAACCTCGGCACCTATCCCGCCGCGCCCAACACGCCACCACCGGGCGCCTCATTGCGAAGCCCGTTCACTTCCGGGTACTTCGAGCCGCCCGCGACCCAGGTCGGGAGCGGTCTGGGCACAGCGTTCCGAAACCTGGAGACGTCATACGGACACATGTGGAACGTGAGCATCCAGCAGCGGCTGCCCTGGCGCCTTGTCGGTGAGGTCGCCTTCGTTGGGACGCGCGGCCTGAATCTGTGGCACAACAACGCGCGCAACGCCATCCCGTCCGACGCGCTGGCGCTCGGTTCCGCGCTCGACGCGCTGGTGCCTAACCCGTTCTTCGGCGTAATCAAGACGGGCGACAGCCTCCTCACGCAGCCGACGACGCGGGCCTCGCAGTTGCTGAAACCTTACCCGCACTACACCGGCCTGAGCCGTTTCCGCGACTCGGTCGGCGACTCGTGGTACAAGGGGTTCATCGCGCGCATCGACGGCAACGCGGCCCGCCTCGTCTTCGGAGTCAACTACACGCTCAGCCGGCAGGAAGACACCGTCCCTGAACGATTCGGTGGGCGCTCCGCGACCATCGACCCGAACGACCTGAGCAAGTCCAAGGCCGTCTCCGACGACGACCGGACCCACGTGATCAAGGGCCACTTCGTCTGGGAGCTTCCGTTCGGAAATGGACGCCGATGGGTCAACCAGGGCTGGCTTGCGAACGTGATCGGCCAGTGGCGGCTCAGCGGGATCGGCACCCTCGCCAGCGGACGCCCGCTGGTGATCACGGGCATTGCCGTGAGCAACGGCGTCTCGACCGGGCTCGGCGCGCACGCCAAGCTGTTGGGCGATCCGAAGCTGCCCGACGGGCAGCAGAGCCTGAATCAGTGGTTCAACAACGAGAAGGACCCGGCGAAGGGGGCGGCCTTCGCGCTGCCTGACCCCTTCACGTTCGGCACCGGAAAGCGAACCTATCCCGAGGTGCGCGGCCCGAAGGTCCAGAGGCTGGACCTCATGCTGAGCCGCAGCCAGCGCATCGCGAAGACGAGCTTGGAACTGCGCATCGAGGCGCAAAACGTCTTCAACACGCCGCAGTTTGGCGAGCCGGTCAGCGCCTTCACCTCGCCTGACTTCGGTCGCATCACCACCGGCGGCGGGGAACGAAGAACGCAACTCGGGCTTCGTCTCTCGTTCTAGTCTCGCCCGGGGACAGGGAATAAGCAGATGCGAAACTGGACGGTGGTGCTGCTGGCTGGCTCGGTGGCCGGGCTGGTTTCTTGCCGGACGGCGTCGGCGCCCGGGCGGTCGGCCCCCGCCCAGGTGCTCGGGTTGGCCCCGGTGTCCGGGCCGGAGGTGGACGCCGGCAGCATGGACCGCAAGCTGCTGTTCGGCTACCAGGGCTGGTTCGGTTGCCCGCAGGACGGCTCGGCTCTGGGGCGCTTTGAGCACTGGTTCCGCCGCGACCGGCCGGCGGCCGTCGACACCGTCCAGGTCGACATGTGGCCCGACGTCTCGGAGCTCGATCCGGACGAGCGGTGCGCGACGCCGTTCACGTTGCGCGACGGCAGCCCGGCCCACCTCTACTCCGCCTACAACGGAAAGACCGTGGACCGGCACTTCCAGTGGATGAAGGAGTACGGGCTGGACGGCGTGTTCGTCCAGCGGTTCACGGTCCGCCTCGAGCGGCCGGAGATCCTGGACTTCCGCGACCGCGTGCTGGAGAACGCGGCCGGCGGCGCCCTTCGACACGGCCGCGTCTTCGCGCTGATGTACGACATCTCCGGCCATCCCCACGAAGGCCTCGTGGAGCGGGTCGAGAAAGACTGGCGGCGCCTGGTCGACTCGCTGCGGCTGACCGAGCACCCGCGCTATCTCCACCATCGCGGCCGGCCGGTGCTGTCCATATGGGGGTTCGGATTCCGCGACCGCAACGTCACCCCCGATCAAGCCGAGAGGCTGATCGACTTCTTCAAGAACAACCCCGACCCGCGGTACCGCGTGACCCTGGTCGGCGGCGTGCCGAGCCGCTGGCGCACCCTCGGCAGGGACTCGCTCGCGGACCCGCGATGGGCGGCGGTCTATCGCTCCTTCGACGTCCTGAGCCCGTGGACCGTCGGTCGCTTTCGAGACGCCAAGAGCGCGGACGAATTTCATCGCACGGTCATGGCGCCAGACGTCACCGAGACGCGCAGCCTGGGCATCGACTACCTGCCCGTGGTCTTCCCCGGTTTCTCGTGGCACAACCTCAAGGGCAAGGCGCCCTTCAACCAGATCCCCCGACGCTCGGGCCGGTTCTACTGGCGGCAGGTGACGAATGCCGTGCGCCTCGGAACCACGATGCTGTACGGCGCCATGTTCGACGAGGTCGACGAGGGAACCGCGATGTTCAAGGTGGCGGAGACGGCCCGGGCGGCGCCGGTCGAAGCCCGCTTCCTCACACTGGACGAGGACGGGGAGGCGGTGCC
>CAZVOI010001184.1:0-2000 GCA_964628275.1 uncultured Acidobacteriota bacterium | reverse complement strand
GGACGGCGAGCAAGTGGTCATACGAAGAGGCGATCGAGCTCTACGTGAACTGGAGCCTCGAGGAGAAGCAGGGCCGCTTCGCGGAGAAGGACGAGGACAACCGCTCGGAGGTCTACGCCGCCTTCCGCGCGCTCGCCGGCTCCGCGCCCCCGCGTCGTCAGGGGCGCGAGCCGGGCTCCGACGCCAGGTAGCGCCGCAAGCCGGTCCCGCCGACGGCGTTGCGGAAGGCGATCACGGCCAGGAAGGCCAAAAGCGGCAGCACCAACAGCGTCGGGCCCGCCTTCCAGGATGCGAGGTCGGTCGTGATCGGGAACACGTACAGCATCTCGTAGACGAAGGGCCCGACGCTCGCCGCCAGCAGCCCGAAGCGGAGCAGCAGCAGGATCCACGTGAGCATCCACACGAACAGCACGGGCAGCGTGTACCACGCCGTGGCACCGCTGCCGAGCGCGCTCGGCAGCAGCAGGATCAAGCACAGCACGGGAGTCGCCAGGCTGTCGCGCTGCAGCACCGAGCGCAGCAGCACGTACAGCAGCAGGACGCCGAGGGCGTGAAGGATGCTCTCGCTCGCGGAGGCGAGCGTCGCCGAGAGCAGGGGCCCGAGGCCGAGAAGGGCGTCGAGATAGCCGTACGCGGGCTCGGGCGGCGGCTGTCCGAAGATCGGCGGCAGAACATATCGCAGCGGGCTCAAGAAGAACACCAGCACCGCCCACGACACGCCCACGAGCGTGTCCCGGCCGACGACGGGATCCGAGAAGCCACCGCCCAGGAAGCGCGTCCACGACACGAGCGTCCACGGGCGCAGGCGCCGGGCGTAGGGTTCGACCGCGAGATATAGCAGCCACACGAAGGCGGCCTCGAGCACCACCCCGCCGGCCCCGCGCATCACGAGGCTGATCTGCGCGTTCCAGTCCGCCACGTTGTGAGCACCGAGCGCCCACGACACGATGCCCGCGCCGCAGAGCAGGAGCGAGACGCGGAAGGCGCCACGCCTGTCGCCACGCCCGAGCACCAGGTTTCGGCGCGCCATGAAGGCCGCCGCGCCCACCAGCAGCAGCGTGATGGCCAGGAAGATCGCCCGCACCATCAGCTTGGCGGTCGGCCAGGAGTGCGACTCCATCCGCTCGGGGCGGGTCCAGGGCCAGACGATCTCGAACCAGGCCGGACGGCCCCGATGGGCGGCGGCCTCGATGCGCACGCTGATGTCGGGCCGGCCCGGCCACGACCCCTCCCACGCCGCACGGGTGTCGACGTAGAAGGGCGGCGTCCAGCGCGGCTCTACCTGGCGGAACGAGGCGCGATCGAGGCGCGCCTCGGTGAAAAGCGTGGACCAGTCGGGCGCCGCCGGGGCCGCGGCCGGCTCGGCCTCGACCTGAGGCGGAATCGAGTAGAACCGCAGCAGGCGCCCCTGCATGTCGTACGTGGCGCCGGTCATGCCGGTCACGTCGAGGCCGGGCTTCATCCAGTAGACCTTGCCGGTCGGCTGCAGGGAGACGAGCGGCCGCGGGCTCTGCCGGTACCAGAACTGGAGCACCGGGGGGTTTCCGTCGGCGAGGTTGCCCCAGCGGCCAAGCGAGGGGTCCTTTTCCGCGACGTAGCCGGTGTAGCCCCACTCCGCGCCGAGGCCCCAGGTGTCGTCGACGGGGCGCGCGTCCGGCGCAACCCGCCGAATGAAGTCGCGCGCCCGATCCTCGAGCGCTGCGGGCGCTTTGCCCACCGGGACCATCTCCAGCAGTCGGAAGCTGCTCCCGACGAGTGGCACGAACGCCAGGCCGACGAGCGTGAAACCCAGCAGACCCCAAGCCAGGGCCGGACGCAGCCCGAGTGCCTCGCCGGCCGCAGCGACGATCTCGGGCGACGGCGTCTCGCCCGCCGCGAGCGCGGCCTCGAGCGGGTCGCTGCCCGTGAGCATCGCGGCGACGACGTGCGGGGACGACGGCCGCCGCCTCGGCTCCTTCTCGAGGCAGCTCAGGATCGCCCGCTCGACCGCGGGGTCGAGA
>CAZVOI010001183.1:0-1615 GCA_964628275.1 uncultured Acidobacteriota bacterium | reverse complement strand
TGGAGCAGCGCGAGCTCGCGGGCCAGGAACGGTGCGCAGGCGTCCCGCTCCTCGATGGTGGGCTTGTTCGCCGGCGGAGCACACCGGTCAGCGCGGCCAGAGACGCCGAGTCCGTCATGCCGCTCGCTCCAGTTGCCTACTTGAGCAGCAGCTTGTCAAGCCGGCGCGAGGCGATGAGCAACCCGATGACGCCCATCGCCACGAGATACACGACATGGAAGAGCAGGATCGGCGAGAGGGAACCCACCGTGAGTGAGCGGATCAGGTCCACCGCCTGGTAGAGCGGGGTCAGCTGGACCACGACGCGCAGCGCGTCCGGATACGCCTCGATCGGGTAGAAGGTGCCGGAGAAGAGAAACATCGGCAGGACGACCAGCTGGATCAGGTCGAAGTCCTGCCATGTCTTCATGAACGTGGTCGCTGCCATCCCGACCGCCCCGAATGCAAAGCCCACCAGGAGCGCCGCCGGCAGCGCCAGGATCACCCACGGCGAGATCACGAGCCCGAGGGCGACCATCACCCCGAGGAACCCGAGCGCGTAGAGCCCGCCGCGGATCAGCGCCCAGCCGAGCTCGCCAAGGGCGATGTCGCCCGGTGACAGCGGCGTGGCCAGGATCGAGGTGAAGGTCTTGTTGTAGTTGAGCTTGAAGAAGAAGTTGAAGGTGCTCTCGTTGATCGCGCCGTTCATGGCCGAAGTGGCGAGCAGTGCCGGCGCCAGGAACAACTGGTAGCTGATCTCGCGGCCGTCGGGACCTGGGATCGACCCGACCAGAGCGCCGAGCCCAAAGCCGATCCCCAGCAAGTAGAACAGCGGCTCAAAGAAGCCCGACAGGATCATCATCCAGCCGTGCTTGTAGACGTAGAGGTTGCGCTCGATCAGGCGCAGGGAGCGGCGACTGCCGAACGCGAGATACGGAGTGATCCGCAGCGGTAGCATCAGCGCATCAGCCGCCGCTCGATCAGCCGAATCATCGCGACGGAGCCGACGACCACAAAACCGAGCAGCACTGCGACGTGGACCAAGGCCGCTATCGGCTCGGCGCTGATCGTGCCAAGTGACAGCCCACGCGTGAGCGCCACGCCGTGGTAGAGCGGAGTCAGCCAGGCCACCGGCTGCAGGAACTCCGGGAGCGAGTTGACCGGAAAGAACGTTCCGGAGAACAGGAAGAGCGGCGTGATCCCGAACCGGAAGATCGCGGCGAACTTGTTGGGGGTCTTCTGGGTGGCCGAAAAGGCGGAGATCGGGGCCGCGAAGGCCATCCCGGTCAGGACGGCGGCCGGAATGGCGAGTACCACCAGGGGGGACGTCGCCGCGCCGAACAGCACCATCACCCCGGTGAAGACGGTCGCCATCAGCGTCAGCCGGGCAGCGGCGAACGCCAGGTTCCCCAGGGCGATCGCTTGCGGCGAAATCGGCGTCGCGTGCATCGCGTGAAAGGTCCGGTTCCACGCCAGGCCGCCGATGATCGGGAATGTCGCCTCGAACGAAGCCGTCTGCATCACGGTCGCAGCCAGCAACCCCGGGGCCAGGAAGACCAGGTACGACACGCCCCCCAGGTCGTCGACCGCCGAGTCCGACACGTACGACCCGAGGCCCAGGCCCATCGCCGTGAGG
>CAZVOI010001182.1:0-3733 GCA_964628275.1 uncultured Acidobacteriota bacterium | reverse complement strand
CCCGGCGACGACATGACGCTGATGGTGGTCGCGCGCGAGGGCCCCTCCCACCCGTAGACCGAAGCGAACGCGGTAGGCGCCGCTATACTGGCTCGAAGTGGCCTTCCGCGACCGCTTGTTGGCGACGCTGCGCGCGATCGCTCCGCTGTTCGAGGAGCCAGGAGTGATGGTCGTCGGCTCCGAGGTACCGAACCTCCTGGAGCCGAACGTGGCTTCGACCCTGGTCGTCTCTCAGGACGTCGACATCGCCGTTCCCGTGGAGCGGCACGCCGCCGTCAAGCGGCGCTTGCGCGACGTCCGCGGCTTGCGACCGTCCGCCGACGAGCCTTCGGTGTGGGTCCCCGAGACGCCTGAACTGCTGGAAGTCAACTTCATCGGAAGGGACGCGAAGACCAGAGACTCGAGCGACACCTATGTGTTCGAGGATCCCGACCTGCCCCTGCTCGTGTTCGGCCTGCTCTCGCTGCTCGTGCCCGGAACGCCGGTCGGAGTCGAGGGGCTCAGCGTTCCGGTTCCGCGTCCGGCGGGGCTGCTGCTGGAGAAGCTGCTCAGCGAGCGCAGTGGCCAGAAAGGCGACCGCGACCTGCTGGTGGCACTCGGCCTGCTGCTGCTGGTGAGTCAGGCGGATCTAGAGGAACTCGAGTCAGTCTACCGAACCCTCGCGCCAGACCTTCGCCACACGGCCCTGGCCAACTTGGCCACTCTCGGCCTCCTCGAGCAGCGTGACCAGATGCCCGATCCGGCGCCGCACCGCGAGCGCGTGAGGGCCCTGCGCGGTCGCCTGGAGCGCGCCGAGCCGTGAGCGACGCGCTCGAGCGATTGCAACGCCGCGCCCGGCAGGTCCGAGCAAACGCCCTGGTGCGTCGCTGGGAATACCGGCAACGCCACCACGCGCGGGGCGTTTGGTTCCGTCTACGCCGGCTGCTCGCCGAGTCAAGGAGCGCCTGGCGGTTGAGCGAGCAGGACGCGCTTCGACTGATCGCCGAAGGCTGTGCGCCCGACCCGGTCGGGGATCAGCTCGAGCCCCGGACCGTCATCCTGTTCGTTCCGGAGGAGCGCCTCGAGACCATCGCGTCGCGCAAGGAGGTCGGCTTGCGTCTCGGCGCCGACCTGCTCCAGACGCGATTCCTCGCTCTGGCGCGCTGGCCTGACCCGGGCGTGTGCGTGTCCAAGCCGAGTTGAACCTCATGCCGACTTGATGATGATCGAACACTTCCGGTAGGCCGTGGTCGGGTGCCACTCCGACGCAGGAGCAGGGCGTCACCGTTGACGGTCGCCTTCCCAATCGTCGACGCGTAGCCCCGGAACGCGATCGAACTCGCGCGTGTTCCCGGTCACGAGCACGAGGTCGTGGGCTCGAGCCGTCGCGGCGATCAAGAGGTCATTCGGGCCGATCGGCCTGCCCGAGCGCTCCAGGTCGAGGCGGATCAGGCCGGCCTCATCCGCGCAGCGGTCGTCGAACGGAAGGCTCACGAGAGGCGCAAAGAAGCGCCGCAGCAGCCGCAGGTTCTCGTCGATGCGAGCGCTCTTCCGGGCGCCGTAGAACAGCTCCGCCTTCACGACCGAGCAGAGCCGAACGTCGGAGGGGTTCGTTGCCTGCAACCGGGCCGCGACCGGCGGGGAGGAGCCGTTCAGGATCCGGATGCAAACGTTGGTGTCGAGCAAGAACACGGCGATCAGAGCCGCTCCCGCCGTTCGAACCGGCCCTGGCGGGGGCGGCGCAGCGGCCTTCCGGACCACGCGCCCACGACCGCGTCGAAGTAGCCGTTGGGCCAACCCGAGGCGACCTCGCGCCGCACCAAATCGGCGAGATAGCCCGAGACCGTCATCTTGCGAGCCCGCGCGCGCTGCCGCACCAGGCTCACGACGTCGTCCGCGACGTAGAGATGAAGCTGTGGCATCCGAGTATCCTCTAATATGCACATATAGCAGGATAGGAATGGGTCGTCAATCGGTCAGAAGGCCGCGGCTGTTAGTGGGTGGGTATGATCGGGCCGCTTCTCAGAACCTGAATCCATTGGCTCTTGCGGGCGGCGCGCGTCTCGGCGCGTACGAGATCCTGTCGCCGCTGGGCGCGGGAGGGATGGGCGAGGTGTACCGCGCTCGCGCCGCGCGGCTCGGCCGCGATGTCGCGATCAAGGTTCTGCCGGCTGATCGCCTGGCCGACGAGGACCGCCGCGGCCGGTTCGTGCAGGAAGCCCGCGCCGCCTCGGCGCTCAACCATCCGAACATCGTCACGATCTACGAGATCGAGTCCGCCGATGGAATGGACTTCATCGTGATGGAGTACGTGGAGAGCAAGACGCTCGATGCGCTGGTTCGCCCAGGGCTACAGCCGGACGATTTCACTGGGACGGGCCAACGTTGCCTCCGCGGGCAGCGCGATGACGCCGCCACCCAGCGAGTAGCGTTCGCGGCCTGGATAGACGACGTAGCCTCGAGAAAGTTCGAGATCGTGCATGCACCGCCTCAGGCCGGGCACGTCGTCTCGGCGAGGCGCGGCGTGCAGCTTGATCTCGAACGGCACCCGCCTCGACCCCAGGTCCACGAGGAGATCCACCTCGTCGCCCTGGGCGGTGCGCCAGAAGTAGGCCTGGCTCTGAGGTGCGACCCGCAGGTAGGCCGAGATCAACTGATCGACCAGGAAGGTCTCGAAGCTCGCGCCACGAGCCGGGTGGGTGTCGAGCATCGTGGTGGAGTGGATGCCGAGGAAGTAGTGCAGGAGTCCCGTATCCCGGAAGTAGAGCTTCGGGCTCCTCACCAATCGCTTGCCGAGGTTCGCGAAGAAGGGCGGCAGCTTCCTCACCAGGAACGCTTGCTCGAGGATGTCGACGTAGCGGTTGACGGTGTGGTAGCTCGTGCCGAGCGCCGCCGCCAGACTCGAGGCGTTCCACAGCCCGCCGCTCACGTGAGCGAGCATCGTCCACAGCTTGCGCATCTGCTGGGCCGAGACGTCGACGCCGAGGCCAGGCAGGTCGCGCTCGATGAAGGCCCGGGTGTAGGCCTCGATCCAGTCGTGGCGCTTCGCGTCGTTCGATTCCAGGAACGCGTCGGGAAAGCCTCCCCGGAACCAGAGAGCGGCGAGGCCTTGCTTCGTCCGGCCGCGCCGAACTTCTTCCCAGCGGAATGGCGGCAGGTCGAGGAAGGCGGTTCGGCCGGCCAGGGTTTCCGAGATGCCGCCGACCAGGGCGGGCGAGGCGGAGCCGAGGATCACGAAGCGGCCCTTGCCACCTCGCTGGCGGTCGATCAGGCCGCGCAGGACCGGAAACAGATCCGGGACGCGTTGCGCCTCGTCGAGGATGACGTGATCGCCGAGCTGGTCGAGGCGCGCCTCGGGATCGGCGGCGAGCGGCGCGAGGTCGCTGGGGCGTTCGAGATCGAGGTATGTCCAGCCGGGCAGTGCCTGGCGGATGAAAGTGGTCTTGCCACACTGGCGCGGCCCGAGGACGGTCACGATCGGGAATCCGCGCAAGAGACGCAGCAGTGAGTTCCGGTAACTCCGGATCAGCATTCAAACAATATAGAATGATCACTTCTATATTGCAATCTATGGAGAACTTCGGCGCTACTTCGGCGCCGGTGTCGGCGGCAGGTCGTTCCAGTTGAGGACGGCATTCCAGACCAGGCGGAAGTCCGAGATCGTCATGTAGCGGTGGATCGGGTCGAAGTCGAAGGCGATCACGCGACCCTTGCCGGTGGGGATGTCGAGGAGGGCGGCCTTGCCTTCGAGCCC
>CAZVOI010001181.1:0-1653 GCA_964628275.1 uncultured Acidobacteriota bacterium | reverse complement strand
CGGCGTTGAAGTCGGCGATCCCGTGCTCGAGACCCAGCGCCATCTCGTCGTCGGTCTTGCCGACGCCGGAAAAGACGATCCGGTCGGCGGGGAAACCGGCGCGCAGCGCGGCCCGCAGCTCGCCGCCCGAGACGATGTCGGCCCAGGCGCCGAGACCCGACAGCAGGCGCAGAATCGCGCCCGAGCTGTTGGCCTTCAGCGCGTAACAGATCCGGTGATCGACCGGCGCGAACGCCGAGTCGTAGGCCAGGAACGCGTCGCGGATGGTCTGGGCCGAATAGAGATAGAGCGGCGTCCCAAAACGCTCGGCGACCTCGCCGACCGCGACGCCGTCACACAGCAGAGCGCCCTGCGAACGATGGAAGCTCAACTTCTCTTCCCGTCGGACGCCCGGAAGATGAACGCCGGCACGGCTTCAGGAAGCATGGGAGCGCGAATGGCGAATGATAAGCGGCGGGGCGCGGGGATCGAAACCCAGCGCGGGTGGGCTACTTCAGCGCTGCGGCGCGCTGCTCGAGCTCCTGCTTGAGCTTCGGGTTCACATCGAAGCCTGACTTCTCGGCCAGACCGACCTCGGCCTGGGCCTCCGCGATCCGGCCGCCCAGCATGTAGATGACGGCGAGGTTGTTGTGGGCCTGGCCGTAGTCAGGGCGAGCCTTGAGCGCGTTCTTGTTTTCCTTCTCGGCCTCCGCGAGGTTGCCGCTCCGGAACCAGGCGCCGGCCAGGGCCAGCGAGATGTCGGCGGGCAGCTCGAGGTTGCCGTCGTCGAGCTTCTTCACCTGCTCCAGGTCGCGCAGCAGGTTGAGGCGCTCGTTCACGCCTTTGCCGGTTCGTCCGCGACTATCGATGCCGGTCAGGTTGCGGTACTCGTCGAGCATCCGCTGGCTCGTTTCGAGGTTCCGCATGCGGTCGTCGAGCTTCAGTGAGGCCATCCTGTAGAAAGCGGCCCGCGAAGCCGAGAAGGCGCGCACCGCCTGGCCGAACTGCTTCCTCGCCATCTGCGACTGGCCCAGGCCATAGTGGGCCAGAACGAAGTCGGGATGGATGGCGATCGCCTTCTCGAACTCCGCGGCGGCTTCCTCCCACCTCTCGGCTCGGAGCCGCTCCTCGCCTCGCCTGTAGTGGTCCATCGCCTTGCGCTGCTGCTGGGCCGGATCGTCGGCGCGGGCGAGGACGGCCGGGAAGAGACCCAAGACCAGGACGACTGCCATCGCGGCGAACGTGCGGCGCATGTCGCTCCTTCGAAGCATTGCCCCTAAGAAGAAAAGGGGCCGCCCCCAAGCAGGGACCGGCCCCAGGAACCGACGACGCCAAGGGAGGCCGACGCGGCCCCCCTTGGCTCACGGTGCTAGAACGTCAACGTCATCCCGAGACGCAGGGTCCGGAAGTCCTGATATGCGCCGAAGTTGGCGTAACGGGACGAGAACGCGCTGGAGGCGCCCACGGCTCCCCCGGGGTTAGTCGGCCCACCACCGGCGCGATAGTTTGCGCCGGCCTGGCCGTAGATCGGGTTGTACTGCGGGTTGCCGGGGGTGTTCTGCGGGTTGACGAAGTTGTTCACGTTGTAGCCCCTTAAGAACTGCGAGACCGGCAGCCGGGCCGCGGAAATCGCGCCCGCCCGGTTGAGCTGCGTGACGCTCGAGATGACCGTGT
>CAZVOI010001180.1:0-5398 GCA_964628275.1 uncultured Acidobacteriota bacterium | reverse complement strand
AGCCCCTTCAAGATCGCCCGGAACGGCGCCGTGAAGCGAATGTCGGTGGCGGTCGGAAAGCGGCTCTTGATCACGAGCTCGAAGTCGCTGATCCGCTCGCGCAGGCCCTGCGGCAGCCAGGGCGTCTGTGGATCCTTCATCGACATGAACCGCACCCAGCGGTCCTCGGCCCATTCTTCGAGCGTAGCCGGGAACCGGAACCCGAGCTTCGTCGCATCTTCGAAGGACGCGCCCGGCTGCGGCACCGGCGTGTACATGAAGATCAGGACCTCGCATTCCGGCGAGACCGCCTTCAGCCTGTAGAGGAAGTCGATCGTTTCCTCGACGTCGCGGCGCGGATCGATCGGGTTGCCGAAGATGAACGAGAACTCGGGCACGATCCCCTGCTCGCGGCAACGCCGGGCACAGTCGAGGATCTCGCCGCTGCCGAGCTTCTTGTCCATCCGCTCCAGAACGTAGTCGGAGCCGCTCTCGGCGCCGAAGAACATCATCCGCAGGCCGCTCTCGCGCAGCGCACGCCAGGTGGCGTCGTTGTACCCGTTCATCGTGTCGATCCGGGCCTGGCACCACCAGTTGAGCCCGAAAGGCCGCATCCGCTCGGCGATCGCGAGAGCGCGGGCCTCACCGGCCATGAAGTTGGCGTCGAAGAACTCGATCGAATCGATGTGCTGCTCGCGCACGAAGCGCTCCACCACGCGCGCCACGCGGTCGGGCTCCTCCGCCAGCCAGCGGCGCTCGTAGACCTCGGTGATCGCGCAGAAGTTGCAGGGGAACGGGCAGCCCCGGCTCGTGATGTGGCAGAGCGTGCGCTCGCCCAGGTACGTGCGGATGACGTACTCCTCCATGTCGTCGAGCTTCCGGTACGGAAATTCGGGAAAGCCGTTCAGGCTCGCGAACGGCCGGTCGGGGTTGTGGCGGATACGCATGCCGTCCTTCCAGGAGAGGCCGGCGACCCCTTCGAGCCCGCCCCCGTCGAGAGCGCGCAGCCAGGCGACGAAGGTCTCTTCGCCCTGGCCGCGCACCACGCCGTCCACCAGATCCGAGCGCAGTACTACATCGGTGTGGAGGCTCGGGAAATAGCCGCCCCACACGACCTTCAGGTCTGGCACCCGCTCCCGAACGAAACGCGTCTCCTCGATCGCGTGCTTCAACTGGTTCCCCGGCATTACCGTCACCGCGAGCACGGGCCGCCCGGGCCCCCGCCGTAGCCGCTCGACGGCTCGCGTCTTCGCTTCGGAGCCGAGCACGTTGCCGTCCACGATCGCGTAGTCGTCGTCGGCAAGCTGGGAGCCGAGCGCCAACAGCGGCAGCGGCAGGCGGCGCCGGCCCTCGACGCAGGACTGCGGGTTGTAGAGGACGATCATCAGTCCTCCGCGATCATCGGCTGCTGCCGCGCCAATCCGGTGCGCCACTTCTTCACGAGATCGACCGCGCGCCGCTCGAAGTCCCAAGCGTAGAAATCGCGTTTGGCGCGAGCCCGCGCGGCATAGTGCAACACGCGCCGGCCGACGTTCCCGTTCGGCTTCTGGTAGCCGTGGCGCAGATAGAAGTTGTAGCGCGGCACCGACTGCCGTACCGGCTCCGAGATCCACGGACCGATCGAATGGTCCAGGTCGACGTGGCGCCAGTCTTCGAGGCGGCGCGGCGCCTCGAACCCGATCGCCGGCATCCGGTCGGCGAGCTCCGTGCCCGGATAGGGCGCATAGAAATAGATCGGGGTTTCGAACTCGCCGTCGATCTCGCGGAGCGCCTTGACGGTGCGATAGGTCTCGGCCAGGCTGCCGGGCGGCTCTTGCGGGAAGCCGGCGATGAACGAGAAGCGAGCGCCGATCGAGAAGCGATGCAGCTTCTCGGCGGTCTCCAGGACTTCCTCGACCAGCGTCCCCTTCTTGATTTGCTTCAGCAGCTCCGGGCTGCCGCTTTCGGCGCCCACGTTGATCTTGTAGCAGCCGCTGTCACGTAGCAGCCGCAACTGGTCGTCGCTCAGCCGGCGCAGCAGATCGGCGCGGCCGGTGCCGAACCAACGCACCCGCACGCCGGCTTCGATCAAGCCTCGGCAGATGGCTTCGGTGCGCCGTAGATCGGTGAAGAAGTTGTCGTCGTTGAAGAAGACCTCGGTCAGCCGATAGCGCTCGGCGTGCTCGCGGATCTCGTCGACCACGCGCGCGGCCCCGAGGCCGCTCCAGCGCTGCTGATACACCATCGGGTCGGCGCAGAACGAGCACTCGAACGGGCAGCCCTGGCTCGAGCAGTAGTCCAGCCGGCGCGTGCCTCGAAACGCGAAGTAGCGCTCGAGATCGAGCAGGCCGAAGTCCGCGCGCGGGAAGCGGTTCACGTCCTCGAACGGCCGCGGCGGGTTCCGAACCAGCTTGCCGTCGCGCCGAAATACCAGGCCCACGACGTCCGCGAAGTCGCGCCCGGCCTCGATGGCGCGAACGGCCTCCTCGAACGTGCGCTCGCCCTGGCCCGTCACGCATGCATCCACGACTCCAGACGCCAGGCATTGCTCGGGAAGCAGTGACGGATGCCAGCCACCCCAAACCACTGGCAGGTCGGGTCGCGCCGCACGGGCGGCCTTCGTCACCTCGAGCGCGTCGAGGATCGGCGCCCCGGTCAACACTGTCACGCCCAGACACACGGCGTCCTTGGCCATCTCGGCGACGCGGCGTTCGGGGTCGCGCTCGATCCGGCCGTCCACGATCACGACCTCGCGCTCGGCCAACAGCGACCCGACGTGGACGAGCGCCAGCGGCAGGATGTGGCTCTCACCGCGCGGGTTGTACAGGATCACTCGGCGCTTCATGCGAAGAGTCTCTCGCGCATCGAGATGCCGCGCCGTTTCGGGCAGACGCAGGCGTCGCAGGTCGCGTTGCCGCGGCGAACCGCCGCGAGCGTTCGCCGGTACGCCTCGGAGCCGCGCGCCCGGCGCAGGCCATCACCGGCGTGGCCCACGCTCGCATGGAAGAAGCAGGGCTTGGTGGCGCCGTCGGCTTCCACGACGCTGGACCACCAGGGCGCATCGCACGCCGGCGCCTCGAAATCCGCGAGCCCCGCGCTCGCGCGAAGATGCGCCGCCAGCCGGCGGAGCTTGCGCGGTGATTCGAGGATGAAGCCGTCCCGAAAACCACCGCTTCGTTCGAGCCCGTCGATGGCCTTCGAAAATGCCTCGATCTGGTCGCTCGTCGGCACCAGCGCATGCCGCGCCTCGGGCCGCCCGCCGAAGGCCGTCGAGGCGACGTCGAGCGGCAGGAACGACGCGTGGTCGAATCCGAGGCGGCACGCGGTTTTCGAGAGGCCGGGGAACTCGCCCAGGTTCCGGGCATGCAATGTCGCGCGGGCCACCAAGAGCGGCCGCGAATCGAACGCGCGCAGCGCGGCAACGCCCGCCGCGACGCGAGCCAGCGACGGAACGCCGCGCAGGGCGTCGTGGCTCTCGGGCGAAGCGCCGTCGAGGCTCACGTAGACCTCGGCGAAGAGCCCCGCGACCTCCGGCGCGTACGCCGCCAGCAACAGACCGTTCGTCGAAAGCAAGGCGCGCACGCCCGCGCGGCGCAAGCGTTCGGCGATCGGCCAGAGATCGGCGGAGAGCAGCGGCTCGCCACCCGTCAACAGGCACTCCTCGATCCCCATCGCCAGCGCTTCCTCGACGACGGTCAGGCGCTGGTCGAGCGTCAGGCTGCGCTGATGGCCGGCGGGCGGGCCCATCCAGATCTGGCAATGGGCGCAACGCTGGTCGCAGCGATCCGAGACCGCCAGGACCAGCAACCGCAACGATGCCGGGCGCGACGGCAGCGCGAGGAAAGGGTTCACCGCCGCGCACCCAGGAGCACGTTGTGGTCGCCCCAGTTCCGCAGCAGCGGCCAGCCACGGATGCCGCGTTCCGCGATCGCCAGCCAACCGAAGAGTTGCGGATGCCGCGACGGCCAGTTCCCGAACTCGGGTCCGGGCACCAAGACCCCGAGAGCGAAGCCGCGCTGCCAGTCGAACTCGGGGCCGAGAGCCGAGCGCACGTCGCCAGGCGATGGCGTCGCGATCGGCACCGCAACTCCCGCGACACGCCGAACGCCGGCGCCTCGCGACGTCTTCGAGCCGCCCTTCCACAAGCCGCGCACCCACCTTGGGAGCGACTCTTCCGCCATCACGCTGATGACGACCGGTGACCCGGGGCTGAGCGCGCCGGCGAGCGCGCGACCGACGGCTCCGAGATCGCAGCAGTTGAGCGCGCCGAAGTTCGAGTAGGCGCCGTCGAACCGCCCCGCCGCGTCTTCGGCGCGGGCCACCTCGAAGCGCAGCGCGGCGGACGCTAGACCGGCGCGCTCCGCTTTGGCTCGTGCGGCCTCGATCATGCGAGGCGACGAGTCTATGCCGACGACGGAGTAGCCGGCCGACGCGAGGAAGACCGCGTCCTCTCCGGTCCCACAACCCAGGTCGAGGAGCCGCGCGCCCGGGCGAAACCGTTTCAGCAGACATTCCTGGAAGGCATACCGGAACACGCGCCCCGCCGCGTTGCGGCCGAAGCCCGAGTCGTAGCCAGGCGCGGCGAGATCGAAAGCGGCGGCGCTAGCCATCGCGCCTCGCCAGCAGGATCGGAAAGCGCGCCGTGCGGCGGCGGTGCCGCGCCACCTCGATGATGTCGCGCAGGCTCTCGCGGACCCGCCCCGGCCAGCCGTGGATCTCGAGCCGCCAACCGGCCGGAGCGAAGATGTCGTCGAGCTGGCCTTGCACCAGATAGCCCGACTGGTCCGCGCGCTCGGTCGGCACGCCGAAGCGATCCGTCCAAAGCGCCCTCCGCTCGGCCAGCATCGCTTCGCCGTCCGGGCGCGAGCGGTAGACGGGCGAATCCAGCACCAGCAATGCGCCGCCCCGCCGCGTCACGCGCCGAAGCTCGACCAGCGCCCGCGGCAGGTTGGCAGCGTAGTGGAGCGAGGCGCCGCACACGACGACGTCGAAACTCTGCGGCTCGAGCGGCAAGGCGTCGAGCTCAGCCTCGGCTCGCTCGAGCTGCGACCCGCCGCCGAGCAAGCGCGGCGCCGCCATCAAGCCGTCGTCGGGATCGAGGTTGATGTCGACGGCGGCGACGCGGTGGCCCGCCTCGCGAAGCCGCGCCGAAATCCAGCAGTTTCCCGCGCCCACGTCGAGCGCTCGCCACGGCCCGGGGCCGAGCATCAGGGCCAGCAGCGCGAGCGCCGACCGAAGCCGAGCCTCCCGCCCGCGCCACAGGGCCGCGCGCGGCCCGCTCGGTGCGCTCAGCGTTTCGGCGCGCCAGCCCTCGTCGCGACGCACCCTCTGGTAGAACTCGAGAAACGGCCGCAGCGCCGCGTGCCGGTCTTCGGGCAGCAAGCGGTGAACCCCCTGGTCGGTGGCGAAGAAGCGCGCCTCCGCTGCGCAAAACAACCCA
>CAZVOI010001179.1:0-2824 GCA_964628275.1 uncultured Acidobacteriota bacterium | reverse complement strand
AGCGGAGGCACGCCGTTCTGCCCGCTGGGCGAGGCCGCCACTTGCGGCGCGCTCTGGGACGCTTCGTTCTCGCGCGGGGTTCACGCCTGGACCGGCCTGCCGATCGCCGCCTGGGGCGTCGCCTGGGGACTGGCCGCGGCGGCGCTGCCGCTGTTCGTGTTGATGACGCTCGCCGAATCCCGATCGGCCACGACTCTCGTGACCGCCACTCGAGTCACCGCGGCGGGAGGCGTCGTGGGCGTGTTCGTCCTCGGCGGCGTCGCGGCGGCAGCCGGATCTTTTTGCGTGGGGTGCTTCGCCACTTACGTCCTGGTCGCGGGCTATGCCGGCATCGCGCTCTTCGGCTGGCAGCACCTGGGCGTCCCCGATCTGTCGCGGGGCTTGGCGCAGGCCTTCGGCACGCTGGCCGCGGCTTATGTCCTGCTGCTCTACCCCGGGCGCGCGACACCCGCCACCGCCGGAGAAGTCGGCCGGCAGGCGGTCGCGCAGAGCGTAGCCAGCGCACCGGGCGCTGCCCCGGCGAACGCGTCGCCGGTCGCGGCGTTCATCGCCTCTCTGGCGCCCGGCCTGCAGCAGACGCTCGCGGATGCGCTGCTCCAGCATCGGGGCGGCATCGCACTGCCCTTGCCGTCAGCGCGGGCGATCATCGGCGCGGCATCGGCTCCGGTTCGGATCACCGAGTTCACCGACGTGCTGTGCGATCACTGCGCCCAGCTTCACGAATCGATCGGCGAGATCGAGCGGCGCGCCACCGGAACCTTTCACGTGGAGCCGCGTCACTTCCCGCTCGATGCTGCTTGCAACCCCGCCGTCCAGAGAAGCAGCGGCCCGCTCCGCTGCCTGGCCGCCAAGGCGCAGATCTGTTTCGAGGGCAACGAAGGCGCTTTCGAGTACTCGGGCGCGCTGTTCGCCAAGCAGAAGACGCTGACCGAAGCCGACGTCTTCAGGCTGGCCGAACCACACCTGAAGCGCGCCCAGCTCCAGGCCTGCGTGGAAAGCGCCGAGACGAAGCAGAAGCTGGCCGACGACATAGCGCTCGCGCTGCGCTACGAACCCGACGGCACGCCGCTCGTGCTCGTGAACGGAAAGAAGGCCTCCGCTTTCGCTCCCTTCCTCTACGCTCTCGTCCTCACCGGTGGCCGCGCCGACGACCCGGCGTTCGCAACTCTGCCGCCGGGAAATCCCAACGCTCACGTTCACTGAATAGAATCGTTCCGGAGGTCCCCATGAAGCGATTCCTGGCGTCTTTGGTTCTCTTGCTGCTGGCGTCCCCCGCGCGCGCGGCCGACGAGACCGTGAGCTACAAGAGCGGCGACGAAACGGTCTCGGCGTTCCTCGCCAAGCCCGACGGCAAGGGCCCGTTTCCAGCCGTGCTCGTGATCCAGGAGTGGTGGGGCCTGAACGACTGGGTGAAAGACCAGACGCGCGCGCTGGCCAAGGAAGGCTACCTGGCGCTGGCTGTGGATCTCTATCGCGGCAAGGTCGCTGAGAAACAGGAAGACGCGCACCAGCTGATGATGGGAACGCCTCCCGAGCGTGCGCTTCGCGATCTCAAGGCGGCCTACACCTTCGTCAGCGCGCGAGCCGACGTCAGGAGGGCGAAGATTGGCTCCATCGGTTGGTGCATGGGCGGCCGTTATTCGTTGGAGCTCGCGGTTCAGGAGCCGAGCCTGGCCGCGAGCGTCGCGTACTACGGCGCGCCGCCCAGCGAAGCCGCGTCGATCGCGAAGATCAAGGCGCCGGTGCTCGGAAACTTCGGCGGCGACGACAAGGGTCCGGCCCCGGACGTGGTCAAGGAATTCGAAGCCGCCATGAAGAAGGCCGGCAAGACCGTCGACATCAAGATCTACGAAGGCGCCGGCCACGCCTTCGCGAACTTCAACAACCCCTGGAACGGCTACCGCGAAGCGGCGGCCAAGGACGCCTGGGCCCGCACGATGGCGTTCTTCGCGAAGTATCTCAAGAGCTGACAGCCGGCCCGTTCGAGCCGGCGAAGCTCAACGACGTCTGCGGGGGGACCCGCTCATTGGGCATCGGGGGTCTTCACGCGCCCCGCGATGGCGGGTGACAACCGAAGGAAATCCTTGGTGTTCCACGTATAGACAGTTTCAGCCTTGGCCTTGAGCGCGCACTGGCCGAGGATCGCGTCGTAAATCGCGCCGCTGGCGAGACCCGACGCAGCGGACGCTTCGGCCACCTGGAAGTACTCCTGCTCGTCGAGAGCAACCAGAGTCAGCCGCTCACGGATGTCGCCTAGGAAGAGCAGCGCTTCGTCGCCGCTGACGCGCCGCTTGCCCAGCATGCCGGTCAAGGTGGCGTAGACCTCCGCGAGGCTGTGCGCGCCGCAACAAGCGCCCTTCTTCCCGAAGCGCAGGAATAGGTCGATGCTGGGCGGATGATGCTGATGATCCGCGTAAAACGTGGCCACTAGCACAGACGTATCGAGAAACGCCTTCATTCGCTCTCGCCGGCGTTCTGGCGGTCGCGTTGGTCCCTGATGTTGCGGAGGGTTTCCTCTGTTTCGCCAGCAGTCAGCGGCTTGCCGGTGCGGAACACCCAAACGCCGCGCTCCTTCTGCAAAGGCGTGGCGCCGCGCCTGGGCCGCAAGGTGACCTCGTCACCCTT
Source organism: uncultured Acidobacteriota bacterium (assembly GCA_964628275.1). Classification (GTDB taxonomy): domain Bacteria; phylum Acidobacteriota; class Vicinamibacteria; order Fen-336; family Fen-336; genus CAZVOI01. The sequence continues at coordinate 199 of CAZVOI010001179.1, read as the reverse complement.
GACCGTGACGTCGAGAGTGTCGCCGACCTTTGCCCAGGTTTGGTTGAGGACACGTTCCGGAACCACGAGGTTCCATGGTTTCACGAGCCGCCCGGCTTCGCGCTTGCGATCCAGGTAGCGCGGCTGACGAGGGGCTTGTTCGCGGAGGGCCTTCAGGTGGTGCTCCTCGACGAAGAGAGCCTCACGATGCTGCTCCAAG
>CAZVOI010001178.1:0-4539 GCA_964628275.1 uncultured Acidobacteriota bacterium | reverse complement strand
GGGGAAGCTGGTGATCTGGACGTAGGATGCCGCGGACGGGAAAGGGCTCCGCGCAGGTCGGAACCACAGCCTGCTAGTGACACCGAGCACGACAGCCACCGTTACAGCGAGAGCCAGCCGTGGGCCGAGACGTCCGCGCAGCGGAAACACGCCCACGGTTCGCGGGGGGTGCAGCGCCCCCAACTTGCTGTCAGTCTCCAGCGCGGCTGCCGGCGCCTCTCGCAGTTCGCGGTCCGGTTCGAGCCGGTTGCGATTATCCAGCGCGTCATCGAGCTCCATGCGCGCGTCGCCGATGTCGCGCAGCCGTTGCTTCGCGTCTTTCTCGAGGCACCGCTGCAACAGCCGCCGCACGCCGGCGGGCGTCGTCTCCGGCAGCACCTGCCAGTCCGGCTCGCGCTCCAGGATCTTCGCGATCAGGTCGGCGGTAGTCTCGCCGGCAAAGGCCCGCTGCCCCGTCACGAGCTCGTACAGCACGCACCCGAACGCCCAGATGTCCGCCCGCTTGTCGATCGGTTTGCCGCGGGCCTGCTCGGGGCTCATGTAGGCGGGGGTGCCGAGGATCACGCCGGCGCGCGTACCGATTCGGGTTCGCGTCGGCGACTGCGACAGATCGACACCCAAGCCGCCGCCCGTCACCGCCTTTGCCAGCCCGAAGTCGAGCACCTTCACGTCGCCGTCCGGCGTCACCATGATGTTGGCCGGCTTCAGGTCGCGATGAATGACGCCGTGCCCGTGCGCATACTCGAGCGCGTCGGCCATCTGCCGCGCGAGCGCGATGGCTTCGACGAGAGGAAGCCCTCGCGAGGGCTGATGGGCAAGCTTCTCCGCCAGGGTCTCGCCCTCGACCAACTCCATTACGAGCGCGTGCACGCCATCCGCATTCTCGAGGCCGAAGATCTGCGCGATGTGCGGATGATTCAGCGCGGCCAGCACGCGCCCTTCCTGATCGAAGCGCGCCCGCCGCTCGGGATCCGACGCAAAGATCGTCGGCAGGATCTTGATCGCCACGTCGCGCCCGAGCTGGGTGTCGCGCGCGCGGAACACTTCCCCCATCCCGCCCGCGCCAAGCGTTGCTTCGATCTGATACGGCCCGAGCCGTGTGCCGCGCTGCACGCGCGCTGCATCGTCGCCAGGCCTGGCGCTCATGTCGTCGCCACGTGGCGGATCAGCGAGCCCGGCGACTGCGATCGCGCCGCCGGTCTTCAAGACTCGATCGGCGGGCCCTGCTCGGCGAGCAACGTCTCGACCTGGCGCCGTAGTTCATCGTCGGCACCACAGGCGTCGAGCAGGAAGGCTGCGCGCTCGGCCTGAGGATGTTCGAGCGCCCCGTTGTACAGCCGCGAAATCACGCGCCACCGCTCGGGATTCATCGAAAGCCCCACTCCAAGCCGCCGGAACCGGCTGGGAACGTCCCCACTGTAGCCCTGCTTTCGCCGCGTTCAAGCTCTCGCCGCCGTTTCCCGCCCCTCGCGAGAGCTACACGGCGCAGCAGGAGACTCGTCGGTAAGGCCGCTTTTCCGTCAGCGCGCCAGCCGCACCTCGACGCCGAGGACGGTCGTGTCTTGCGCTCAGTCATCTGCCAGCGAGGTCATTGCCTGTCATCTTGCCCCGTGACGCAGCCTCGCTGCGACGGCTGCGGCTGAACGAGAGCCTGAGGAGGAAGAATGAGCCGTCGCCGCTTCTTGAAGGCGCTCCCCGCCGCCGCCGTCGTTCCCGTGCTCGCCGCGGACGAGAAGCCCGCCCGCACCAAGGGCGAGCTGGCCGTGGCCCAGGAGCTCTTGGCGCTCGACCCCGGCGAGCCGGAGCGCGAGCGGGCGCTCGACCTCGTCAAGCGCTACCGCGACCACTACGAGGCGCTCCGCGCGATCACGGTTCCCTCCGATACCGAGCCGGCCTTTTCCTTCCCTCCTCCGCGACCGAAGCCGACTCCGATGGCGTCGAGGCGCCGAATCCCGCCGGCGTCGGCTGCCCCCCGCGTCCCGCGTCCGACACCGACCTGGCTTTCCTGCCCACTGCCGCTCTCGCCGGCCTGCTGCGAACGCGGCGCGTTTCGTCGGTCGAGCTGACTCGGCTCTATCTCGATCGCTTGGCGCGCTACGACCCCACGCTCTTCTGTGTCATCACGCGGACGCAAGAGCTGGCGCTGGCGCAAGCGGAACAGGCCGACCGCGAGATCCGCGCGGGCCGTTACCGAGGTCCCCTCCACGGCGTTCCCTACGGGATCAAAGACCTCTTCGCCACCCGCGGGATCCGCACCACCTGGGGCGCCAAGCCCTTCGAGAACCAGGTCTTCGACTACGACGCCACCGCCGCCGTGGAGCGGCTGCGCGACGCGGGCGCGGTCCTGATCGCGAAGCTCAGCAGCGGCGAGCTGGCGATCGACGACATCTGGTCACCTGCACATCCTGAGCACGGACGGCGCCCTTTCTCCGGACGGAAGCTTCCGCCAGATGCCGGGGTGGGACGGAGCCGAGGTCATGAGGCTCTTTCGAGCGCCTCCTAGCTCGCCTGGTCGAGCGCCACGCGATTTCTGGGGAGCTGGTCCAGAAGCTCTTCGCCTGGCGTCATCCCGGTTTCTCGGCGCACCTGGGCGAGGCGATCCCGCTCGAGCACAAGAAAGGCGATCGAGGACGTGGCCTGCCACCTGGTCAGAAATCCGCTGTCTCTCAAGAAGCTCGTGTACCTCGACGGACACAAGGCCGTGCTGTACCGCTCCCGCATGAATCCCACCCTGGGCCGAAACTTCGAGGCCATGGACCCCCGGAGTGGCTGGCGCGCATGGCCGATCACATCCCTGACCCCGGCAAGCACCGGACAAATTTGACGCGCCCTAAGCGAACCGGGCGCAAGGCAGCGGCGCGGACAAGACCGCCGCGCCCGTCCTTGGGGCCGAAGGGACCGAGGCGGAGAAGCCGAAGAAGCGGTGCTCGCCAAGCTGGGCACGGCTCCTCTCGAAGGTCTATGAGGTGGATCCACTTCAGTGCCGCAAATGCGGAGGCCCACTCCGAATCGCTCTTGCCGATTGCCTTGCCGATGGCCTTTTGACAGGCTCGCCGCGAGGGGCGTAGTGTCTGCATCCAAGGTCGACAAAGGGCCTTGGGAGGCACGAAATCGCTCCGCTCGGCCGGACCTGGGACCACGCCGCAGCCTTCGGATGGGTGGTGGGAGGGTTGTCGGCCCTGGCGCGCGCTCTCGAGCGTCACCTTCTGGAACACCGAGATGTCGGAAGCCGTCCGCCCGGCGGGCTGGCACACCTGGGATCTTCCTGACGGTGAGCCGCGCTGACCGCGGACATGGTGCTCTCCGGCGCGGACGGCTGGAACCCGAAGCCGCATTGAGCGCGACCCCGTGGTCGAGGCGCCTCCTGGGCACGCTCGCTCTGGTGCTAACTCCGATTGCTTTCGTCACGCTGGCGGCGGAAGCGGTCTTCAGGATTTTCCCCGAGCTTCTCCCGGCCGGAACCTACTCGGCGGCCGTCGTGAACCCCGAGTTGGGCGCACGGCTCTATTCCGGTCCTGTGATCTACAACGGCGTTCGCGCCACACGCCGCGAACCGAACAGCCTCGGATTTCTGGATGTCGAACATCGCGCAGCGAAGCGCCCGGACTTGCTTCGGGTCGGCTTCTTCGGAGACTCCTTCGTCGAGTCCGTGCAGGTGCCCCTCGATCAGGCTTTCTTCCGGGTGCTGGCGGATCGTTATCCCGCGGCTGAGCCATTCGCCTTCGGACAATCGGGTTGGGGCACGCTGCACGCGAAGCGCAGCTACGACGTCTTCGGCGAGCGATTCGCGCTCGATGTCGTTCTTTACGTCTTCGTGGAGAACGACCCTGGCGACAATACCTTCAGCGTCAAAGCGCCGACCGTCAGCGGCGCGCTTCCGCTCGCGGTCGTGTCCGACGCGGCGCCCGGCTATGCCATCCGGTGGACGCGACCGCCGGATGCTGTCTGGTACTCGAAGCTCAAATCGATCGTCTCGCGCCCGCTGCTGTTGAAGGCGCTCTTGCTTCGCGCCGAGGCTCTGCGTATGCGGGGGATTCGCACGCGTCCGAGCAAGCAGGACTTCGAGATGTCGGCACGCGCCACGAGCTCCAGGCAGTTCGTGCCGGATCCGAACCTGCTTCCCTCGAGTTGGCCCAAGGCCTTCCGCGACGAAGCGAAGACCCTCACTGAGCGTATCCTTCGCGACTGGGCCGGTGAGGTCACCCGCCGTGGCCGCGTATTCGGCGTCATCTACGTTCCGCGAGGCCAGGCGCAACTGCGGGGCGAGATCCCGATCGACGACACCTGGTTCCCCTGGCTTCAAGGCTTCGCCAGGGATGCGTCGATCCCGATGCTGGACCTGACCTCGGTCTTGCGAGCCGCCAGCACCCCGGAGCGGCCCGCGTACGGTGACCACTGGAGTCCCCACGGCCATCGCGTCGTTGGAGAGGCCCTGGCCATCTGGTTGCCCAAACTCCCTCGGCCGCCCCCGCCCTAGATGCGCGTCTGCGGCTTGGCCGCTCAGACGACCTCGAGCTAGGAAGCACTCCTGCCCACGCC
>CAZVOI010001177.1:0-5158 GCA_964628275.1 uncultured Acidobacteriota bacterium | reverse complement strand
TCGGCCAGGGGACTAGCGGCTGGGCGGACGCGGCGGCCCGCCGGCTCCGCTGCGGCTCTGGATGACGTTCATCGCCATCGCCACCATCGACGCCGGGTCGCTGAGCGTGGCGGGCACCACCAGCGTGTTTCCGGCTTTCGCGATCGCGCCGAAGCTGGTCACGTACTGCTCGGCGACGCGGAGCTGCACCGCCTCGAAGCCGCCGTCGGCCTGGATCGCGGCCGCGACGGACTTGATGCCCTCGGCGGTGGCGCGCGCGACCGCCAGGATCGCCGAGGCTTGGCCTTCGGCTTCGTTGATCTGCTGCTGCTTCTTGGCTTCCGAGGCCTTGATCACCTGTTGCTTCTGGCCTTCGGCGCTGTTGATGGCGGCGTCGCGCTCGCCCTCGGAGGTCAGCACCACGGCGCGCTTCTCGCGCTCGGCGCGCATCTGCTTTTCCATCGCGGCGATCACGTCCTGCGGCGGCGTGATGTTCTTGATCTCGTAGCGCAGCACCTTCACGCCCCACGCCTCCGACGCCTTGTCGACCTCGGTCACCACCTGGATGTTGATCTGGGTGCGTTCCTCGAAGGTCCGGTCGAGCTCGATCTTGCCCACCTCGCTGCGCAGCGTCGTCTGGGCGAGCTGGATGATCGCGAAGCTGTAGTTGTTGATGCCGTAGGAGGCACGCTCGGGATCCATGATCTTCAGATACAAGATGCCGTCGATACCCACCTGAACGTTGTCCCTGGTGATGCAGATCTGCTCGGGGATGTCGATCGCCTGCTCCTTGAGCACGTGCCGGTAGCGGATGATGTCCACGAACGGCACCAGGATGTGGAAGCCGGCGTCGAGCACGCCGCTGAACTTGCCCAGCCGCTCGACGACGTAGGCGTTCTGCTGCGGCACCACCACCGCGGTCTTGAAGAACAGATACAGCAGGAACAGTGCGGTGAAGAACGCGATGATCAGCAGGGCGCCGCCCATGACTTTTTCTCCGTTTATTCGGTGTGAACGTGGAGCGTCAGCCCCTCCACGCGATCGACCTTGAGCCGCTGGCCTTTGGCGATCGCCTCGGCCCCGGCGTTTCTCGCATTCCACGACGTCCCGCGCAGCTCGGCCTTTCCGAGCTCGCCCACTGCGATGTCCTCGAGCGCTATCGCGGCCTCGCTCGACAGGCTGTCGACCTTGCCCAGGCCCTTCGGGTGCAGCCACTTCTGCATCGGCTTGCGCAGGATCGCGAGCGCCACGATCGAGATGCCCGAGAACAGCAGCCATTGCATCCACTGCGGGCCGGCCCAGCCGAGACCCACCAGCCCGCCCACGATCAACGCGGACAGGCCGAAGAAGAGCGCGAAGAAGCCGCCCGGCAACGCCAGCTCGACCACCAGCAGGCCGAGCCCGAGAAGAATCCAAGCCCAATAGACCATGGCTGTGTTGGCCAGAAGGCTAGCACACGAGGGCGCTACGGGAGGAGGACGACGCCCCATGGGCTCTCGCCGGCGGCCACGCGCCGGGTCACCGAGCGGGTCGCGACGTCGATCACCGCGACGTCGTTCGCGGGGCCGTTGGCCGTGTAGAGCGTCCGGCCGTCGGCCGAGATCGCGATCCCCCAGGGGCGGCCGGTGACCGCAATCGATCCCACCACTGTGTTGGTCCCGGTGTCGAGGATCGCGACCGTCTGGCCGCGGCCGGTGGTGACGTAGACGTGCCGCCCGTCGGGCGCGGCGACCGCCCCCATCGGCTTGGCCCCGTCTCCGGCGATCTCGACTTTGCCGATCACCGCGTGCTTCTGCGCGTCGACGACGGCGACGAACCTGCCGTTCTCCGACGTCACGTAGGCGCGCGTGCCGTCCGGAAGGAACGCGGTCGAGCGCGGACGCGCCTCGACGCCGAACTTGCGGATCAGCGTCGCGCTCTTGGCGTCGATCGCGAAGACCTCGCCGTCCTCCTCCGATGTCACGTAGACCACCCCGCCGTCGGGACGCAGCTCGACGCCTTCCGGCTCGCCGCCCACCGGCACGCGCGCGATCACGTGGCCGCTCGGCAGCTCGACCACGCTGGTGGTCGCCGCGTCCTCGTTGGCGACGAAGAGCCGCGAGCCGTCCCGGCTGACCGCGAGCTGCTCCGGGTCGGTTCCCGCTTCGATCAGCTTCACGCGCTTGCCGGTGCGGACGTCGACCACGCCGATGCCGTCCGCGGTTCGGTCGGGCGGCGGCAGCGTCTTCTCGTCGACACCCGGCGGCGCGATCGGCGACCCGGAAAGGGCGACGTACAGGGTCGCGCCGTCGGAGCTGGCGCGGATGCCGCGCGGGCGCTTGCCGAGGGGAATCGTCGCGACGACCCGCAGCGAACCGAGGCCGATCACGCTCAGGTCGCCCGACCGCTCGTTGGTGACGTAGAGCCGCGGACCCGGGCCCAAGGAGGCGGGTTCGGGCCCGCGAGAATCCGAACAGGCGAGGAGCAATGAAAAGGCAACCAGCAGCGCGCGCGCATGCTTCGTCATCTCTGGCTGCCGTTCGTCTTCGCCACGCAGATACCCGCCGAGCATGCTCTCTTTCTAACAGAACGTCCGCCAGGCCGTTTCTTCCCGGGGCGCGCCTACAATCCAGAGCCGTGCTGCTGCGGGGCGCGTTCGTCGGCTCGCTCGATCCCGTGACGCTCGCGGTGACCGACCTGCGCGTCGAGGGCGGTCGCATCAGCGCGCGTGGAGCGCTCGCGCCCCAACCCGGCGAAGAGGTGCTGGAGCTCGGCGACCGGCTGATCCTGCCCGGTCTCGTGAACGCGCATACACATCTCTACAGCGCGCTCGCGCGCGGCATGCCAGGCCCGGCTTCGCCGCCTCAGAGCTTCATCGAGATCCTCGAGAGAGTGTGGTGGAGGCTCGACCGCGCGCTCGACGAGGAGAGTGTCTACTGCTCGGCGCTCGCGGGCGCGATCGAAGCCGCGCTCTCCGGCACCACGCTCGTCGTCGACCACCACGCCTCGCCCTCCTGGATCGGCGGTTCGCTCGACGTGGTGCGGCGGGCGGTCGAGGAAGTCGGTCTACGCGGCGTGCTGTGCTACGAGGCGACCGACCGCAACGGCCCTGAGCAGCGCGACGCGGGCATCGCGGAGAGCGCGCGTTTCGCAGCGGCGGCTCGCAGCGAAACGATGCGCGGCATGATCGGCGCGCACGCCAGCTTCACGCTCTCCGACGATGCACTGGGCGCGCTCGTCCGCGCAGTCGAGAGCACCGGCACGGCGCTCCACATCCACGTAGCCGAAGACCGCGCCGACGTCGAGGACTGCCGGGCGCGCCACGGCGTCTCGATCCCGGAGCGGCTGTTGCGCTTCGGTCTCGTCGCTTCGCGCGCGATCCTGGCGCACGCCACGCACCTGACCGGCGCGGAGATCGAGCAGATCCACGAGCACGGCGGCTGGATCGCGCATCAGCCCCGCTCCAACATGAAGAACCACGTCGGCGCCGCGTCCACCCGGTCGTTTCGGCGCGCCGCGCTGGTCACCGACGGCATGGACTCGGACATGCTCGCCGAGGCGCGGGCGGCCTTCTTGAAGATGCGCGACGCCGGCCGCGAGGACGCGTTTCCCGCGACGCTGGAGCTGCTCGCGGGAGGCCACCGGCTGGCCGCCGCCATCTTCGGCTTGCCTTTCGGCAAGCTAGACGCGCACGCGCCCGCCGACCTCGTCGTCTTCGACTACCGTCCGCCGACGCCGCTGACCGCGGAGAACCTGGGCGGCCACCTGCTGTTCGGGCTCGACCGAAGCCACGTCGCTTCGGTGATGGTCGCAGGCCGCTTCGTGGTGCGCGAGCGGCGCCTCACGACGCTCGACGCCGACGCGGCGCTGGCCCGCGCTCGCCGCGCAGCGCCGCTGCTGTGGCAGCGGATGGCGAGACTCTAGTCTCCACTAGCGGCGCTTAGAGAACGTGAGCTGACGGCTCCGAGCCGCCGACTTGGTGCCTCACGGTCGATCGAGCGCGAAGACGAACAGGGCGTGGCCGCCCGACACGGCGAGGTGCTGCCTGCCGTCCACGAGAAACGACATCGGGCCCGATCGAATCGGGCCGCCGGTTTGAAAGTTCCAGAGCGGCTTCCCCGTCTTCGCGTCGAGCGCGAAGAAGCTGCCCTCGTTCGAACCGCTGAAGACGAGTCCACCCGCGGTGGCCAGAACGCCGGCCCACGAGGGTGAAGGGAGACGGAAATCCCACGTCTGCTTGCCGGTCTTCGCGTCCAGCGCGCGAACGGCGCCCCAGGCTTCTTCGTCGAGAGCCTTCTCGCTGCCGCCGGTGTAGAACGTGCCGGGCCGGTACTCGACCGCGCTCTTGTAGTAGACCGATCCCATCTCGCGCACCGGCACATACAGCATGCCGGTCGATGGACTGTAGGACGGGCTCGCCCAGTTGGTCGATCCCTGCAGGCTCGGGTACACCAGCGTCCCTCGTTCGGACGGCTCCATCCCAGGAATCAGGATCGGGCGCCCCTTCTCGTCCAATCCCTTCGCCCAGGTCTGTTTCGCGTACTGCGTGCCGAGGAGGTACGCGCCGGTCTTGCGATCGAGGACGTAGAAGAAACCGTTGCGGTTCGCCATCACGACCAGCGAGCGCCGGGCACCGTCGAGGTCGGCATCGACCAGCACCGGAATCTGGTTCGCGTCCCAATCGTGGACATCGTGGGGCGTGAACTGGAAATACCAGCGAAGCTTGCCTGTCTCGACGTCGAGCGCCACCAGCGCACACGTATAGAGGTTGTCGCCCAGGCGCACGTCGCCGTTCCAGTCCGGGCCGGGGTTGCCCGTGCCCCAGTAGAGCAGTTTCAACGCCGGATCGTACGAGCCGGTCAGCCAGGTGGCACCGGCGCCGTGCACCCAACTGTCGCCGGCCCAGGTGTCGCTGCCCGGCTCTCCCGCCGCGGGGACGGTCCAGAAGCGCCAGAGCCGTTTGCCGGTCTTCGCGTCGTAAGCGTCGAGGAACCCGCGAATGCCGGCCTCGCCGCCGCTGATGCCGACGATGATCTTGCCGTCGACAGCGAGCGGAGCTGCGGTGATCGAGTGACCGGTCGCGTTGTCGCCGACCTGGACCGCCCAACGCTCGATGCCGGCCTTGGCATCCAGCGCGACCAGATAGCCGTCGAGCGTGCCGACGTAGACGGTGTCGTCCAGGATCGCGACGCCCCGATTG
>CAZVOI010001176.1:0-2112 GCA_964628275.1 uncultured Acidobacteriota bacterium | reverse complement strand
TCGGCGGTGCCGGTGTAGACGCCATGGCCGCTCGTCAATTGGCGATCCGCGAGCAGGGCCTTGAGCGCGGCGCCGTGGCCGGATCTCCAAGCGGTCCCCGCCTTCACTTCGATGCCCACCGCCTTCGCGCCGCGCGTCCAGACGAAGTCGACCTCGCTGCCGGAGGGCGTGCGCCAGTAGTGCAACTGTCCGGCCACGTTCTGATAGGCCTGGGCCGCTCGAAGCTCATGGAGCACGAGCGTTTCCAACAAGAATCCGCGTTCGCTTGCCTCCACAGGTTCGCGCACCCGTCCGGCCAGCGCGCGCGCCACGCCCGGGTCGAATAGGTAGAACTTGGGGCTCGCGACCTCCTTGACCTTGGCGCGCTTTCGCCAAGCCGGCAGCCAGAAGCCGACGAGCGTGTCGACCAGGGTTGCGAAGTAGCCCTGTACGGTGGGCCGCGCCACTGCCGCATCGCGCGCGATGCCCGCCACATTCACCACCTGGCCGTTCATCAGGGCGGCAATCTCGAGAAAGCGCGCAAAGGACTCGAGATTTCGCACCAGCGCTTCTTGCAGGATCTCTTCGCGAACGTAGTTGTCGACGTAGGCGTCGAGCGCGTCGACGGCGTCCTTCGGCTCGGCCTGAATCTGCGGCAGCGCGCCGAAGCGAAGAGTGCGCCCGAGGTCGAAGGCATCGCCCATCTCAGCCGCGGTCAACGCGAAAAACTGCCGGTTGAGCGCGCGGCCCGCCAACAGGTTGACGTCGAGGCGCCGGAGTTTTCGAGCGCTGGATCCGCTCATGGCAAATCGGTATGCGCCCGGGCGGTCGGCGAGGAGCGCATGGACCTCGTTCAGAAGCGTCGGCAACCGCTGCACCTCGTCCACGACGATCCAGCTTCCACGAGGACGAGCTTCGACCTGCTGCCGGAACGACTGGGGTCGCCGTCCGAGCTCCAGGAGCGTGTGGGTGCGCAGCAGGTCGAACCACAGCGCATCCGGCAGCCGTTGCCGGAGCCATGTGGTCTTGCCGGTGCCTCGCGGGCCGAACAGAAAAAACGAGCGGCCCGGTCGCTCGAGCGACCGTGTATACATCGCCAGCATATTAACCGTAAATCTGCTGCCGATCTATGCTCTGGCTCCCGCGCAGCTCAGATAACTACCTTCGGCTTGACGACAGTGTTCTGGCCCCTGCACGGCCGGGCCACCCAGGCCGTCAACGACACTCAACGGGCGGACAGGTCATTCGTTGGAGGCGCGGTTAAGATCCGGGCCGCGAACGATGGCTATCGCAGTCGGCAGCCAACTCGGCCCCTACCAGATCCTGGCGCCGCTGGGCGCCGGCGGGATGGGTGAAGTCTACCGCGCTCGCGACACGCGCCTGGATCGCACGGTGGCCATCAAGGTGCTCTCCCCGCGGTTGTCGGCGAGCCCCGACCATAGGCAACGCTTCGAGCGGGAGGCGCGGGCGATCTCGTCGCTCTCCCATCCCCACATCTGCGTCCTCTACGACGTGGGCCGCCAGGACGACACCGACTACCTGGTGCTCGAGTACCTGGAAGGCGAAACCCTCGCCGAGCGGTTGAGGCGAGGTCCCCCGACCTTCGATCTGCTGCTCGGCCATGCGATTCAGATCGCCGACGCTCTCGACCGGGCGCACGAACAGCGGCTGGTCCATCGCGACCTGAAGCCGGGCAACATCATGCTGACGAAATCCGGAGCCAAGCTTCTCGATTTCGGCCTGGCGAAGACGCTGCCGGCCGCGTCGAGCCACTCATCGGAGCCGACGGCGACCGAGGGGCTCACCAAGGCCGATCAGATCCTCGGCACCTACCAATACATGTCGCCCGAGCAGCTTCAGGGGAAGGAGGCGGACCCGCGGAGCGACATCTTCGCATTCGGCGCGGTGCTCTACGAGATGGCCACGGGCAAGCGGGCCTTTCCGGGGGAGAGCCAGATCGCCGTGGCATCCGCGATCCTGGAGAAGGAACCTGAAGCCCTCGGGAGCCTGCGGCCGGTCCTGTTCGAGCGGCTCGTCCGGTCGTGTCTGGCGAAGGATCCCGCGGCCCGCTGGCACTGCGTTCGGGACCTGAAACGACAGCTCGAATGGATCCGCGAGGGAATCGGGCAGGAA
>CAZVOI010001175.1:0-3859 GCA_964628275.1 uncultured Acidobacteriota bacterium | reverse complement strand
ACGCGCTCACGCTCAACGCACTCGGCGTCTGCTTCGCGAAGGACGGCAGGCCCGAGGCAGCCATCGAGCGCTACCGGGCGGCGGCGCGCCTGGATCCCGACTTCGTGGACGCGCGCGCCAACCTGGGCCGCGCGCTCGCGGGCCAGGGCAGAGCCGAGGAGGCGCTCCGCGAGCTCGGCGAGGCGCTACGTCTCCGGCCGAGGGAAGCGGACTTCCACTACGACGTCGCGGTGCTGCTGCATCGAACGGGCAAGAGCGCGGACGCCATCCGCGAGCTCGAGGCGGCTCTCGCCCTCGACCCGAAGCACGAGCCCGCGCGCCAGGCGCTCTTGGCGCTACGGAACGCGATGCCCGACGCTGCCCGAAAGTAGAAACGCCCCCGGAGCTCGTCGAGCCCCGGCCTAGCGCTCGCGATAGCGGCTCGGGGTGGCCTCTCCGCTCACCTCGACCTTGGCCTCGATCGTCCGGATCAAGCGGTCGCCCTTGTAGAGGCGCACCTTCACCGTATGGCTCCCCGGCTCCCAGAATTGATGCGATTTCGTCCAGCTCTTCTCGTGGTCCTGCTTCTGGGCCAGGTCGAACTCCGGGCAGTCGGATTCCTCGGTGGCCCGCGTACCATCCGCCCACTCCCACTCGACCCGGGGACAGTAGAAGTCCTCGTTGCCCGCGTCCTTGACCGAGAGGCGGAAGCGGACCGTGGCGGAGGAGCGCGGGCCTACCCCCAGCATCGCCATCGCAGGGCTGGGCTTGAGATCGACTTGGGGCTTGGCCGCCGCGAGAAAGAGGACGAGTGCCAGCGAGGTCATGGTTCACACTAGCGCCGGCTCGCCGCTGTGGTCAAGGCCGCTCGCGTCGTTCCAGCTCGCCCCGGGGCTCTTCGACCCCGGGGCTTTCGAGAGACGGCGGACTATCGAGCTCGGATCACCAGCTGATCCGCGCCACCAGCTCGGCCACGCGGGGCGAATCGGCGAGAGCCGTGACTTCGTAGGCGTTGGCAGCGCTGCTGGCGGTCGCCACCGGCGCGAAGTTGGCGAGGTTGAACGCGTTCAGGAGTTGCGCACGGATCAAGAGCTTGGTCCTGCCGCGCACCGAGAACTGCTTCTGGATGCCGACGTCGAAGGCCTTGAACATCGGCCCCGTCACGTTCAACTCCCCGGTCCCGCAGCCGTCGAATCCGAAATTGTTGCCGTAGATCGCCGGGTCCGTCATGCTGATGCAGTCGGGGCCGTTGGCAGGCGCCATGTAGCGCCCGGAGGGCGCGCCCAGCGCGCCGTAGCCGGTCGGCGACGTGGCGCTGGTGCTGAAGGCCCTGATCGTGTTGTCGATCACGTCTTGCGGCAGGTTGTAGACCTTGCGGCCCGCGTCGTCGAAGCGCAGCTTGTACATCTTGCTGAGGTCCTTGGCGCTCATCCCGACGAGCTTCACGTTGCCGAAATTCATGAGGCGGCCGCTCTGGATCCGCGACGTGCCTGTGACCTGCCAACCACCGATGATGCCATCCACGATCGGGTGGGCGTCGCTCGCGAACTTGCGGCCTTTGCCGAACGGAAGGTCCCAGCCGCCGACCAGCTTGAAGCCGTGGGTCACGCCGCCCTCGCCGCCGGTGTTGAGCGTCGCCACCGGTGCGCTGCGCAGCGTGTACATGTTGGAGAGGAACGACTTTCCGAAGGTGTAGCTGGTGTCGAAGAAGTAGCCCTTCGCGTAACGTCGCTTCAACTGGACCTCGAACGCGTGGTAGCTGGTGTAGTCGAGGTTCTGCCGCACGAAGGCGCCGCCCAGCAGGTCGGGGTTGGCGCGGAAGAAGTTGGCGGGCAGGCCAGCGGCGCGTGCGTTGGCGCGACGCGCGGGGCTTCCGTCGAGACCCGCAGCCGTGTTCACGCCCGCGGGCGTGAAGGGCAGCGGATTGAAGATCGCCAGCGGGTTCGTGAAGTTGGTGTCGCTCCAAGAGCCGCCGGTGTAACGCGATGAGTCGCCCGACTGGCCGGTGGGAACGCCATTGAAATACGCCAGGTAGGTCGGCAGCGGGGAAGTCCCGGTGCCGGGCCCGAAATAGGCGAAGCTGTTGCCGCGGCCAGCCCGGATGTTCGCCTGCAGGTTCTGCTGCCCGAGCCGGAACTCGTTCAGGAAGCCGTTCTCGAGGATGTTCGACTCGTTGTAGTTCACTTCGCCCCAAAGCCCTCGACCTCGCGATCCGATGTACCGCACGTCGACCGCCATCGTCTTGCTGAGGCGGCGCTGGATGCCGGCCGACCAGGTCTGCGAGTAGGGCACCGTCAGGTTGGGATCGAAGATGCGCACGTCCCCGGTGATCACGTCGGTCATCGGATAGGCGGGCTTGGCCGCGAAGGACGGCGGCCCGAGACGGGCCTGATCCCGGAACAGAAGCGGCACCGGGCCCAGGTTGCCGAGGCCCTGATCGCGGTTCGCGTCGATCTGGATGCCGGGGTTGGCGCCGTAGGTGCCCGTGAAGTCCGACATTCCATTGCGGCTATACGCCATCGAGAAGCCGGCCCGGAGCACGGGCTCGCTGCCGAGAATCGCGCGCAGGAAGCCGTGGTCGAGGGTCGGTTGCCAGCTCACGCCCAAGCTGGGCGCGATGTTGTTGAGGTCCGTTTTGTTGGCCTGCTGCCCCTTTTCGAACTTCACGAAGCTCGGTGTCTTTCCCGAAGCCGAGACGCCGGGCTTGAAGAGGTTGCCTTCGCCCGAGACGCCGTAGACGTCCGCGAGCGTCGCGGTCGCGTAGCTGCTGTTGAGCGGAGAGAACGGAAGCTGCAGGGCATACCGCAGCCCGTAGTTCAGCGTCAGGTTCGGGCGCGCGCGCCAGGTGTCGTGAACGAAGAAATCGAACTCGCGCAACCGGGCCTGCGCCTTCGAGGAGCCCAGGAACTTGTATTCCTCCGTGCTCGGATCGAGCCGAGCCTCGCCGGTGATGGACTCGACGCGCCCGGTGAGGATCGCGTACAAGCCCCGGGCCGCGTTGAGGTTCGCGGTGGAGGCCCCGGGGAAGTTCGCCGTCGTGAACAAACCCGCCGCCGGATCACCGCCGGTGACGCCGAAGTTGATCGTCGGCACGTTCGTCTGGTTCTGCAGCCAGACGTCGGCCTGTGTGAAGTCCACGCCGAAGGAGACGCTGTGCGGGCCCTTGATCCAGGTCATGTGGTCATACGCGACCTTGGTCGAGGCTTCGCGGGAGCTGATGCCCGGACCGCTGCTGGGGTTCGTGATGTTGTTGGCCTGGTTCCCGGTCCCCGTCGTCACGGAGGCGCAGCACTGGCCGTTCATGTTGAGCTGGTAGCCGGCCTGATCCGCGACGGACGTCCCTTTCCACATCGCGGGGTTGATCTCCGTCGAGAAGAGCGTGGCCCCGCCGCTGGCGCCGAACAGGCGCGCCTCGTTGACGAGGTTGGGGTTCAAGGCGGATCGCAGCGTCCCCGACACGATGAAGCGCTTCGAGTCCTGAACGCCTCCGACCGGGAACCCGGGGAATCGAGGATCGCGGCCGTTCAGGGTGTCCGGATCCGAGAGCAGCTTGTTGATCGTGCCCGACATCGTCAAGAGGTGCTTCTGCGTGAGCTGGAAGTCCAACCGGACCGTTGGGAACTTCGTGACGTTGCCGAACTTGCTCTGGTAGGTGTAGCGCTGCATGTTGGCGTCGATGTCGGCGAGGCCGCCGGTCGTCGTCGTGGCCTGGCGGATGTCGGCCAGGAGCTTCACGACCGTGGGGTCCGTCGTCGCGAGCTGCCCGTTCTGGGCCGCGAGCTGGAGCAGGTTGATCTCGCGGGTTCCGCCCGCCACGGCATATCTGAAGACGCCCTGCTGGGCCGAGGGGCTCAACACGATCCGGTTGCGGGTCACGTCG
>CAZVOI010001174.1:0-9303 GCA_964628275.1 uncultured Acidobacteriota bacterium | reverse complement strand
GGCGCGGCCCACGATGGCGCACATCGCGCGCTGGGTGCCGCTCTACCGCGAGTTCGTCGTGGGCCACCTGGTGTGGATGGCGTTCGCGGCAGCGGCGGTTTTCTCTTACCGCCACCGGCGGCGAGGCTAGCGCCGCTCCGCCAGCGGTCGCACCCGCGAGACGAGCTCGCGCAGGAAGGCGCTCGATTGCATGAAGACGGCGAAGTGGCCGCCTTCGATCGCGACGAAGGCCTTGCGGGGGGCGCGGACCTGGTCCACGAAAGTCTTGGCGAGGGATGTCGGCGTCGTGAAGTCTTCGGCGCCCTGGATCACGAGGACGGGCAGCTTGAAATCGCCGGCCAGCGCTTGCGGCGTGAGTGCGCTCGTCTGGGGCACCAGGCGCTCCGCCGTCAGGCTTTGGCCGTCGAGCCAGTCGTTGACGTCCCGGACCGAATAGCTCGGCGCGGCGAGGGCGAAGCCGAAGGTGGACATGAGGAAGACGTCGGCGCCTTCGAAGCGATTCGACCACTTGCGCTGGACGGCGTAGCCGCGGCCGTTCGAGTACGGGGGCGGTCCCACTTCTCTCAGCTCTCGGATCGCGTCCGGTTCGCGGAGCGCCGTGGCCTTCGCCAGGAGCGCCTGGTGCGCCACCGTGTAGCTCTTGCCTGGGTCGGCCACCTGGCCGGTGCCGACGAACGCGGAGAAGAGGTCTGGCCGCGTTTTTGCCATCAAGACGCCGAGGATCGAGCCCCAGGAGTGGCCGACGAGGAGGAGCTTGTCCACGACGCCGCTCGGATACGGCTTCGCCGAAGTCAGGGCGAACGCCGTTTGCAGGCCGCGCGCGATCTCGGCAGGCTGCGCCGGGTCGGAGACCAGCATCACTACTGGTGTCGATGCTGGTACGATTGTCGAATGCAGGCCAACCGCAAGGTAACGATCGAAGTCCCGGCTGAGCTGCTGAAGCGGGCCCGCCGGTCGACCGGTGAGGGAATCACGGCGACGGTGAGGCGTGGGCTCGAGCTGGTGGCAGCCCGGAGCGCCTACGAGGAACTGCGTCGCCTGCGGGGCGCGGTGCGCCTGTCCATCGACGTCGAGGCCCTGCGCCAAGACCGCCGTTGATCGCCCTCGACACCAGTTCGCTGGTTCACTTCCTGGCGGGCTCCGCCGGCAGGGACGTCGATGCGGTGGATGCAGCGCTAGTGCACAGCCAGGCCTGCCTTCCCCCGGTGGTTCTGTCAGAGGTTCTGAGCGATCCCAAGCTCCCCAAGAGACTCGAGGACGCACTGCTTCAGATCCCCGTCATCCCTTTGAAGCCGGGCTACTGGGAACGGGCCGGGCGCCTGCGAGCACTGGCCATCCGCGGCGGCCACAAGGCGAAGCTGGCGGACACGCTGATCGCCCAAGCCTGCCTCGACCACGAGGTGCCCCTCGTGACCCGGGATTCCGACTTCCGCCATTTCGAAGCCGCCGGACTGCGCGTCCTCCCGTGATCGGTCGCACCTCGACCGCAGCGCCTGGCCCCCGACGTGAAACGTGCGTTGATGGAGGGAGCCCCGTTTGAGCCGTTGACGAGCGAAGCCGACCTTCACGGCAGTAGCCCTCACATCGCGTGATCGGGGGCGGGCGAGCCGTCGAACCAGTTGCGGACGGCGACGAAGAACACCGCGTCCGGCGTCTACTTGCGCGCCGATCCCACGGACATGGCCATCCTGGACGGGCGCGACGATCGCCAACGGGCGGAATTGATCGCCGAGCGGCGAGGCGAATGGTCATGCGTGGCGTTCGATGATAGGACTCGGTCCGTGAGAGCGATCGTGGTTCCCGCCGAGGACGGCTATCCGCTCGCGGCCCACGTGTTCGAGCCCGAGGTCGAGGCGCGCGCGACGGTTCTGCTCCCGGCCGCCATGGGTGTGCGGCAGGATTTCTACTTTCCGTTCGCGGGCTGGCTCAGGGAGCAGGGCTTCAGCGCGGTGGCGTTCGACTATCGCGGCATCGGCCGGTCCGCCCCTGCGACGCTGCGGGGCTTCGAAGCGAGCCTGCGCGACTGGGCCGAGGATTACAACGCGGTGCTGCGCTGGGCCAAGGGGCAGTCGCCGGGAAAGCCCGTCTACGTCGTCGGCCACAGCCTCGGTGGACAGTTGCTCGGAATCCTGCCGGACGTCGGGCTTCTCGACGGCATCGTCACGATCGCGGCGGGCAGCGGCTACTGGCGCGAGAACGCGGCGCCGCTGCGGCGCTGGGTCTGGCCGTTCTGGTTCGTCCTCGTGCCGCTCTCGGTCCGGCTCTTCGGATACTTTCCCGGCCGTCGCCTGGGCAGGATTGGCGACGTTCCCAAGTCGGTGATGCTCGAGTGGCGGCGCTGGTGCCTCGACGAGGACTACCTGGTGGGGGCGCTCGGGGACGGGGCGCGCGGCGGCTTCGCGCGCGTCGGGTGCCCGATGCTGTCGTTGAGCTTCGCCGACGACGAGATGATGAGCGAGACCAACATTCGCAAGCTGCACGCGTTCTACACGAACGCGCCGCTCGAGCTGCGGCGGATCACGCCCCAGGACCTGGGCGTGGCGCGCATCGGCCACTTCGGGTTCTTCCGCGAGTCGTTCCGCGCGACGCTCTGGCCGCAAGTGGGGGAGTGGCTCGTCCGGGGCGCGACCTCGCGCTAGGGTGGTTCTTCTGCTTCATATTTCGGCGGACGCCTTCGCGTCGACGATGATAGCGTTGGGCGAGCGCTCTCGACGCCGTTCCCCGCAAACGAAAGGCCGACCGTCATGAAAGGACTCGTAATCGTGCGCCTTCTTGCCGGAATCTTGGCCCCGGTGGCTGCCGCCTGGGCGGGCCCGCTTTCCTCCACCACGCAACTGATCGTTGTCACCGCTGACGGCTGGGGCGCAAGCATCGGAAGACTGGAACGCTACGAGCGTCTGCAGGAGGGCACACCCTGGCGTCTGGTCGGACGGCCGACGCCGGTCGTGATTGGCCGCGCGGGCCTGGGCTGGGGCGCGGGACTGCCCTTGGCGGTCCTCGATGGCCCGAAGAAGGTGGAGGGCGATAACCGCTCGCCCGCGGGGATCTTTCGCCTCGGCCGCGCGTTCGGATTCTCGCGCGCCGAGGCGGAGTCCTACCGCCTGCGCGTACCGTTCCTCGACCTGACGCCTGCCACCGAATGCGTGGACGATCCGGCAAGCAACCAGTACAACCGGATTGTCGAGCGAACGGGAACGGCATCGTGGAAGTCGAGCGAGAAGATGCGGGAAATCGGCGAGTACCGCTGGGGCCTGGTGGTGGAGCACAACTCCGATCCACCCGCTCCCGGACGGGGCTCCTGCATCTTCCTTCACGTGAGCGCGATGGAAGCCGGCAGCGCGACCAGCGGATGCACGGCGATGCAGGAGGATGCACTGCTCGAAGTCCTGCGTTGGCTCGATCCGGATCGCAAGCCGGTGCTGGTGCAGGTTCCGGCGGAGGCCTATCCAAGTCTCCGAGCGGCCGACGGCGCGGGGCTGACCCTGCCCGAACGTCCGTAGTCGCCGCTCCCAGCTTCGCCGGCGACGAGAGGATGAGCGAGATCGACATTCGCAAGCTGCCCCGGGGCGCGACCTCCCGCTAGCCGGCGACCGGCCGGCCGACCGGCGGCGTGTCGGCGTCCTCCGGAAAGAACGGACGCATCGCTCACGCGTGCGCGAAGAGGGGCGCCACCTTCAGGGCCGCCTGCACCGCTTCGGCCGCGCCTGGCACGCCGAGGATGCCGGTGTTCACGACCAGATCGAAGCGGGCCGGGTCGCCGAAATCGGCGTGGAAGTACCGCCTCAGGAACGCGCCGCGCTCGGTTTCCTCGAGGCGGATGCGGCGCTCGGCCTCGCGCGCGCCGACGTCGTGTCTCGCCATCACGCTTGCCACCCGGGCGTCGAGAGGTGCGACGACGAGCACGCGCAGGGCGTGGCCGGCCGGCAGTATCAAATGGGCTCCGCGGCCGATGATCACGGCGCCGCCCTTGTGCGCGATGGCCTCGACGACTCGCGTCAGGTGCTGCAGGTAGCCATGCGGGCCCAGGTGCTCGTCAGTGGCGAACGAGACGAGCCACTCGGTCAGCGTGGAGCGGTCCTGTTGCTCGAGGTCCGTCACGCTGCTATCCCTGAGCCCGGCCTGGTGCGCGATGCGGTGGATGATGTCGCGGTCGTGGACCTCGAGGCTCAGCCGCTGGCCGAGCTCGTCCGCGAGCGCGCGCCCGCCCGCCCCCGGCTGCCGCGAGATCGTGATCACAGGCCGTCGCGCCGCGGAGACGTTCTTCTCCATCGGGCGCGACCCAGGCGAGAGCAGCTCCTGCATCGTCGGATGTCGCAGCGTCATCGGGAACCACCTTTCGCGGAGGATCGGCGGCCCCGGGTGGTGTCCGCGGCGGCGAATCGCTCGACGAGCCCGAACGTGCCGCGGCGATCACACGTCGCCGCTCGACCCCGAAAAGCACCGCTGCAAGAGCCGTGCTCAGTGAGCGTGCGCAGCGCGACGTGTTGGCGGATGGTGGCGAGGCCGAGATCTCGCAACCCTTGCGCGACCGGCCGTCAGCGTACTGAAAAGTTAGCGCTCACCGCACGCAAGGCGTTCAAACGAGCGCCCGGGCACCGGCACGCCCGGGTCTCGTTGGACCCGCCAGCCAGGAGTGGGCCGCGTACGGCATGCAGCCGCCCGCGGTTTGAGGCCGCCGCCGCCGCTTTCGGCGGATGCCTTCGCGTTGAGGATGATAGCGTTGGGCGAGCGCTCGCGACGTCTTGCGCGACGAATGAAAGGCCGACCGTCATGAACAGAATCGCCTTGCTGCCCGCCTTGCTGGCCGGCGTCGCCTTTCAGGCGCGCGGCGCCGAGCGAAAACCAGCCGAGATCGACGCGCTGCTACGGACGGCCGTCGAGCAAAAACGGGTGCCGATGGCCGTCGCGATCATCGCGGACGCGCGCGGAGTCGTCTACGAGCATGCGTCCGGCGCCGCCAGCGACGCGATCTTCGCGATCGCCTCGATGACCAAGCCGATCACGTCCGTCGCGTTGATGCAGTTGGTGGAGGCGGGCAAGGTGGAGCTCGACGAGCCCGCCGCGACGTACCTTCCGGAGCTCGACGCCGTCCGCGTTCTGGACGCCGGAACGCTGCGGCCGCCGAAGAGTCCGATCACGGTGCGCCAGTTGCTGAGCCACACCGCGGGCTTCGGCTACGAGTTCATGAACCCGGAGATCCTCGCGCTGGTGTCCAAGAAGGAGGTCGCCAGCGTCATGGCGGGCGGGGACGGGTTCCTGAAGGCGCCGCTGCTCTTCGATCCGGGCGTTCGATGGCAGTACGGCATCAACACCGACTGGCTCGGCAAGCTCGTCGAGCGCGTGAGCGGGCAGTCGCTCGAGGTCTACTTTCGCGAAAGGATCTTCGATCCGCTGGGCATGTCGGATTCCTTCTTCGACGTTCCGCCCGCCAAGCAAGCGCGTCTGGTACCGGCCTTCCAGAGAAATGCCGATGGCAGCCTGGCGCAGCAGCCGCGCCAGCCGATTCAGCCCACAACGTTCTTCTCGGGCGGTGGGGGACTGCATTCGACGGCGCCCGATTACGTCAAGTTCGTGCGGGCGTTGATGGCGGGCGGGCAACTCGGCGGGCGCCGCATCCTGTCGGCAGGCTCGCTGGCGAGCATGGGCAAGAACCAGATCGGCGATCTCGTGATCCGGCCGTTTCCCAGCGTGATCCCGCAACTGGCCACCGACCAGTCCATGCTTCCGGGCGGGCTCGACAAGTTCGGGCTCGGCTTCGCGCTCAACAGCAAGACGATGGACACGGCGCGCGGCGCGAACACGATGTCGTGGGCGGGGATCTTCAACACGTTCTTCTGGATCGATCGGGAGAGACAGCTGGCGGCGGTGCTGATGACCCAGATGCTCCCCTTCCTGGACCCCGGTCCAAGCAAGCTGGTCGAGGACTTCGATCGCGCGGTCTATGCGTGGAGAGCTGGCCAGGCAAGGTGAAAACGATCGCGCGAACGGTCACTTGCTGATCGTTTCCAGCGCAGGAGCCGGTAGACGCGAACCCTGGGGGTCGTACATCTTTTCCGGGATGAACAGGGTTGGGATCAGGCCGGTCAAGCAGTAGGCCACGGCCATCACCATCAAGCCGGCGCCGATCGAGTGCCGGGTGGCGATCAGGCCGATCAGCATCGGCGCAATCGCCGCGCCGACTCGTCCGATGTTGTAGGCGCCTCCCACGGCGGTGCCCCGGACGTGCGTGGCGAAGCTCTCGGTCATGTACGTGGCGTTGACGCCGTAGGGCACGCCGTAGAGGAAACCGAAGATCGTGAGCAGCACGACGATGTTTCCGGGCGTGTGGAAGAGCACGATCACCGGCAGGAACACCGCGGTGCTCAAGCCGCCGAAAACGTACATGAAACGCCGGCCGACGATATCCGCCAGGTACCCGGCCACGATCTTGCCGAGAATCATCGCCAGGTACGTGCCGACCAGGTAGCCGGTCATCTTCGTGAAGTCGAAACGGAGCTCGCTGACCAGGTACGTCGGCAGCCAGTTGTTGACGCCGTAGTAGCCGAACTGGAGGAAGCAGGAAGTCAGCGTCCAGAGGACGAAGACTCGGCGCTGCTGCGGCGTTGCGAAGACCTCCTGCCACTGGCTCGCGCGTTCGGCTCCAGAGGCTGCGCTCTCCGCCCGCTTCCAGCCCGGAGGCTCGGGCACGACTCTGCGGATGAAGAGCGCCAGCAGCACCGGCACCAGCGCCGTGGCGAACAACGGGCGCCAGCCGTAGACGGGAATGATGGCGCCGGCCAGCACGGTTGCCACCACGTACCCAAACGACCAGCCCGCCTGGAGCGTTCCGAGCACCGTCGAGCGGCGTTCCGTTGGGACGTACTCGGCCATCAGCGTGTTGCAAACCACGTACTCGGCCCCCAGGCCGAGCGCGGAAATGAACCGCAGCATCGCGAACTGCCCGTAGTCTTGCGTCAGCCCGAGCGCCGCCGTCGCGACCGAAAAGAGGACGATCGTCCAGACGACGACGCGCACGCGGCCGAAGCGATCGGCGGCCCATCCGCCGAAGACGCCCCCGAGCGCCATGCCGAGCAGGGAATAGCTGGCCAGCGAGCCCGCTTCCACCCGCGACATCTGAAACTCTTTCGTCAGGCTGGGCAGGCTGTACGAGAGAAACATCAGGTCCATGCCATCGACCATCAGCCCGAGAAAGCCCGAGATGAGCACCACGATCCAGATGCGGTCAGGAGCCATTTCTGTTTCGCTCCTTCGGAGATCTACTCTTCCGCGATCCAGGGACCAGGGACATGAAGCGCGGAGTCTAGTGCTCAGGAGCTGTCGCAGGGACGCCGCGATGGCTTCCGCTATCGGGGATTCTCGGAAGAGATCCATGACCCGGACCAGGGTGTCGAGGGAGCGAACCCTGATGCCGGGCGCCAGGTCGTAGGGTTTTGAGGCCGGGCAGAGGACGACCATCGACCCGAGCTCGAGGTGCCCTACCTCAGCCGGACCACGCGAATCCCCGGGCCGCTCGCGGGGTCCGAGGAGCTCAGGTACATGAGGCGGGTGCCGTCGGCTCGAACGATCACATTCGGGTTGCCGCCCGGGATCCCGGTCAGCGTGGAGCTTCGAAACTCCAGCCCGTCGCTCGAGCTGGCGGCGTAGAGACCATTCCTTCCCTGGAACGAGCTCCCCGGAGCGACCTGGACGAAGTACCACGCCGTCACCGATCCGTCCGGGTTCGCCATCGCGAAGGGATCCGTCGCATTCTGGTCGAGGTAAGCGGCGCCTGGGCCTACTCTGACGCCCGGATCCATGGTCCAGTCGAGCTGGTCGGGACTCGTGGCGCTCTTCATGACCGTCGCCGGATCAGCCGGGGTGTCGCGCAGCTCACTGAAGTACATGCGATAGCCGCCGCCGAAGAGCGGGACGACGCTTCCGGTTGTCGTTGCTCGCAGGCCCGCCTGCCGCGCCGCGATCCGGAGCCCCGGCTCCTGACGCCAGACGATGTGGTCGGTGCTCGTGGCCGAAGCGATACCGCGGTCCTGCATGTAGAACATGCGAAGACCTCCCGGAATTCCGACGACTCTCGGTTCGCCCCAGGGCGTTCCCATCGTGTTGGTCGCGGCGTCGGGGATCAGCGTGCAGCGACCCTCGACGCGGAACGAGGTCCCTTCGGAGTCGGACGAGACGGCTCTCCAGACGCCCTGGCCCTCGACGTAGACGAAGAGCCGGATCCGGCCGTCCGGCAGGAGGACTCCGGTTGGATCTCCGACGATGGATCCGCTCGGGCGTCCGAAATCCGTCGCCGTGAGCACTCGGCCCAGATCGACCCAACCGCTGCTGCTCTCCGGTGTCCCCGTCGATTGGGCCGCTGCGGGCGCCTGCGACGGCGCGCCCCCGCAGCCAATCAGGCCAAAGGCCATCCAGATGAGGAGACGACGATGGACGATGCGCTGCTCGTGTGCGGCTTCGAGGCGTGTGCCGCAAGAGAGGCTCATGCTGATGCCGAGCTCAGCCGGCGGCGGCCGCACGACGCGCCGACAGGGCGAACTGGTCGAAGTACTTCAACAGAGAAGCGCTCGTCGATCTGTATTCGTTCGAGCCGGCGAAGAAATCGACCAGGACCTCGCGGGTGCGCGCGATTTCCCGCAGCCGCGGTGCCGATTGCCGGTGCCGCGGATCGTCCAGGGTGAGGTCGATCAACTCCAGCGCGCGGTAGAGCGCGGCCCGGGCCGTATCCGGGTTCCTCGCGGACCACTTGATCGTACGACTGATCTCACTGCCAACGTTGCCCAACTGCTCGGCGAGCGACAGCTCGTGCCAACGCCCCCGAGCGATGTCCCGATGCTGCCACTCGGTCATCGGCGCACCACGCGCGCCACGAATCCGGCGATAGCCGCCTGCGTGCCCGGATCATCGACACCGCGCGACCGGTTCCCGAATGAGGGCCGCAGATTGATCACGGAATCGAATCCATGTCGCCGAATCGTCCGCGGGCCAACGCGCGGACTTCGTCCAGGGAGATGGGGTCCGATTCGGTGACTCGTCTCATCGGGAGGTCGGAGGATTGTACTGCCCGATCGTGTCGCCGAGCTTCGGCCGAGTTTGCGTGATTTGCACAGCGGGCGCCATCCTCCGGCTCCGTGCCAATGGGCTCTGGACCGATCGTCACGATCCACCTCCCGCTGCGCGGGCCCTTCGGCCCCGGCGTGCCCGTGTATTCCACGCTGGTCGACGCCCGCGGCACGCCGCGCCTCTATGCGTCGAGCTGCAATCCGTTCTTCGGCATGAAGGTGCTGTGCTCCAGGGACCTGGGGAAGA
>CAZVOI010001173.1:0-2387 GCA_964628275.1 uncultured Acidobacteriota bacterium | reverse complement strand
TGTGCTCGGGCTGGCGAAGCCAGACCCGAGTGCCGGGCAATGACGAGCAATGGATGGCCGGGACAAGCCCGGCCTTTGACCGAGACTGACATTCGAGAGGGGTAGAAATCAGCTTTTGTTCGCTGGCCGTTGCTATCGCTGCGGGCGATCCAATCGAGGATGGTCCCGAAGTCGCCGTGAAGGGTGACATCGAGATCGCCCCGCTTCGCACCGGGGTTGAGTACGATGCGGTCGATCACTTCGCGTAACGCCTCGGCCGCCTCGCGGGCGTCGTCGGGATGGTGGAGCGCCTCGGTAAGACGCTCGATCCTACGCCGGTAGATGTCCGCGACGTTGGGATGGATAATGGGAATATCCTCGGGGGCGTGCGACAGGCGGGCTTTGAGTTCGTCCTGTTTGGCTTCAAGCTCGGTCAGCCGGTCGAGTAGCGCGCGGTGGAAGCCGCCCTGTTCGATGACGCGGACAATTTCTTTGACGGCCTTGTCGGCGTCGGCGAGCGCATGGCAGTCGGCCTCGCCGGATACGCGGCGCTCGCGGTTGAGACGGTTGGTCTCTTCGGCATAGGCGCGCATGGCCGCAGCCGCCGCTTCCGGGGCCATCAGCCGGTCGCGCAGGCCGGCGAGGACGCGGACTTCCAATGCCTGCCGGCCCACCGTGCGGGTGTTGTCGCAGCCCATCGACAGGACATGGTTGGTGCAGGCGTAACGATCCTGTCCGCGCCGGGCATAGGCCCCGCCACAGCAACCGCAGACGAGCAAGCCGGATAGAAGCGTGCGCGGACGATGCGTGGCGTTGAGGCCTTTGGCAACCATGCTGCGCCGCGTGACTTCCCGAGAGCCGTCGATCTGCTTCTTGTAAATGGCGGTCAAGTCGTCCTGGCGGACCTTCGCCGCATTCCACAACTCGTCGGGGACGATGCGAAACTCGGGGACTTCGATGCGTATCCATTCGCTCTCGGGATTGAGACGCAGGACGCGGCGGCCCGTGTCGGGGTTCTTCATTTGGCGCTGGCGGTTCCAGCGGATGACGCCGATGTAAAGTTCGCAGTTGAGGGTGCCGGAACCAATGATGCGGTTGCCCCGGATGGAGGTGTCGGACCAACGCCCGCCGGTGGGGCTTGGAATTCCGTCGCGGTTGAGGTCGGCCGCGATCCGCTGCGGCCCTTTGCCGGCGACATATTCGCGGAAGATGCGGCGCACCACCTCGGCCTGTTCCTCAATGATCTCGCGTTCGCCCCGCACCGGCTCGCCGCGCGCGTCCAGCGTCTTGACCACGCGATAGCCGTAGGCGTTGCCGCCACCGATCTTGCCGGCCTCCACACGGCCTCGGATACCGCGATGGGTCTTCATGGAGAGGTCTTTCAGGAAAAGCGCATTCATCGTGCCTTTGAGACCGACGTGAAGCTCGGTGATCTCGCCTTCGGACAGGGTGACGATGGACACGCCCGCGAAGCGTATGCGCTTGAACACGGCGGCCACGTCCTCTTGGTCGCGGCTGATGCGGTCCAGCGCCTCGGAAAGCACCACGTCGAATCGCTTGGCCTGAACATCGGCCATGAGTTTCTGAATGCCGGGACGGATCAGGGATGCGCCGGAGATGGCGCGGTCGGAATAACTCTCCGCTACCGTCCAGCCCTGGCGGGCGGCGTATTCCCGGCATTGGCGTAACTGATCCTCGATGGAAGCGTCGCGCTGGTTGTCGGAAGAATAGCGGGCATAGAGCGCAACACGGATCATGGATCGTCTCCTAATCGTCGTCGGCCCCGTCCTCCGCGGCCTTGGGCCTGTCGTCATTGGCGGCGCGTAGCGCCTCGAACTGCTCCCGCGCGATCCGGCGTCCGATCACGCGCGCGATGGACAGGACCGCCTTGTCCAATCGGCGCTGCGCCTCGCCGTCCGGGCCTCGGTTGTCGTTAGCCGGGATGGTGTCGTCCAGCTCCGGTTTGGTATCGTTCGCCATGCCGCCGTTCCCAAAAATCGCGGGGAGACTCGGCAACAGACGGCGGCAAAACCCCGATGAAAAGCGCGAACTGCATCTCGGAGAACTGTAGCGTAGTAAGACTTGCGCATTGCGGTTTTGCTCAAAGTCAGATGTGTTTTTTCTCGGACAGATCGGCGAAGTTCTTGATCTTGACCGAGTGGTCGGAGAATCGCGCGACGATCTCCAGTTGACCGCCCATCGCCTCGATGAAGCGGCGCAAGGTGCTGACATACATGTCCGCGCGCTTCTCGATCTTGGCGACCGAACCCTGGCCGATCTGAAGCGTCTGCGCGATCTCGTCCTGCGATAGCTTCAAGGCCCGCCGCACTTCGGCAAGGTTCATCTCTTCCTCAAGCCGCAGCGCCTCCGCTTCGGCCTTGGCCTGCGCCGCCGGCGTCATGCGAGCG
>CAZVOI010001172.1:0-3168 GCA_964628275.1 uncultured Acidobacteriota bacterium | reverse complement strand
GAACCTGCCGCGCACGAGCGTGAGCGATCACGACACGACCAACCGCAAGTACGTCAATCTCGAGCTGACAACGATGGCGCGCGCCGCCGGCACCCACAACCTGAAGATCGGCGGGGGCTGGTCGCGGTCCACGAACGACGTACAGGAGGCCTATCCGAACGGCGGCTTCGTCACCCTCTACTGGGACCAGACCTTCTCCAGCCAGGCGACGGGCCAGACGGGCCGGGGTCAGTATGGCTACTACACGGTCGACGACCTGGGGAAGATTGGCATAGCCCAGGGCGACATCAACCACCTGTTCATTCAGGACTCCTGGAAGCCCAGCTCGCGCCTGAGCTTCGACCTGGGGCTTCGTTTGGAACATGAAGTGATCCCGACCATGCGACCCGACATCAAGAAGGTCGCCATCGATTTCGGCTGGGGTGACAAGGTGGCACCGCGCCTCGGCGTCGCATACGACGTCAAGGGCGACGGCAAGATGAAGCTCTCCGCCTCCTACGGACGCTACTTCGATTGGACGAAGTACGAGTTGGTTCGGGGGTCCTTCGGTGGAGACGCCTGGACGACCCGTTACCGTACGCTGGACAATCCCGATCCGTCAGTGCTGAGCCGTTCGGCGCTCACGGGCCGGAACCTCTGGACCAACGAGCAGGACTCTTTCCAGGACCATCGGATCCCCAGCCTCACCGCCGATGATGTCGATCCCGACATGAAGCCGATGGCCCAGGACGTCTACAACGCGGGCTTCGAGTACCAGCTCTCGCCCAACACCGTGCTCGGCGCGAACTACATCCACACCAACCTGCTCCGCACCATCGAGGACGTCGGCCGTTTGTTGAACGGCAGCGAGGCGTACACCGAATGCAACCCCGGTGTGGGCCCTTGCCGTGTCGGGTTCTCCACCGGAGCGACGCCGGCCTTCGATTTGCCTGAGGCCCACCGGAAGTACGACGCCATGGAGCTTACGCTCAACCGTCGCTTCAGCAAGGGCTGGTTCCTGGGCGGAAGCTACGTCCTGAGTCGCCTCTGGGGGAACTATTCGGGCACGGTCAGCACCGATGAGATCAGGGCCGCCGGCACTACGTACGGCGTCTCACAGCAACAGACCGGCCAGAATACGCGCCCGGGTGGCAACGCGACCCGGTATTGGGATCTGGACGTGCTGTCGTTCGACGCTTACGGCAACAAGGGGGTCGATGGCAAGCTGCCCACCGACCGGCCGCACGTCTTCAAGTTGTATGGCTCGAAGCAGTTCAGCTTCGGCAGCAACGTCGGCGTCGACTTCTACGCCGGCAGCGGCACGCCGATCACCAAGACGGTTGCGGGGCTATTCGGCGTTCCGCAGATGGTCGAAGGCCGTGGCTCGCTGGGTCGCACGGATTTCCTGACCAACACGAATCTGTTCCTGAGCCACGACCTCAAGATGGGCAGCAAGGGCCGGCTCATTCGGTTGGAAGCGAACCTGCTCAACGTCTTCAACCAGAAACAGGTACGGCACGTCTTCGACGTCCAGAACCGGTCGGTCAGCGGCTCCCGGATCAACATGTCACAGGTGGACCTGACCAAGGGTTACGACTACGAGGCGCTACTGCTGCAAGCGCCTGACCGCTTGAAACCCGCCACTGCCAATGCCAGCGGCACTGCCGATCCGCGCTACCGCCAGGCGGATATCTGGAACCCCGGCTTCCGCGCCCGCCTCTCGGTTCGGTTGATCTTCTAGAACGGCTGGAAGTCCGTCGTACAAAGGGGGCCGCAAGGCCCCCTTTTTTGTGCGCCCAGGCGAATCTCGGCCGCGTCGACTTGCTCGGTTCCCTCGCGGAACCCGTTTCGGTCCATAGGTCGCGCCGCTTATCATTCGTCATTCGCGCACTCATGCTTCCTGAAGCCCGTGCCGGCGTTCATCATCTGGGCGTCCGGCGCGCGATCTTCGGTCCGTGGACGATGCCACCGCTCCTCGGTTTTGGGGCTCTTTGACCCTCGCTACAGGCTCGTCCAAGTGACACGTCATGGGGAAGCCATGGGGCCGCCCTCGCACCGACGACGGCCGGCGTGCTCGGTTTGACGGGCGTCGTGGCCGGGTTCTTGCGGCAGGGGAAGAAGAGTTGAGCTTCGACCGTTCCTCGAAGGGCGCGCTCCTCTGTGACGGCGTCGCGGTAGGCGAGATCGCCGAGCGTTTCGGAACCCCGCTCTATCTCTATTCGGCCCAGGCCATCCGCGACGCGTTCCTGGCCTACGACTCGGCGTTCGCGCCGGTCGATCACCGGATCTGTTATGCGTTGAAGGCCAACAGCTCGGGCGCGATCCTGCGGCTCTTGTCGGGTCTCGGCGCCTGGGCCGACATCGTGTCGGGCGGCGAGTTGCGCGCCGCGCTGCGCGCCGGTTTCCCCGCCGACCGGATCGTCTTTTCCGGCGTCGGCAAGACCGACGACGAGATGGCGCTTGGTCTCGAGCACGGGATCGCCGACTTCAACGCCGAGAGTGAGTCGGAGATCGAGCGGCTGAGCGCGCTGGCGTCGAAGCTCGGCAAGACGGCGACGCTCTCGCTACGCGTCAACCCGAACATCGACCCGCGCTCGCATCCCTACATCTCGACCGGCCTGGCGCAGAACAAGTTCGGCGTCGACATCGCCAAGGCGCCCGAGATCCTGCGCCGGGCGCGCACGCTGCCCGGCCTCGACGTGGCCGGCGTGCAATGCCACATCGGCTCGCAGATCAGCGAGCTGAGCTCTCTGGGTCTCGCTGCCCGGGAGCTGGCCGGACTGTCGCGCCGCCTGATCGACGAAGGTTTCGCGTTGCGCACGATCGATCTGGGCGGAGGTCTGGGTGTCGACTACGAAGGCGGCGCCGCGGTCGACCCGGCCGCGCTGGCCGCGGTGTTGCTTCCGGAGCTTCACGGCCTTCCGCTGCGGCTGCTGCTCGAACCCGGCCGGTCGCTGGTGGCCCGCGCCGGAGTGCTCGTCACGCGCGTGCTCCATCTCAAGGAGAACCGTGGCAAGCGCTTCCTGATCGTGGACGCCGCCATGAACGATCTGCTGCGGCCGGCGCTCTATCAAGCCTTCCACCGCATCGAGCCCGTGGTCGCGTCGGGACGCCCGCGGCTCCGGGCCGATGTCGTCGGCCCGGTTTGCGAAACAGGGGACTTCCTGGCCCGCGACCGGGAGATCGAGG
>CAZVOI010001171.1:0-2513 GCA_964628275.1 uncultured Acidobacteriota bacterium | reverse complement strand
CACCGGGTACTTGGAGACGAGCTGTTCCCACGGGTTCTGCTCGATCTGCTTCAGGCCCAGGCTGATCCGATGCGCCTCCTGGTCCAGGCCGAGCACCACACACTCGACTTCCTGGCCGATGTTCAGGATCTTCGATGGATGCTTGATCTTCTTGGACCAAGACATCTCGGAGACATGGATCAGGCCCTCGACGCCCTCTTCCAGCTCGATGAACGCGCCGTAGTCGGTCAGGCTGACGACCTTGCCCTTGACGCGGGTCCCGGTCGGGTACTTGATCGTGGCGGTCGTCCACGGGTCGGCCTTCAGTTGCTTGTAGCCGAGCGAGACGCGCTCGTTCTCGCGGTCGAACTTGAGGACGATCACCTTCAGCTCGTCGCCGACGTTGACGACTTCGTTCGGGTGGTTGATCCGGCCCCACGACATGTCGGTGATGTGGAGCAGGCCGTCGATCCCGCCCAGGTCCACGAAGGCGCCGTACTCCGTGATGTTCTTGACGACGCCCATCAGGATCTTGCCCTCTTCGAGGTTCCCGAGCGTGTCGCGCTTCTTCTCGGCGTTCTCTTCCTCGAGCACGGCCTTCCTGGACAGCACGATGTTGCCGCGCTTCTTGTTGACCTTGATCACGCGCATCCGGATTTCCTGGCCCTTCAGGCTGTCCAGGTTTCGCACCGGCCGGACGTCCACCTGGCTGCCCGGCAGGAATGCGCGCACGCCGATGTCGACGGCCAGGCCACCCTTGACGCGTTCGATCACGCGGCCGGTCACGACGCGGCGCTCCAGATACGCGCGCTCCACGTCGTCCCAGACCTTCATCTTCTCGGCCTTCTCGCGCGAGAGCACCACGTAGCCGTCACGGTCCTCGGTCTTCTCGAGCAGGACGTCGACGCTGTCGCCGGCCTTGATGTTGAGCACGCCGTTCTCGTCGCGGAACTCCTCGAGCGCGATCACGCCTTCGGACTTGTAGCCGACGTCGACGATCACCTCGCTCGCCGACACGCGCAGCACGGTGCCGCGCACGACCTCGCCTTCCGCGAAGTTGCGGAAGCTGACGTCGTACATGTCGAGCAGCCGCTCGTACTCTTCCTGGTCGAGTGTCGCCGAATCGGCTTTCTTTTCGAGGTCTTCGACCGCGGACTGGGCCGCGATCGGCGCGACGGGACGGGTGTCCTTCTCTGTCTCCGGCATGGAACTTTTGCGAGGCCTCCAGGGCTTGGGATGGTCCTGAGCGACGAAGGCTTTGGGCCCTGGCCGTCGGACGGAAGGCGCAGTGTAAGTGACTGAGCGAAAGCAAGTCAAACGGATGGACCCGCGCGGCGCGGATAATTTACTTCGGAAGGAGCGTCCCTCTTTTCAGGACGGGCGGGGTGTTTGGCGGGGTGGTTGGTGGGTCTTGGAGCGGGACGCCGCGCGGGTCCGACGAAAAGCTCAGTTGGCCAGGTCGTCTCGGGCCAGGCTGCACGGGACGAAGCGGCTCCAGTGCTCGGCCATCGGCCGGCCGCGGCGGTCGCGCAGGCCGCGCACGATCAGCACGTGCTCGACCCCGGGGACCAGCAGTCGGAGCGGCCGGATCAGGACGACCAGCCCTTCGGAAAGACCGCGGATCTCGGTCGGCACCTCGCCGATGGCGTCCAGGACGAGCACGCCGTGCGCGAAGGAAGCCGGGTCGACTGGATGCGACAACCGCAGCAAGATCGGTGTATCGCGCAGCACGAACATCGCTCCATCCTCGGGCGCCACGTGCGTCACCGATGCGGGCTGGTCGGGTTCGCAGCCCAGGGCGGCCCCCGCGCGCAGGGCGGTCACTGCTCTCTCCACTTGCCGCCGCGGTAGATGAGCATGCGAAGCCGGTTGGTGTTGCCCGTGACGCGGATGGCGGCCTGCACGCCGTACTCGCCGGCCAGATAGAACGTGCCCGGAGTGGCGCCGCCGAGCGGAGTGAAGCTGACCATGTTGGAACGGCCGAAACGGATCGGGTCGCTCGGGTCGAGCGTGCCGGTGTCGGGCGGCGGGTTGGGGATGTTCGGATGGATGGCGATGCGCACCGTGGGTGCGCCAGCTTCCAGCCGGTGCGGACCTGAGATGCGGCGGTCGAGGCCCCTCGCGATGTCGGCGCTCAAGACACCGTCGCAACCGCCGTCCTGATAGACGCTGATCATCGGGACGCCGCCATCCGTCTCGAAGCGGATCGCCGTCTGGCGGCCGGACGTGGTCGCGATCGAGCGAGCTTTCAGGAACTCCTGCTTGAAGATCGATGCGGCGCCCAGGATGTGGGCCTGGCTCGAGTACGCCTTGAGACCGGGCAAGCCGATGCAGAAGAGCAACCCGAGAACCAGCAAGACGAACATCAGTTCCAGGAGCGTGTGACCGTTCTCCTTCATCTCATCCTCCAAGGCTCGGCGAGGGCGGCGCCAAAACCGGCGGCCGCCCTCTCCGAGCGAATCCGACGCCTAACGGCTCGCCGCCGGGCGAGAGGCCTCGCCGACGGTCAGGTAGGTTTGGAGCTTCCGGAAGTT
>CAZVOI010001170.1:0-3407 GCA_964628275.1 uncultured Acidobacteriota bacterium | reverse complement strand
GCAGATGAGCGACGTCGTTCGCCACCTCGACGACACGTACTTCGCGTGGATCGGCGGCAGCGAGCCCGACAGCGTCTTCTACTACCGCATCCACAGCCCCGTGATCCTGATCGAGTTCGACCACCAGCGCCCGGCGAACCTACGGCACCTGGCCAAGGACCCGAACCTGCCCAACCTGGAGCACATCCACACGGTCGTCCGCACGCCCAACGGCAACGACTACGGCAAGGACCTGCTCCGCCAGCACTACGCAGAGCACCCGCACCCCCACTGAGGGCGTTCCCGCGCTCAGAAATAGAGACGCACGCCGCCGCCGGCCGCGAGCCCGCCTGCGTCGACGCTCGCTGCCGCCGCGTCCGTGCCGACCTTGAGCGCCACGCTCGCGCTGCTGTAGCGCAGCTGCAGCCCCAGGCCGAAGCGCCGGGAGCTTCCGAAGCGGTAGTCGAGCCGCCCCCCGACGTTGAAGCCGGTGGCGCTCTCGGAGACGGCCTGCGAGGGGGTCGCGAGGATCGTCAGCTCGTCGTAGGGGTAGCGCTCGTCGAATGTCGGCGCCTCGAGCAGGTCGGCATCGACCTGGAACAGGGTGACGCCGGCGAAGAGCGCCCAGTCGAAGCTCCCGGCGCTCCGCGCGTACGCGGCGTCGATGTCGAAGGCGCCCTCGGAGTAGGCGTAGCCGGACAGCTCCGCCGACGCCGTGCGCGGGCGGTTCAGGTAGAGCGGGTGCGGGCGGGTGACGTCGAGCGTGCCCGTCGCGTCGCGCGTCACGTTGGAGTAGCCGACGAGCACGCCGAGCCCCCTGTAGACGCTCACCTGCAGCGCTGCGTCCAGCCCGAAGCCGCTGCCCGCCTCGTAGCTGGTGCGGATCGTGGACGACTCGGCGTAGGCAGTGGGCGTCCTGACGTCGCTGTAGCTCAATGTGCCGGGCACCGCGGAGGCGTTCAGCACCAGCCTGAAGCGCGTGACCGGCGGCGCGGCCGGCGCCGCCGCCGGAGTGGGCCTGCCGCGCGCGCCCGGCTTGCCGGGCGTGGCTGCGGTCTGGGCTAGCACCCACGCCGGCCAGCTGAACGCGATAGCGGCCGCGAGCGCGGGCGGGGCGAGTCGTCGCGCGAGTCGTGTCATGCGGGGCTCCTCAGTTGACGCCGACGGCGTTCCACGCCTGGCTGACGGCCGTCTCGGCGGGGCTGCCGATGCCGTAGAGCTCGCGCGCGGCCAAGAGCGTCGCCGCGCGCGCTTGCGAGAAATTCGAGCTCGGGGTCAGGAACACGGTGAAGGCGCGGTAGAACACGCGCTCGATCTGCTCGCGGTTGGCCCCGCCCACACCCTGGACCGTGGCGCCCAGCCGGTGCCGCCCGCCCTCGATCGCGAGGTAGAAGGCGTGGTTCGCGATCCCGCTGTTGATGTGGACGCCGCCGTTGTCGGCCGAGCCCGTGTAGCGGATCGAGTAGTGGTCGGGGTCGCCGAATGTCAGCGGGTTCTGCATCGAGCGGATGCCTCCGGGGGTGAAGACGTCCTCGCCCGCGAGGTAGTCGGCCTTGTCGGGCTGGAAGTAGAACTCGACCGACGTCCCGATCATGTCCGAGAAGGCCTCGTTCAGTGCCCCCGGCTCGCCCTGGTAGATCAGCCGCGAGGAGTAGTCGGTGACACCGTGGGTGAGCTCGTGGGCGACGATGTCGAGGGCGCCGGCGAGGTAGTTCACCCGCTGGCCGAACCAGACGACACCCGGCGGCAGGCCGTCGCCGTAGTACACCATCCCGTCTCCCATGTAGAAGGCGTTGGCGAAGAAGCTGTCCACCGTGCTCGTCGTGTAGAAGACCCAGTCCTCGCGCCGAATTCCGTGTGTGATGCTGTGGACCGGGATGTCGGCGTTGTCGAGGCCATGGCGGCCGTGGCGCTTGTAGTAGTAGTCGTAGGTCAGGCCCGCGTAGGCGTGGGCGTCGACGAGCGCGCCATCGGTCCACACGTTGTCGGCGTCGCTGCCGAGGTCCGAGGCGGTCAGGTTCGAGGGCGAGCCGGCGTTCAGGAAGCTGATCAGGCGGTTCACGTTGAAGCGGAAGTCGTAGCTGGCGATGAGTGGCGGCCGCAACCGATCGCTAGTCGTGTAGCCGCTGCCGCCCGTTGCCACGCTGATCTTCTTCTGGTCGCCGAAGACACCGGTGCCGACTGCCGCCACCTGCTTCTGGAGGTCGCCGTACTCGAGCAGCAGCTCGCCACTCGTGGCGTCGAGGAAGACCTGGCGCACGTCCCTCGTCTCCTCGAAGAACGCACGCAGGCGGTAGGCCAGGCGGTAGCCCGCCTCGAGGGGAAGCACCACCAGCTCGGGACCGCCCCGTCGCCCGAACGGCCGGCCGCCCCGTCCGGCGAGCAACAGCTCCGCCTGGGACGGGGTGAGGCCGGGCGTCACGCCGACGTCGATGCCTTCATAGAGCGTGCCGAAGACACTCAGAGTACCTGCGGCGTCGCTCTGGCGCGCGAGCTCGCCTCCGAACACGGGCACCCCGCGGTGCAGCTGTGCCAGCCGCTCGTGCTGGCGCCCGGGGATCATGCTGTCGTCGCGAGTGAGGCGGGTGACGAGCTCGTGCGACCCCACCAACCCGTCGACGCGGGCCGACCACTCCCGCAGCGCGGCGCCCGAGGCTGCGGCGACACGCAGCGGCCGGTCGCCGGCCGCGACCGCCCCGAGCGTCGCGAGCGTCGCGAGCGCGGCAAGGATCAGGAGCAACGCCCGTCGTGGGGCCATGACTATCCTCCGTTCCCGCGTACGGCTATATACCAAAGCCCGATCGGCACACAACCAGGCCATTTGGATGAGGCGACCAAGCTGTCCTCTTGGACGGCCTTATTCGACGTCTTTCCGGGCCGCGTCGACGAGCTCGCGCGCCATCGTGCCGATGCGGGCCGCGTCGGGCCCCTCGACCATCACGCGCAGCTTGGGCTCGGTCCCGCTCCAGCGCACCAGCACCCGCCCATCCTTGCCGAGGCTCGCCTTCACCTGCTCGACGAGCTTCTGCAGCGCCGCCATGTCCTCGAGCGGCTTGCGCGCCCGAAGCGTCACGCTCTCGAGCACCTGCGGCACGCGCTCGATCGCCTCGCGTGCGAGCTCGGACAGCGGCCGGCCGGTGCGAATCATGAGCGCGAGCACCTGCAGCGCGCCGATCAGGCCGTCGCCGGTCGAGGCGTGGTCCAGGAAGATCAGGTGCCCGGACTGCTCGCCGCCCAGGTTGAAACCGCCCTTGCGCATCGCGTCGACCACGTAGCGATCGCCGACCGGGGTGCGCACGAGTGCGATCCCCTGCGCCTCGAGCGCGCGCTCCAGGCCGAGGTTGCTCATCACGGTCGCGACCACGGTGTCGCGCCGCAGCTCGCCGTCCCGCTTCATGCGCGTGGCGCACATCGCCATCACCGCGTCG
>CAZVOI010001169.1:0-5147 GCA_964628275.1 uncultured Acidobacteriota bacterium | reverse complement strand
GCGCTCACGCTCAAGGAAGTGTCGAACTGCCGCCGCCAGGGCATCCTGGTCAACACGTTCATGCTGGCGCGCGATTGGGAGCTGGTGGCGTTCGTGAAGAAGATCACCGAGATCTGCCGCGGCAAGGCCTACTTCACGACGCCGTACACGCTGGGCCAGTACGTGCTGATGGACTACGTCAACAAGAAGACGCGGACGCTGCACTGAGCGCGGCGCGGCATCGGGGGCTGCTACTGGCGCTGCTCCTGACCGCGAGCGCCGTGACATGGCACCGCAGCCGGGCACGGGTCGGATACACGCGCTACGACCTGCCGAGCTTCGACGCGTACGCGTACGTGACGATGGCCGACAACCCGCGCTTCTTCTCGGTGGCGCCATGGGGTTATCGCGTGCTGCAGCCGCTCCTGGCTTCCGGGTTCCCGGCCCGGGCTCGGCTCGGCGTGCTCCGCGACATGACTCTGGTCGCGCTCGTCGCGACGGGCGGCCTGCTATTCCTATTCCTGCGCCGGCTGGGCCACAGCGAGCCAGCGGCGCTGCTCGGCGCCGCCGGCTTCGCATTGTCGGGGCCGTTCCGTCACGCGCTGGGCGGGCCGCTCTTGGGGGACGGCCTGGCAGCGGCGCTGGCGACGGCCGCTCTGCTCGCGATCCAGTCGGGTTCCTCGCTGCTGGTAGTCGCGGCGCTGCTCGCGGCCGGCGTCTACACCAAGGAGATCTTCTTGTTGATGCCGCCGCTCGTGTTCCTGGCCCGCCGCGCGAGCCATGGAACGCAGCGAGCGCTGCGCGACGCGCTGGTCTCCGCCCTGCCGGCGCTAGGCGTGTTCCTGCTGCTGCGCTTCCACTGGACGCCGTTCATTCAGGTGGCTCACCCCGCCTGGAATCTCGATCTGGCACGGGCGGGCGCCACGGTGTTCCAGAGCGGGCTCCAGTCCAACCTGCTGATCTTGCTGCTGGGCGGCCTGCTGCCGCTGGCGGCGCTCGGTGCTCTGCGCCGCGCCGCGCGGCCATTCCTGCTCCGTTTCGGCTACTGGGCATTCTTGATGCCTGTGGCGGCGGTATTCGCCTGGATCAACGTGCCGGGCGCTCATCCAGTACCCCTCTTCGGATCCAATATGGAGCGGCTGCTTCTCTACTCGCTGCCGGTCTTGATCCCGCTGGCGCTCGTGGCGCTCGACCGTTTCTGGCCGAACCTCGGCCCTGCCGCGGCCGCTCGTCCCAGCAGCCGGGCCGCGCGGGGACTGGCCGCGGCCGCGATCGTGGCGGCGCTGGTGTATCCGTTCGTCGGCCTCGATCGCTACCGGCGGCTTCCCTTGCACGAGGTGCGCGACGGGCCGCTGCTGATGGCGTTCTGCGGCGAGAGCATCCGCAGCGCGCGGAAGTTGGAGCGGGGCGAGGAGGTCGAGCTGGCCGCCGACGAGAAGCGCTTCGCCTGGGGCATCTCGGATCCGGGTCAACTCTTCCAGATGCGTTGGTTCCTGCGTCAGGGTTTCGGCCCGCTGCCGCACTACGGTGTCGACGACATCGTGATGCGGGAAGCGCGCGCGACGCTGGTGGTGCCGCTGCTGCGCCCGCGCGATCTCGACCTGGAGCTGGAGCTCGAGTCCCCCCGGCCCGTCAGCGTCGCTCTGGCCGTCAACGGCATGCCCAGCGGGCTGCGGCTGAACGTGCCCGCGGGGCGCGCCAAGCACGCGGCGAACCTCAAAGGGTCCCTGTTCTTCCGCGGTGACAACGTGCTGGAGCTGGGCGCCGACCCGGGCTCGCTCGCCGGCGTCAAGCTGCACGCGCTGGCGATCCGAGCGAGCGATCGGCCATGAGCCCGGTCGCGAGGATTCTCGCGTTCGTGGCAGCGACGTTCGCGGCCGTCAACGGCCTGTCGCTCGCCGCGGGCGTCCCCCTCGGCGACACCGACCTGCACCCCGTCGCCTGGTTCCTGACGGGCCGCCAGGGCGGAGACTCCTGGCGGCCGATGCTCCAGGCGTACGACTTCGCCACGACTCCGGAAGGCCGAACCCTTTCGCTCTACGAGAAGCTCTTCTTCAGCCCCGCCGTCAGGCACAAGGGTTTTCAATACCCGCCCACGTCGCTCTTAGCCGTCGCGGCAGCCGGCGTCCTCGGCGAGGAGCGCCGGCTCGCCGTCTTGGAGACGGTCACCTGGGCGTTCATCCCCATGACGATGGCGGCCGTGTTCCTACTGCTCCGCTGCGGGTCGCGAACCGGAGATTCGGACGCGGAGCTCCGGCTGCTGGTGGTGCTCGCGACCCTGGCGACGCTGGCCTTCTATCCGGCGATGCGCGCGTACCGCAACGGCCAGGCCCAGACCTGGATCAACGGCCTCTTCGCGGTGGGGCTCGCGGCTTTCGTGCGCGACCGGAAGGGACTTGCCGGGGCGCTGCTGGGCGCGACGTGCTTGATCAAGCCTCAGTACGCCTTGATCATGCTGTGGGGCGTGCTGCGCCGGGAGTGGCGTTTCACGGCCTGGGCGGTATCGATCGGCGCTCTCGGACTGCTCGGGTCCCTGTTCCTGTTCGGCGTCGCGCCGCACCTCGAGTACCTGAACGTGCTGCGCTTCATAGCCGATCGCGGCGAGTCGTTCTACCCGAACCAATCGGTCAACGGCCTGATGAACCGCGCCGTTGGCAACGGCCTGAACCTGCAATGGATGGAGGCGATGCCCGAGCCGCACGCGCTGGTTCGCGCGGCGACCTTTGCGACATCGGCGCTGCTCTTGGCCTGGGCGCTCTGGCCGCGGCAGTGGCCGGCGCGCGCCGCCGACCTGGCGATGGCGACGCTCGCCGCCACGATGGCGTCGCCGATCGCCTGGGAGCATCACTACGGCGTGCTACTGCCGATCTTCGCGCTGCTCGCGCCTACGCTCGCGACGAGCCCGATCTTCGGACGGCGGACGATGCCCGCGCTGGCGGTCGCCCACCTGCTCTCCAGCCATACCTGGCGCATCAGCGACCGTCTTGCCGACACCCCCTTCAACTTCGTTCAGGCCTACATCCTGGCCGGGGCGCTGATCGTGCTCGTGTTGTTGCACCAGCTGCGTCGGAGACCGTCGCGGCTGGCTTAGGATCGAAGCATGGGACTCTTCGGCGGCAAGCCTCGGATGATCGCGCGTGAAGACGCTCTCCCTGGGCGAGCGGAGCGCATGCGCGTTCCGAAGCAGCACTTCGTGAACGGCGCGCCGCTCGAGCCGCCCTTCCCGGACGGGCTGGAGCAGGTGATCTTCGGCATGGGTTGCTTCTGGGGCGCCGAGCGGAGGTTCTGGCAGAAACCGGGCGTTTTCTCGACGGCCGCAGGCTACGCGGGCGGGTTCACCCCGAACCCGACCTACCAGGAGGTCTGCAGCGGAGAGACCGGTCACAGCGAGGTGGTTCTTGCGGTGTTCGACCCGAAGCTCGTGGCCCTCGAAGAGCTGCTGCGCGTCTTCTGGGAGAACCACGACCCGACACAGGGCATGCGTCAAGGCAATGACGTCGGGACGCAGTACCGCTCGGCGATCTACGCCGGATCGGACCAGATCCGCGCTGCCGAGGCCTCACGCGAGGCCTATCAAACTGAGCTGAGCCGCGCGGGGCACGGTCGGATCACCACCGAGACCGCGACGGCGCCCGAGTTCTACTACGCCAAGGACCATCACCAGCAGTACCTGGCCAAGAACCCCGGCGGCTACTGCGGCGTCGGCGGGACGGGTGTCAGTTGCCCAGTGGGTTTGGCGCCCGGCTGATCGGGCTCAGCGTTCCTCGCTCGAAGTCCGGCGGGCGCGACGCGACGCGAACGAGGCCGTGGAGCGCAGCAGGTCGTCCCGGATCTGCTCCGTGCTCCTGATGCTCGGGGCGGGGCGCTCGCCGGATCCGAGCCACGGCCAAAGCTCCTCCCGCAACGGAGACGGCAACACGTTGTCGAGGTATTCGAGCGCGGTTCCCCGCAGCGCGCCGTCGCCCATGCGCAACGCGCGCAACGCGATCTGCAGCGGCTCTCGCTCCAGGATCAGCGACAGGATCGAGAACACGTGATCGAGGCTTCGCTTCCCGGGACGGCCCTCCGCGATCTCGCGGCGCGCCGCCTTCAGGATCTCGCCTCGCGGGATCAGCAAGTCGGTCCGGGTGGTCATCCGGGCGAGCGCCTGGGCGCAGCGATAGCGCAGGTCGAGACGATCGTCCGCGAGGCCGGATAGCAGGCCAAGGACGGCGCGTTGGTTCGGCACCGTACGCAGAACCCGTGGAATCCGGCGCCGAACCAGCGGGTCTCGAGCGGGATCCAGAAGCGCGTCCACCAACTGTCCGGTGCAGCCCGGAGCCACGCTGCGAAGGCTTGCGAGCACCTCGCCGAAGAGATCGTCACGGGCCAGCAGCGGGATGACCCACGCGACCAGCCTTGGATCGATTCCGGTGGCCAACACGCCGCGGATCCTCTGCCGGTCCCCCGAGCGCAGTTGGGCGACGGCCTCGGCGAGCGGATCGGGATGCTCCGCCGCCGCCCCGAGCTCCTCTGCTGTCGGCGGCTCACGCTCTCGGTGAGCGCGAGCGGCGGCGCGCGCGGGTCGGAGCGTGCCCGCGCCCCAGATGTCGAATGCGTCGAGTGTGAGGGCGCCGGTGCGCAGCCTATCCGCCAATGCCGCGACGTAGCCGCTCCGAAACAGCCGCGTCAGCAACAGCACGAAGCCTGCCGACAGGGCCGCGAGCACCAGCAACGCACGGGTTGGCGCCGTCGGCAGCCCGGCCAGGACTACCATCACGGCGCCGCTGCCGAGGGCCGTCCCCAGACGATCGAAGCCGACGTCCACGATCACCTTGGTGGGACGCTTGCGAGCCTGCAGCAGCGGCGTGTAGAGCAGTTCGTAGGCGGAACGGAAGAGCGAGTTGCGAAGGACGGCGTGAGATCCCCGGAGCAGAACGATCGCGGCCAGCCCGGGCGATGCCAGAGCCAGCAGGCCTCCTAGCCCAACCACACCCGGCAGCACGGCCAGCGTCCCGGCGATTCCGATGCGCGCCAGGAGCGGCCGGGACGCGCTCGCCTGAAGCGCCAGGGTCAAGACACCGACAGCTGTGTGAAAGAGCGCGAAGAAGGACATCAGCGGCCCACCCTTGGCGAAGCTGCCCGCCGCCG
Source organism: uncultured Acidobacteriota bacterium (assembly GCA_964628275.1). GTDB lineage: Bacteria > Acidobacteriota > Vicinamibacteria > Fen-336 > Fen-336 > CAZVOI01. Next base: position 38 of record CAZVOI010001169.1, on the reverse strand, counting down.
CCGCGCTGAAGACGTAGTCGAGCAGGGCCTCGAAGAAC
>CAZVOI010001168.1:0-5029 GCA_964628275.1 uncultured Acidobacteriota bacterium | reverse complement strand
GTCGACGCTGCGCGCGGATTCGAGCGGCAGGTCCTTCTTGCCGGCGTCGGCCTTCTTGTCGGCGGCGGGCTTGTCCTGGGCTACGGCGGCCAGCGCCAACGCCAAAGACCAGATGCCGCGGCGCCAGCCGGCGCTCTTTCTCCGAGATCGCATGAATCCGCTCCTGTCGAGAGAGCGAGATTGTCTTACGCGCGGCGCTCCGCGGGCAACCGTGGTACCTCCCCGTCGAGCAGGCCGCCGCCGCGTCAGAAGTTGCTGCAGGTCAGTGAGTCGTTGCTACCATTGTTTCGGATCTTGAGGTCGAACGTGCCGCAGCCGCCGCTGATGTGGCGAACCTCGATGAAGATCTCGGCCGAGTCGTTCTCGAGGAAGCCCGTACATACCTCGGACCACGATACGCACTCGCTGGCGTTGCCCCCGTTCTCGGAGCATCGATTGCTGTTCTGCTGGTTGCCGCCGCATCCCGAGATGTCCTGGTTGCAGCTCCCAGCGGTTGCCGGCGTCACGGCGGGTGAGGTCGTACTCGTACAGCTATTCTCGGAAGGGTTGCTAAAGTCATGGGCGCGGCGGTAGGCGTAGAGGTTGACGTTCACCCCGTCGCTGATGTTGTGAGCCTTGGCGAGGAGCTTCCAGTCGTTGCCGGGAGCGTCCAACGCGGTGACCCTGTACCAGCGGCTCTGGCCCGGGCCGATGGGTTGGGCCGCCGTCGACACCTCGACGGCGCCGACGCCCCCAGAGTCGAACACCGTTCCGAAGTCGTGTGCCTGCGCGCACGAGGTGTTGATGCCGAACTCGCCCGGACACCCGGTCGTCTGGCACACACCGCTGACGCACGGCTGTCCCGATACGCAGGCATTGCCGCAGGAACCGCAGTTCGCGGGGTCCGACTCGATAGTCGTGGTTTGAACCTGTCCGACGTCCGTTTCCGACGTTGCGCTGACGCTCACGGCTGATACGGTGGCCAACTGGCTCCCGACCTGGGCGGCCACCAGATCGTACGTGCCGGGCGGCAGGTAGGAGAGCTCGAAGAACCCATTCTTATCGGTGAAGGAGCTGAAGGAACGGCCTGGGACATGGACGACAGCCCGCGCGAAATCCTGCGGCGTGCAGGACACGAGCTGGCCGCGGATCTGCCCGGTCTCCAGCCCGACCCCTGGCGGCCCCTCACGTCCCTGGGGGCCCTCTGGCCCCTGAGATCCCGTGTCTCCCTGGCGTCCCCGGGGTCCTCGTAGTCCTGCGGGCCCGACGATGCTCCAGACGAGGAGCTCTTCGTTCTTGCGGCACTTGTCGCCTGGACCGATGATGCGCAGTTGACCGCCGGGCTTGACGCAGGCGCGGATCTGGTGCTGTTCGGCCTGCTGGTCATGAGGAAACGCGACAGCAGCGACGAGGAGCGCGCCGCGGACGGCGGAGACACCGAAGGGTCGGTTCGTCAAAGACCACCTCCTGACCGGACTGGACGGATGAAACGACGTGCGGCTCGGACACACGATTGTAGCCGCTGAGGTTGAGGCGCTACTCCCCGTGCCAGAGCACAGACGGTCAATAGTGGTAGCGAGCTTGAAGGAAGTCGATACGATCGTCGCGGACGAGATACACGATCCGATGCTCCTGGGTGAGCCGCCGCGACCAGGCCCCGGCCAGGAGGTGCTTCAACGGCTCGGGTTTGCCGATGCCCGTGAACGGATCTCGCAGGATCGCCTCCACGAGATCGAGCGCCCTGAGCGCGACACGCCGCTCGGTCTCCACCCAGTGGCGGAGATCCTGCAGGAACTCGTGCTGAAAGACCGCCTCTCGCCGCCGACTAACGGGAATCGTCGAGCCCCAGCTCTCGGCGCAGGGCGGCCGCCGATCGCGGCCGGAGAGTGCGCTTCAGGGCTCGACGCAGCGCGGTCAGGAGCCGTCGCGCGTTGCGCGGCGACCGCAACAGCAGCGCGGTCTCCTGGAGCCCCGCCAACTCTTCTGCGGAGACGAGCGCCACCTTCTCGCGACCGCGCCGGCGAATCAACACGATCTCGCGATCATTGGCCACGCGGTCCAAGAGCCGGGCCAGGTTCTGGCGTGCGTCCGTGTAGGTGGTCTCGATAGCCATCGTCGCCTCCCTGCGACTTGTACAGGAAGACTGTACGTTCGCAACGCGGTGAACGCAATGCCTGGCCCAGGCTGGCCAACTCATTTGCTGGCAGCACTCGCGTACACTGTGGCGGCCGACCTGCGAGACAACCATTGCGAATTCCCATTGCCGCGCTCACGCTCGCCTCTTCCGTGCTCACCGCACCGGCGGCCGCGCAGGCGCCGTCCACGCGCGACATGGCGCGCATCAACTGGATGGAGTTCCGGGAGTGGGTGCCCGCCAGGACCGCCACGGTGCTGCTGCCGCTCGGCACGCTGGAGCCGCACGGCGTCACCGCCAACGGCTCGGACATCCTGGCGCCGCTGGCGATCGCGAGCGATCTGGCTCCCAAGCTGAACGCCTTCGTGGCGCCGGTCGTGGCCTACGGCGTCACCGGTTCGATGGACGCGTATCCGGGAGCGTTCACGATCCCCGAGGAGGCCTATCGGCCCTACGTTCGCGCCGTCCTCTCGGGTCTCGCCAAGAACAAGTTCAAGAACATCATCCTGATCAACGGCCATGGTGGCGGGCAGACCGCGATACTGAACGCGCTCGCGCAAGAAGTGGGTCGCGAGAGCGGCGTCCGTACGCTGGTGGTCAACTGGTGGTCGTACTGCGCCGACGTCACGCTCGAGGTCTTCGGCGAGGACGGCGGCCACGCAGGCGAGAACGAGAACGCGTTCATGATGGCGATCGACGCCGCGCTCGTGCACAAAGAGCGCTACTCACCGGACATGGCGACCGCGAACCCCGCACCCGGCGCCTGGAGCGCCTACCCCAACCCGTCGTCGATCGGCCTGTACAAAGAAGGTCAGGGCTACCCGAAGTTCGACCTGGCCAAAGCCAGGCTCTACTACGCCAAGGTAAACGCCAAGCTCGAGGCGCTGATCCGCGACACGATCCGGAAGTGGGACCGGGCCGGGCTGTGAGGCATGCGCTGATCGCGTCCGCGTTGCTTCTCCTCGGGTGCCGCAGCAGCGGCGGCTTCGTGACCTACCTTCCGGCGGCGCTCCCCGACGTTTCGAGATGGCAGAAGATGTCGGGCAGCGCCGAGATAAAGAACCCGGACGGCCGGCTGGAGTATGAGCTGTTCGTGAACCCGCTGCGGCTGGGCCAGTACTCGGTGTCGCGCTACCGCCTTTCGCTCCGCAACCAGGAGGGGCGCGACGCCTACCCGTCGTCCGACAACGAGAAGCTGCAGTGGGACCGGGACGGCAGCGACGTGCGCCGCTTCGAATGCAACGGGGGCGGCCGCAACTGTGCCTGGCGCGAGCTTCCAAAAGGGCTCGCGGCCTACGACAGCGAAATGCCGGCGTTATTGCGCACGTACGCGTTGCACGCGGAGGTTCTGCGGCGCCGCGATGCGGGCACGCTCCGCTAGGAGGAGAGACATGAGCCAACGTCTGACACGCCGCGACTTCGTGAAGCTGGGAGCCACCGCGGGAGCCGCCGCCGGCGTGGCGCCGGCCCTGGGCCAGGCCCCGACCGTGCTCGCTCCGAAGAGCGTGAAGCCGGTGGTGGTGGCGTCGGCCAACGGAAATCGCTACAAGAACGGCGGCCCGCGCACGACCGTGGCCGAGGCCTTCGAACGGATCGTCAAGGGCGAGGACGTCCTCGATTCGCTGATCGCCGGCGTCAACATCGTGGAGCTCGACCCCGAGGACGACAGCGTCGGCTACGGCGGCCTGCCGAACGCCGAAGGTGTCGTGCAGCTCGACGCGTGCTGCATGCACGGACCCAAGAAGCGCGCCGGAGGCGTCGCCAGCATCGAAGGCGTGCGCACGCCTTCGCTCGTGGCCAAGCTGGTTCTCGATCAGACCGACCATCACCTGATCGTGGGCAAGGACGCCCAGTCCTTCGCGCGCTCGATGGGCTTCAAGATCGAGGACGACCTCAACACCGAGAACTCGCGGCGCCAGTGGCTCGAATGGAAGCGCCGCATCGACCCCGAGCACTACCTCGATCCGAAGAAACGAGCGGACGCGGGCAATCGCGCGCGCGTCGCGATGATCGAGGAAGGGCTGCTCGATCCCCTGAAGGCATACGGGACGATCAACTGCAACGGCGTGAATGCCAAAGGCGAGATCTGCGGCGTCACCACGACCAGCGGCCTCGCTTGGAAGATCCCGGGCCGCGTCGGCGACTCGCCGATCCTCGGCGCCGGGCTGTACGTTGACGGCGAGGTCGGCGCGGCGGGCTCGACCGGCCGGGGCGAAGCCAACCTCTTCAACCTGAGCTCGTACCTGATCGTCGAGAGCCTGCGTCGCGGCCTCGCGCCGAAGGACGCCGGGATGGAAGCGCTGAAGCGCATCAAGGCCAACACCATCGAGAAGCGCCTGCTCAACAAGGACGGCAACCCGAGCTTCTCCGTCAGCTTCTACATCGTCAACAAGAAGGGCGAGTTCGCCGGCGTCTCGATGTACGCGACGCGCCGCGGCAAGCCGGTTCAGTACGCGGTCTGCACCGAGAACGGGCCCGAGACGCGGGCCGTCGAAGGGCTGCTCGGCGACCAAGCGGAGTAGCCGGGTTGGACGAGATCTCGCTCGAGGCGATTCGCGCCACCCGCGAGCGGCTCGGCCAGCGTGTTCTGCGGACCCCGGTGCGGCGGCTCGACGACGACGCTTTCCTCCGGATCGTGGGTGATCGGACGCAGGTGTTCCTGAAGGAAGAGCTCTTCCAGCGCACCGGCAGCTTCAAGCCCCGCGGCGCCCTGTCGGTGATGCTCGACCTCGACGCGGCGGCCCTCGCCCGAGGCGTGACCGCCGTCAGCGCGGGGAACCACGCGATGGCGGTCGGCTACGCCGCGCGCAGCCTGGGCACGACCGCCAAGGTCGTGATGCCGAAGAACGCGAGCCCGTTTCGAGTCGAGCGCTGCCGAGCGCTCGGCGCCAGCGTGGAGCTGGTCGACGACGTCCA
>CAZVOI010001167.1:0-1971 GCA_964628275.1 uncultured Acidobacteriota bacterium | reverse complement strand
GGCGACACCAGCGCGATCGACTCGAGTGACGCGTCGCCGGCTTCCTTGCCGAGCGCGACCAGGACGTCGCCGCCGCCCGATTCCGCGAAGAAGTAACCGTGGCGGATCGCGAACGCCCCGTTCATCGGGTACTCGCGCCAGCGCATCTTCGGGTTGCCGAAGCTCCGCTCGCCCACGTACAGCACGCCCGAGCCGCGGCCGCTGACGCGTAGCTCCAGCCGGCGCGGGCGGGCGCCTTCGCGCACGCGCAGGAACAAGGCGTCGAATCGGCCGCGCAGCCGCAGCCGATCGCCCACGATACGAGCGCCGCGCCGCAGCGACACGTGGCCGAAGGCGTTCTCCGATCCGTCGATGCGCAGGACGCCGGCTGGAAAAGTCACCCGCGAGCCTGTCGCGCCGAACGGCGCGAGCGGGTACTCGCTGACGAAGGCGCGGCCTTCAGCGACGCCGGGGGCCGCTAGCGTGATCACGCGCTCGCGCACGGCGAGCGCGAGCGGGCTGTCAGAGACGCTCCACAGCTCGCGATGATCGGGAGCCGAAGGGCGCTGATACAAGCGTTCCCAGCGATAGTCGTACGTGAAGGCGCCCAGCGCCTGCACCGCGACCGAAATTGCAGCCAGCAGCGTCGCCACCCGCGGCAACGCCTCGAAGCCCGCGGGCAGGAACACGAACAGGATCGGCAACAGGTCGGTCGTCATGCGCGGACCGAAGCTCTCGCCGCCGTGCCATTCGCTCCAGCTTCCGATCAGGCAGAGGTGCGCCAAGCAAGCCGACCCGGCGACGATCGGCAGCCAGCGTTCTCCACGACTGAGGGCACGGACGAGGCCGACTACCGCCACCAGCGCCACCGGCGTGAACACGAAGAGACCCTTGGCCGGCGAGACCAGCAGGCCGGCGAGACCCGTGCCCAGGCGCTCGGAGAAGCGGTTGGCCAACGAACCGCTGAAGCCGGTCCGCCAAGGCGCTCCGAAGTGCAGGAACTGGTACGCCGCCACGCACAGGATCGGGGCGACCGCCCACGTCAGGAAGCTCGGAATTCGCCGTGGCCAGCGAACCGCGATGCCGATCGCAAGCGCCGCGACGAGCGCAACGTCGGCGTGTCGCGCGGCGACCGCCAACGCCAGCGGCAGGCCGGCTCGGCCCGCCCATGCGTCGTCGTGCTCGGCCTTGAACACGAATCGGAGCGCCAGCGAAAGGAACAGCACCGCCGCCGGGTGCTGCCACAGCGCCTGGCTGGTCGACCAGACGCTGGTGCCGAGCGCCAGCAGCAGGGCGGCGGCGCGCGCCTCGGCGATCGGGACGCGGCATGCGAGCGCTCGGAAGAAGACGACCGCCGCCAGGCTGGAGAGCAGCGCGGCGGCGAGCTTGCCGGCGAGAGCCGTGCCCGTCTCGTCCAGCGCGAAGAATCCGCGGCAGGCGGCGAACACCGGCGTCGCCAAAACCGCCGACAGCACGGGATAGATCGACACGCTGTGGTCGCCGGAGCGGCGCGTGAAGGGCGGCGTCACTTCCGGATACTCGTCGAGGTCGAAGTCGAACGACTCGGCCAGGCTGGCCGCGACGCGCTCGGTCGGGCGCGTGTCACCGGCGCCGATCGGCCGGCCGTTCGAGAGCAGGACCAGCAGGACCAGGAGAAAGATTCCCACGCTCGCGAGGAACGACGGCGGCATTGGCGGTGGCAGCGGTTCGCGTTCGACGCTCTCCGGAGATCGCCCGCCCATCAGGACCTCATCGCTTGGACGCGGGCGCGAGCGAGCGCTGCGGGCGCATCCGTTGGAATCGCGTCACCGCCTTCTCGTGCATTTGCAGCGACTCGTTGAACTCGTGGCTGCCGTCGTTGCGGCTCACGAAGTAGAGATCGTGTGTCGAGGCGGGCGAGAGCACCGCCAAGAGCGAGTCGCGCCCCGGGGAGGCGATCGGCCCCGGCGGCAGTCCGGTACGCCGGTAGGTGTTGTAGGGCGAGTCGATCTC
>CAZVOI010001166.1:0-2255 GCA_964628275.1 uncultured Acidobacteriota bacterium | reverse complement strand
CTTCGCCGGCAAAGCGCCCGAACCCAGCCTGCCCCAGGAGCACGCGCATCCGAGCGGAGCGTTCACGTTCCGCACGCCCGCCGGTTGGACGACGAAGCTGCTTCCCGCCCAGACCGACATGTTCGAGGCGAGCGGAGACGGCATGCGCGTGCGGTTCTACTTCAGGACCCAGGAGATCGGCCTCGACGCCCTGCACGTCACGTGCATGGAAATGCGGCTCAAGCCGCCGATGGAGTCGAACCCAAACGTGAAGTACGAGTATGACTTCGTGGGCGCCGAGCTGGGCAGCCGCCGAGTGCTCGATTCGGCGTTCGAGGTGCACTACGACGCGACGATCGAGGGTTCCAACGACTGGCGTCAGCGGAACGTCAGCATCGTCGGCGAGGGACAGTCGCTGTGCGCGATCAGCCACGCGCCGCGCGCGCTCTGGAAGAAGTCGGCCGCGCTGCGGCGGACGCTCGACGCGATCGTGAAGAGCGTCAGCTTCCGCTCGCCCGCCCCGCGCTGAGTCGCGCCGCCAGCACGAACGTCAGCATCGCCACGAACAGCGCGGGCAGTGTGCCGCCGGCGGCGCCGATCGCGTAGTAGGTCGAAGCCCCGGCCAGCCATCCGGTCGTCCCGGGGATCGAGAAGCCGCCGTTGCGCGCGTGCTCACCGCTCGCGTCGTACAGGCCGTCGGGGTCGACGGGCCGGCGGTCGAAGAAATAGCGTGCGATCAGCACGCCGCCCACCGGCACGAAGACGCCGCCCAGCACCAGCATGAAATCCGCGTAGCGATCCAGCCACGCGCGCGACAAGAGCGACAGCGCCGCGCCGATCAGGCCGGTGACCCAGAGCGCCACGTTCTGCGACGAGCCGGGCAAGAGACTTTTCCAGGCCAGCGCCGACAGGTAGATGTTCACGAAGTTGGTGGTGAGCGTGCCGAACGCCATCAGCAGACCACCCCACGCCCCCAGCCCGAGCGCCGCCAGCATCGCGGCTGGATCGGGGCTCTTGGCAGCCTGCGCCGCCAGAAACCCAAGCGGCATCAGCCAGGCGCTCGTCAGCCCGAGGCCGAAGAAGACCGCCAGGAAGCTGCCGCGGCCGCTGCGCGTGTAGCGCGAGTAGTCGGAAAACATCAAGATCCAGGAGACCTGGTATCCGGCCACCACGTCGAAGCCGCGCAGCAGGCCCATGCGCGGCGTCGAAACCGCCGCGAGCAGCGGCGCTGGCTCGAGCCGGAGACACGCTACGGTCATCCCAAGGCTGATCGCCAAGAGCACCGGCACGGCCACGCGGTCGGTGCGCGCCACGAGCCACGGGCCGCCCGCGACGATCAGCGTCGAGACGATGCCGAGGCCGAAGGCCCAGGCCCGCTCCGAGCTCGGCCCGCCCAGGAGCGCCGCGCAGGCCGACGCGGCGATCACGTTGTTGATCGCGATCCACGCGAAGTTCGTCACGTACATGAAGAACGCCACCAGACCGGCGCCGCGGATGCCCAGCGCCGCGCGCGCGGCGATGATCGAAGGCACCCCCAGCCGCGGACCGAGCGGCGCCAGCGCCGCGATCAGAAGGGCGCCCGACAGGCTGCCGGCGACGATCAGCGCGAGGGCGGTTTCGGTCTCGAAATACGGAGTCAGGCTCGCGCCGACCGCGAACGTCGTGGCCACGATGTTGGCGCCCGCCCAGATCCAGAAGAGATCGAGCGGCGACTGGGTGCGCTCGGAATCGGGGACGCGCCCGATCTCGATCGCCGACAAGCCTCAGTATCCCTGTGGAGCGGCTCCGCTGACCGCGGCTCCCTTGCTCTCCTGGACGATCTTCACACCGACGCTGGCTCCGATCCGGTCCGCGCCCGCCTCGAGCATCGCCTGCGCCGACTTCAGGTCGCGCACGCCGCCGGCCGCCTTCACGCCCATCTCCGGGCCGACCACGCGCCGCATCAGCGCGATGTCCGCCGCCGTCGCGCCGCCGGGGCCGAAGCCGGTGGAGGTCTTCACGAAGTCGGCGCCGGCGAGCTTGGCGATCACGCACGCCTTCACCTTCTCGTCGTCGGTCAAGAGCGCGGCTTCGATGATCACTTTCGAGATCGCCCCGCCGCGGCGGCAGGTAAGGGCGACGCCGGCCACGTCGCGTTCGACCAACCGGTAGTCGCCCGATTTCAGCGCGCCGACGTTGATCACCATGTCGACCTCGGACGCCCCGTCGGCGATCGCGCGCGCGGTCTCGTAGGCCTTCACCTCGGGCGGTGTCGCGCCCAGCGGGAAGCCGGCCAC